>CAZFSE010000067.1:0-20727 GCA_964521805.1 uncultured Verrucomicrobiota bacterium
GGCAGGAGATGCTTCGACACGCCGGGGGCGCATGATCCCCGGTTTGAATAGGCCGATTATCTCCCGATAGAGCGTGCAAGCCCACATTTGACAGCCTTCAGGGTGCGGCGTAGGTTCACTCACAGAATTGAGGAACCCATGCGACATCACAAACCTGCCGGCCTTCTTGTCAGACTCATCCTCTTGGGGCTTTCCCTCATCCCAGCCCACGCGTTTGCCTGGGGATCGGCGGGGCATGCCACCGTGGCCATCATTACGGAGCATCTCCTGACCCCCACCGCCCATGCAAAGGTCCAAGCCATCCTCGGCGAGCACAAGCTCAGTGACCACGAGATTGCCCTCTGGCCCGACTTCATCCGGGGGAACAAGGATTATGCCCTCCTCTACCCGGGAAACAGCCAGTGGCATTACATTAATTTTGAAGTCACCAAAAACTACTCCAATGACTTCGCGGTCTCCGAAGATGGCCAGGACATCGTCAGCCAGATTCAGCGCTCGCGCCTTGTGCTGGTTGCGCCGGAATCCACCCCCGAACAACAGCTCGACGCCCTGCGGTTCCTGGTGCACTTCGTGGGCGATCTGCATCAGCCTCTCCATTGCTCCTCTCGCAGAGGCGATCTGGGTGGCAACATGCTTCCCGTCAATTCCTTCAGTGGCGAGCACTACTCGTTCTCCGCCAAAACCCCCATGGACTATCCCCCCAGCCTGCACAGCGTCTGGGACGACCCCCTGGTGCAGGAGCTCATGGCCGGCAAGAAACCCAAGGCGCTTGCAAAACAGCTGGAACAGGATTTTACGCCCGAACGGGTGCAACGCTGGCGGGCCGGCGAGCCGCTCGACTGGGCCGTTGAATCGTATCAACTGGCACGCAAGCAGGCCTATCGCTGGAGCAATGGCAAAAAAGTTCCGTCCAAATGGTCCCGTCCAGGAATGGATCTGACCAGCGGGAACTACATTGCCTCCAAGTTGCCCTATGTCCAGGAACAACTGCAGAAGGCGGGCGTACGCCTGGCGCACATGCTGAACACCGCGCTGGACCCCTCTTACACCAACCCGCCGGCCACGGAATAGGGCGGTGGGCCTCCTCGATTCCACATCCCATTGTGAGGCCATGCGGCGGCAACGCCGCGCGGGGAACTCTGTACATTTTACGGGCAGTGCGCTATTACTATCCGCATGACCGCCAAAGAAATGTTTGAGCAACTGAATGCCCGGCTGAGCCGGATCGTGCCGCCCGCGGAATTAAGGGCCAAGGCGGAAATCGCCGTGGAAATCCTGCGCCTGAAAAAAGAGCGAAAGGCGGTCATCCTCGCCCACAACTATATGGAGCCCGCCCTCTATTATTCCGTGCCCGATTTCCGCGGGGACTCCCTGGAACTCAGCCGCAAAGCCGCCACGGCCGAGGCCGATATCATCATCTTTTGCGGCGTGCGCTTCATGGCCGAAACCGCCAAGATTCTCAACCCCTCCAGGACCGTCCTGATCCCGGCCAAAAAGGCGGGATGCTCGCTGGCCGAAAGCATCACCGCCGAGGATGTCCGCGCCCTGCGCGCGGAATTCCCCGGCGTGCCGGTCGTCACGTATGTCAATACCTACGCGGACGTCAAGGCGGAGTCTGACATCTGTTGCACCTCCGGCAATGCCGTCAAGGTCGTGCAGTCGCTCAACACCGACCGGATCATCTTCCTGCCCGATGAATACCTGGCCTCCAACGTCGCGCGCGAAACGGGAAAGACCATCCTCTTTCCACGCAAAAACCCTGCAACCGGCCAGGCCCAAGCCCAAATCATTGGCTGGAACGGACGTTGCGAAGTGCATGAGCGCTTCACCGTGGACGACATCCACAATGCCCGGGCACAATTTCCTGGCGTTCTGATCCTCGCCCATCCGGAATGCAGTCCGGAGGTGGTCGCCGCCTCCGACTTCTCCGGAAGCACCACCGCCATGGTCCAGTACGTACGAACCTCCGGCGCCCGGCAATACCTCCTGCTCACGGAATGCAGTATGGGCGACAACATTGCCGCCGAAAATCCCGGCAAGGACCTGCTCAGAATCTGCAGTATTCGTTGCCCCCACATGAACGAAATCACCCTCGAAGACACCCTGGAATCCCTCCGGCAGACGCGGTACGTCATTGAAGTGCCTGAGGAGATCCGCCGCCGCGCCGTTCAGGCCGTCGAGCGCATGATCGCCATTGGATAATCGCCGCCACGCCCCGTTCCTTCTTTTTACTTTTCATGGCCCGTTCAATCCAATACCCTGTTTATGCCGTCCCACTGGAAGGGTGGCAGAGTGGTTTATTGCACCGGTCTTGAAAACCGGAGTGTCCTTACGGGCACCGGGGGTTCGAATCCCTCCCCTTCCGCCATCCCCCAGCAATCCACGCACAGGCGTGCCATAAACAAAAATAACAATTTCCTTTACCCAGCGGCCCTCTTTTTACACAATGTGCGCGATGGTTTTGGCTGGAGGGAAGGATTGCATGACTGGCAAAGGAGATGTCTACAACGTACATGGCTCCAAGCAGGGCGCTGTCCAGGGTCAGGGAAGTAGCGCCCTTCGGCTGTCACATGCGCAACGGGAAGACAGCGAACACAGAAGGAATCGGCGGATTTCCTTGAACGTGCCGGTTGGACTGGCCATTGCCTCCGCCCCCAAGGCACTTTTTCTACGCCATCCGGAGATCCAGGGAACCATCCTGAATGCTTCGATGAGTGGACTCCAGGTGCTGGTGGTCAAAAGCATTCCTGATAAAGCGCCCCTGGTGGTGTGGATTGAGTTGAAAACCCACACACCCTCCGGTGCACTCAAGCTTCGCGGGGAGTGCAGATGGTCCAAGCCGCACGTCAAGTCTGGCGGCTATCTGGTGGGCATCCGGTTGGAAGCCCGCCCAAAGGATGGCATGGCCGCCTGGTCAGAAGCCATTCTCCAGCGCCTTCGGCTGTTGGATCTCTAGCCGATACGTTCAGGCAGGCCGCTTGCATTGAGCAGAAGTACATGTTAGAAGCGTTCAGGGGTTTAGATAGGCATAGGCAAGGAAAGACATGGAAAATAAGGCGGTTCAAGAAGGCATACTTAATCTGCATGGAATGCAAATCACCATTCCCTGCGAGAAGGATTTGGTGTTTGGACGCAGTGCCGTCTGCGACATCCTGTTGCAGGACGACATGGTCAGCAAGCGCCATGCCCGCTTCTTTTTCAGCTTGGGCCGGTATTTTGTGGAAGATCTGGACAGCGCCAATGGGACCCGGGTGAACGGGGATATCCTCTACGGCTCCCGGGGCCTTGTCTCCGGGGACGAAATCCTCATTTATCCCTACAGCATGCAGTTTTTTATTCAAGATGTGGCGCCAGCCGCTCCCAGCGATCAAAAAGCCGCCCCCTCAAAGAGTGATCCCTCCCGCTGTGTGCATTTTTCGGGGCGTATTGACATTCTTTCCATCGTGGATTTGATCCAGCTTCTGCACAGCACCACGCAGACCGGGGTGCTGACCGTCACCGACCCCGAACGGCGTCATGCCATTTTGCATATCATGGATGGTGAAATTGTGGCGGCGGAATATGGCAAGCACAAGCAGGAGGATGCCGTGTGCCAGCTCGTGATTCGGGGGGCGGGTGACTTTGAATTTGAAAGGAAGAAGTTCCCTCCACCCGCCAAGCCCATGGCCTCCAAGACCGTCCCCTTGCTCTTTGAAGCCTGCCGGCTGAAAGATGAAGCATCGCCGCCCAGCCATCAGGGCTCCGAAACTGTATTATTGAGAAAAATCCCGGAGGCCTGAACCCGGTTTATCGCGGCCGCCGGCAGATTCAAGCATAAAGGAATGCCCTATGTCCCGCATTTTAGTTGTGGATGATGATGTTGGAATCCTCACCATTCTGCGCTCACTGTTGAAGACTGAGGAACACGATGTTTCCACCGCGGAACGGTCGGACCAGGCCCTGGATCAAATCAAGACCACCCCCTTTGATCTGGTGATCTCCGACATGAAGATTGAGCCCTTCGACGGATTGCGCCTGCTGAAGGAAATCCGCCAGGCGGCCCCGCAAACGGAGGTGCTCATCATCACGGCCCATGCCACCATTGAATGCGCCCTGGAGGCCATGCGGCTGGGGGTGTTTGACTTCATCACCAAACCCTTCAAGATCCCTGACTTCCTGGCCACGGTCAACCGGGCCTTGGAAAGCCGGCGGGCGGATGTCACCGGGGTTCGCAAGGAGCTGGATTTTCACTACCGCTTTGAGACCGTCGTGGCAGAAAGCAAATCCATGCGGAAGTTATGCGACCAGATTGCCTGGGTGGCGCCCACCCAAACGCCCGTCCTCATCCTCGGAGATCCGGGCACACACAAGGAGATGCTGGCCCGGGTGGTCTATGAGCAGAGCAAGTCCACACAGGGGGGATTCCTGGTCTTTGACTGCTCCGCCACACCCGCCGCCCAAGCCGCGGTGGAACTATTGGGCTCCGCCCCCGCCAGCGCCAATGACTATCCCCGGCATGGACTGCTGGAGCAGGCCGACAACGCCACGGTGTTCATCAACCATATCAATCGTCTTGACCTCTCCACACAACAACAGGTGCTGGAGGTCATCAAAACTCAGACAGTTAGCCGCTTGGGACAGGCTGAAAAGCTTCCCGTCAAGGCCCGGTGGATTGCCGCGTCCAGCGTTGCGCTGGAGCCTTTGATCGAGCGCGGCGCCTTCCTGGAAGGTCTCTACAGGAAATTCAGCTCGGTCATCTTGAAAATTGCCCCTTTGCGAGAGCGTCCGGAGGACATCCTTCCCCTCGCCTACCATACCATACGCTATGAATTCGGCCTGGATGCGGATCTCATCAGCATTGACCCGGAGGCACAACGGCTCCTGGAACGCTACACCTGGCCTGGAAACCAGACGGAGCTTGAAGATGTCATTCTCCAGGCCATGAAAAAATCAAAAGGCCAGCGGATTACGACCGGCCATTTTCCAGGACATCTGCGGGCGGTGGTTCAAAGCCAGCCGGAGAATGAGCCGGCTACCGCCAAGGAAAGCGAAGGTTCTTTCCGGTGGGCCTATCTGCGCGGCTATCTGAACTCGGTGGAAAAAGAGTACCTCCAATCGGTCCTGGATAAAATGGGTGGCGACCAGCAGAAGGCAGCACAAGCGCTGAAAATGACCATCAGCGAACTGCTCAAGCGGTTGAAGGGCTGAGCTTTCTCACATCTGCCGGAACTTGATGTCCCGTCGCTTGATGGTGATGCTCCGGGGGGTCGGCGATGGAAGATTTGAAAGATCCCCCAACTCCATGCGGATGGTGGTGTCCTTGCGGGCGCCCAATTCCTCCTTGGCCGCAATCTCCGGAGCCGCCTCGATTATTCCCTGCTCCTTCTCCCGGACGGGGATGTTGATCGCATGGGAACAGACCGGGCATGGTATTTTTTGCCCCATCATGGAGAGGGGCGCCTCTATATTCTGCCCGCATTCGGGACAGTTAAAATTCAGGTAATCGGCATCCTCGGCCTTGGCTTTGGGCGGCGCGGGTGGCGGCGCGGGCGGCTTTGGTGCGGGAGGCGGCGGTTCGGGATCCTTGACAATGGGCTTGACCATGGGCAGGGAGGAGGACGTGCCAGGCCCCATGGTGGCAGGATGCGGAGGAACAACCGGCCCCGTGCTTTTCTTGGCTGAGCCGGATCCGCTTTTTTTCAGCATAATTCTTGGAGTCACGGGCTGGCCGCGCACCGTGGGCAATGCTCCGGTTTTCTGCGCAGAGGTATCGGATGAAGATGCGTCAGGCATCACCGGTTCGGCCACCGACTCCTGGCCATGGGCCATCAGCTTCTCCAAGCGGCCGATCAGCCGGCCCATTTTTTTCAAGGTCAATACAGCCGCCAGCAAAGAGAACATGGCCGCCAACAAAGCCAGCACTACGGTCATCTGGGCCAACATGTCGCTACTCTCCACTTCCCCGCCTTGCGTTAGGCGGAATCAAGAAACTTCATTCAACTGTTAAAAGAACCAATGGAGGCAACTGTATTCCTCCTGGGGCAAAAAGCGCAACGCAATTTTGTGGCGTGTGCCATAAATCCAACCCTCTGCCGTCATCCAATGCGCAGTCTTCAAGCTACACATCCACCACGCACTCCGCCACCCACGCCCCGGTCTTGTACTGGCGCACGGACAGATGATGATACGTCGCGGCCTTCACCTCCACGGTCGGCCGATGGAGTTCAGGCTGGATGGGCGCCCCCCAGATTCGTGCACGCAATTTGCCGGGCAAAAGGCACACATCATAACGGCTGAACAGCATCTTCCGGGTGGCCACCTCAAAAATCACCCGATTCAACCAGTCCACCAGCAATTGTTCAAGGTCCGGCGCCTCGCATTCCACCTCCAGGGGATCCCGGGGCTCCACGTTCTTGGGATCCGTCATTACCGCCGTCAGCGCCAGGGCGGCCTGGGAAAAGGCCTCCTCCGGCGTGGCGCCAACACCGCGCACGCCCAGGTCAGCCTGATGACGAAACAATTCCCAGCGACAGTTCATAAGCCCCCCCAATCAAACCCCGCCTGTCATCATACTAGGCTCCCCGGAACAGCCTGTCTAGCCGGGAAAACCGTGCTGTTTATTTCCCATAGGTGGCGGCGTTCGTGACCAGCACCACCTCCATGGGAACGTCCTTGTTACCGCCCGGCCACGGCCAATCCCATTTGGTGGGAATGACGTATTCGCTCAGGCCCACATGGTTGCTTGGCTGGCCCCAATCATAGGTGTATCCCAACCGAGTCCAAGGCCAGCTATTGGAGGGATTTCCTCCGGGAATGTCGTAGTAGCGTGAGTTGAAGGTGTTGGTAAACCACTGAATGTAGGTGGAGCTGACCGTCTGAACGGACATGAAAGAAAAGGAATTGGAGTAGAACTCAACACACGCCTCATGGTCATAAATCTCCGGATCGGGGGTTGGGCGAAACAAATAGTTGGGATTCACCCAGAATTCAACGATCGCGTCATTGGGCGACCAGGGAGGCATGCCCAGCACCTGCTTGATGCGCAACAGCACATTGGTGCCGGGATAGGCCGAGCAAAAATTCCTCAGCTCCGGATACAGGGTCACCCATTGTTCCCCTGCCGTGATGTTGGTATGCCCTTGATAGAAGTTGGTGGCGGCCCCCGTGGTCATGAAGGACACCACTCGAATTTCCAGCGCCCCGGACTCGTTGGTACGCCAGTGCAGGCCGGGGGTCGACGGATGAACCGCCAGCAGGTTGCGGCTGATCTTTTCGGGTGTGGCATTGGAGGCGTCCCGAACCGCGGCGGTGTATTGCGCTCGAAGAAGGTCCGGATCAGATTCCTCCACATAACGGTACCCCGTGACGCGAAAAAACATGGGAATGTCCACCGTGATGAACGAGTCCGTGGAAACAATCCCCTCCAGGCTAGACCACGATGAATTCCAAGAGGCAGGGTCCAACGACGGCGCCCATTCCACGGTGTAAACGGAAATGGCGTTCGTGGCATCCGTCCTCCACGACATCTTGCCGGGCGAAGCCTCGACCACGTCCACGCCATCCGAATGGGCTGAAAAAACAGCCCCACCCACCATCAAAAGGCCCGCCAACAAAGGGAATCTCATTTTGCCTCTCCTTGCTATTGCCCACGAATCCTGTGGTTAGGATTGTACGCGCAAGGGCAGAAGATGTAGAGAGGCCGCTATTTTGCCGAGGCTTTGTGGTCCTCGATCATCTTTTTGAGATGCTCCACGTACGGATCAGGGCCGCCTTCTTTGTATCCCGTGCGCCCCACCAGCTTGCCTTCGGAATCCAACAGAATAACCGTGGGAAACCCCTTGACGCCATACTGCTCGGCCAGGGCCTTGTTCTGCTTTTCAAGCTTCTTGGACTGGGGCTTCTGGTGCGGAAAATCCAAAAGGACCAGCACCAGGTTCTCCTCCGCAAATTTCTTGAAAGCCTTCTGGCTGAAGACTTCCTTGTCCAGCTTGATGCACCATCCACACCAGTCAGACCCGCTGAAGTCCAAGAGCATATATTTTCCGCTTTTCTTGGCTTCGGCGGAGGCTTTCTCATAGTTGTCTTCCCAGGACTTCGCATACACTGAGCCGGCGCAGACAAGTCCCGCCAGCAGGACCACCATCATTTTGTAACCAGCACGCATTGTTGTTCTCCTTTTGTTTACACTTTACCACCGCCCACCAGCTTTGCAAACTGCTCAAAACTCCGGTCATAGGTCCGCTCCACCTCAGGGGGAAAACAGCAGGCCGGCAACTCCCTCATGGCCAGATGATACGACAGGCATTCACAGCAGATCCCCTTGCGGGAACACCCCCGGTAACTGCAGTTGCACCCGCGCCCGTTGTCCTTCTGATGGCACTCCATCTGCGCCTCCGTTTTTCATTGATTGCGCCAGCGCCCCCGATAGTATCACCGCCATTCGATCCGTCAAAAGGAAGATTGCACATGAACACCGTCTTGTTGCTGATTCTTTCCAATATTTTTATGACCGTGGCCTGGTATGGGCATCTGAAATTCTTCAAGGCCCATTCCAAACCCATGCTGTTCATTATCCTGTTCAGCTGGGGCATCGCCTTCTTCGAGTACTGCTTCCAGGTCCCGGCCAACCGGCTCGGATATGGGCGCTTCAATGCCACCCAATTGAAGATCATCCAGGAAGTGATTTCCATTGCCGTCTTCATGATCTTTGCCCTGCTGGTCATGGGCGAAAAGTTCAAATGGAACTACGGGGTTTCCTTTGCCCTCGTACTCGGCGCGGTCTATTTCGCGTTTGCCTTCAAATGAGAAAAAAATAAATAAACGTTCCGCCCATCCTTAACACCCCCCGGGGGGGGGGTACGCTTTACGGCAACACGGATGCAATTGGCTGGGGCCGATTCCTAAACGGCTCCACATGCGGCGGGGAAATCCGTGAGAAAAATAAGGCCGAAAAAGGTTTGTCCTACGCCATTGGCCCAGGAACAACCCCAACAAGCGAGGAGACAACAGCATGAGCACAGCAACCATTGAAGCCATCCAGGAAACCCGGGCGGTGGCGGGTAAATACCTGACTTTCCGCTTGGGGGCGGAAGAGTTCGGCCTCGAAATCCTGAAAGTGCAGGAAATCATCAAGATGATGGATATCACCAAGGTGCCGCGCACCCCGCCCTTCGTCAGCGGGGTGATCAATCTCCGAGGCAAGGTCATCAGCGTGGTGGACCTGCGCCTGAAATTCGAACTGGAAACGCGCGCCACCACGGAAAAAACCTGTGTGATCGTGGTGCAAATCACCCGCGGGGAGGGAAAACTGATTCTGGGCCTGATCGTGGACGAGGTCTCCGAGGTGCTGGATATCGCCGCCAACCAGATCGAAGCGCCGCCGGAATTCGGTGCGGCGGTGGACACCGCCTTTATCCTGGGCATGGGCAAGGTGGGCAAAAAGGTCGTGATGTTACTCGATGTGGACCGGATTTTTACCGTCTCGGAAATCGCTGAAGCGCAATAAAAAAAGGAGCTGAGAATGAAAAACATGAGCATGAGCGCAAAAATTTACGCCGTACTCGCGATGCTGTCGTTGGTGGCGGTCGGGATCGCCATTTTGGGCATATGGTCGCTGGCCGGCCTGAACGCGGACCTCAACTACATGGAAGAGGTGCTTTCCACTAAGGTGCAACTGGGCGAGGCGATGCGTGCGGACCTGTTGCGCGTCCATCGCGCCGAAAAGAACGCCATCCTGGAGACGGATGACGCCGCGATGCGGCAGTATGCGCAAGACATTATAAAATACGAGAAAGACCTGCACGAAAAACTGGAACGGTTCCGGCAACTGGCGGACGAGGCCGGGAAAGCCCGCCTTGCGGAATTCGACCGGGAATGGAAGGCCTTTGAAGCGATCAACCAGGAGGTGATGGCCTTGACGCTGAAACACGAAAACGCTGCGGCGCAAACCCTCTCCGCCACGCGCGGACGCACCGCCGTGGACAAGGCCGAGGCTATCTTGGAGGAGTTGGTGAACATGAATAACGCGGCGATGGCGGAAACCGCCCAAAATACCGATCGCCAATATAATGTGACCCGCTGGACGCTGATCCTGGGCTCCGCCGTCGGGATTATTCTTGCGATCATTATTGCGTCGATCATCATACGCGGCATCGCGCATGGCGTGTTGAATGTGGCGGACGGCTTAAAGGCAGGCGCCGGCCAAACCGCTTCGGCCTCGGGGCAGGTTTCGTCGGCGAGCCAATCCCTGGCGCAAGGGGCCAGCGAGCAAGCCTCCAACTTGGAGGAAACGTCCTCCTCGATGGAGGAAATGGCCTCGATGACCCGGCAAAACGCTGACAACGCCAATAAAGCCAACGGATTGATGCAGGCATCGCGCGGCCAGGTCGCGCATGGCGTCGAAGCCATGAAGCGTATGTCGGATGCCATCGAAAAGATCAAGGCATCTTCGTCGGAGACTGCCAAGATCATCAAGACCATTGATGAAATCGCCTTTCAAACGAATCTGCTGGCGCTGAATGCGGCAGTCGAGGCCGCGCGCGCGGGCGAGGCGGGCAAGGGGTTCGCGGTGGTGGCGGAGGAAGTCCGCAATCTGGCCCGGCGTAGCGCCGAGGCGGCGAAAAACACATCGGACCTGATCGAAGGGTCGCAGAAGAACGCGGAGGCCGGCGTCGCGGTCAGCGATGAAGTCGCCAAGGCGCTGGGTTCCATCCAGGAAAGCTCCGAGAAAGTCGCCACTCTGGTGGCGGAAATAGCAGCGGCCTCGAAAGAACAAGCTCAGGGGATTGACCAGGTGAACACCGCCGTGGCCGAGATGGACAAGGTGGTTCAGCAAAATGCGGCCAACGCCGAGGAGTCCGCCAGCGCCGCCGAGGAACTATCCAGCCAAGCGGTAGAATTGAATGTGATGGTGGATAAGCTATTGGGGCTCATCAAGGGCGCTTCCGACGGCACATCCCTGGCGTCCGCGGCGGTATTGACGCCAGGCGCGTCCGCGGTTCCGCGCAAGCTGGCACAGACCCGCAACCACCACCCGGCCCCCGTCAAGGCGTCGGCACCGGCCCTCAAGGCCAAACCCGCAACCCCCGAGGCTGTTATCCCTCTGGACGAACACGAGTTTAAGGATTTCTGACCGCCTCTCCATCGAAGACGATTACGACAACGATTCGAAAAGGATCCGGTACGGGGGTACCCTTATGCACCACGTGGCATGGGGGTACCCCCTCTTTCATCCGGAATGGAGGCTTGCCCGCATCCCGGCCGGACGCTAGGCTGTATCCCCATGACGGATTCCATCCAACCAAGCGATGTGTTTGCACAAATTCAACAACGGATGCTCAACGACAAGGCCCCTCCCCTGGCCATCGCCGCCTTTGTGCGGCAGGTGGAGAAATGGCGGCAGGGACAGACGGGCCTGATTTCAGAAAGCCTCATTGCCCCCCCCGCCAACTTGCCGTCATCCACTGCACTCGCGGATTATGCCCGCGACGGTTGTTCCGCCCTTCGCCACACCCTGCTGATCAAGCTGAATGGCGGGCTGGGCACCACCATGGGGCTTGAGAGCGCAAAATCCCTGATCCCCGTCAAAGACGGGCGATCCTTCCTGGACATCATTGCCGGACAAATTTTGCAGTTGCGCAAAACCCATGATTGCCCACTGCCGTTGTTGCTGATGAATAGCTTCAGCACGCAGTGCGGCACACAACAAGCGCTGGCGCGCTATCCAGAACTGGCCCGCGGCCAGACAGGCATCCCCCTGTTTTTTCTCCAACACCGCGTCCCCAAGCTCCTGCCCGCAACCGGACAGCCTGCCGACTGGCCAGAACAGCCCGAATTGGAATGGTGCCCTCCGGGTCATGGCGACCTTTACACCGCGCTGACCACCACCGGACTGCTCAGCCAACTCCGGCAACAGGGATACCTCTATGCCTTTGCATCCAATGCGGACAATCTTGGCGCCACACTGGACATGAACATCCTGGGCTGGATGGCCCGGCATAATTTTCCATTTCTCATGGAAGTGACGGACCGCACGGAGGCGGACCGGAAGGGCGGTCATCTGGCGGTGCGCCGTGAAGGCGGATTGCTGTTGCGCGAGATTGCGCAATGCCCGGAAGAGGAAATCCCGATCTTCCAGGACATCCAGCGGTACCCCTTTTTCAATACCAACAATCTCTGGCTGAACCTGCAGGCGCTCCAGGAGAAACTGGAACAAACAGGCTCCATCCTGGACCTGCCGCTGATCATTAATCGAAAAACCGTGGATCCCCGGCAAGCAAAGTCGCCTCCGGTCATTCAATTGGAAACCGCCATGGGGTCGGCCATCGCACTCTTCCCCGGCGCCGGGGCACTCCGCGTGCCACGCACTCGTTTTGCGCCGGTCAAAACAACCAGCGATCTGCTGGCCCTCTGGTCAGATGCCTATACGCTCACCCCGGAACAGCATCTGCGCCTGGCGGATGAATGCTCCTCTCCCCCCGTCATTGACCTGGATGCCGCTTTTTATCGCACGCTGGACGATCTGCGCAAACGCTTCCCGCAGGGCGCACCCTCCTTGAAACACTGCTCCTCCCTGAACGTCCAGGGCGATGTGCGCTTCGGACGAAATATCATCTGCCGCGGGCGGGTGGCCGTATGCAACAACTCCACCACCCCGCTCGTGCTGGAAGACGGACGGGTGCTGGCATCGGCTTGACCCGGACTGTTTCTGGCTTTTCTGGCCATTCTTGAAATTTCTGTTAGGATGCCGCCTGGTTGGTCTGAATGAATCATATCGGCAGAGGTTTTATGACATTGCTGGAACGGCTGAACAACGGAATCTTCGTGTTGGATGGGGCCATGGGCACCCAGATCCAGGCTCGCCATGTCCCCCAGGACGCCTGGCAGGGCAAGGACGGATGCAATGAACTGCTGAACCTGACCGCGCCGGACATCATCCGGTCCATTCACCAGGCCTATTTTGAGGCGGGCAGTGATGCCGTGGAGACCAATACCTTTGGAGCCTCCTCCATTACGCTGGCCGAATATGGCTTGGAAGCGCAGTCTCTTGAGATCAGCCGCGCCGCCGCCCGGCTGGCCCGCGAGGCCGCGCAAGCGGCCTCCACGCCGGAGAAGCCCCGTTATGTCTTCGGGTCCATCGGCCCCGGCACCAAACTTCCAACCCTTGGACAAATTGCGTTTGATCCTCTGTGTGACTCCCTTCAGAAGCAAATCGAGGGCCTGCTGGAAGGCGGGGCTGATGGCCTGTTGATTGAGACCTGCCAGGATCTCCTCCAGATCAAGGCCGCGCTGGTCGCGGCGGACAAGGTGCTGGGGCGGCGGCACAACAAGGCCCTGTATGTCTCCGTCACGGTCGAGCAAACCGGCACCCTGCTGATCGGAAGCGCCATCGGCGCGGTCGTGGCCTCGCTGGCGCCCTTCCCCATCCACCTGCTGGGGCTCAATTGCGCCACCGGCCCCGAGGCCATGCGCCAGCACTTGGATTACCTGGCCGCGAACTGGCCCGGCATGCTGGCCTGCATGCCCAATGCAGGACTGCCGGTGATGAAGGCCGGCGGGGTGGATTATCCGCTCAAGCCAGATGAGTTTGCGGCCTTGCTGGGCAGGATGACCCGCGAGATCGGGCTGAACCTCGTCGGAGGCTGTTGCGGGACATCGCCCGCGCACATTCAAGCCCTGTGCAAGGCGGTCCAAGGCTTTCAAGCGCCACCGCGAGAAGTCCGTTTTCCCGAGCAGGCTTCCAGCGTCTTTGCCCCCATGGATTTAACGCAAGAGCCCCCTCCCCTCTATGTCGGCGAGCGGGCCAACGCAACGGGCTCCAAGAAGTTCCGCGACAAACTGCTGGCCGGTGATTACGAGGGCGCTTTTGGCATTCTTCAGGAGCAGGAGGAAGGCGGCGCGCATATTCTGGACCTGAGCTGTGCCTACGCCGGGCGCGATGAAACCAAGGACATCCGACTGCTGACGGCGCGCGCGGCGCAAGAATGTCGCCTGCCCCTGATGGTGGACTCCACGCAGGCCGATGTGATCGAGGCGGCCCTCAAGCTGTACGGCGGCAAGATGATCATCAACTCGATCAACTTCGAGGCCGGCGAAGAGCGCGCCGCGCGCGTGGTGGAAATGGCCCGCCGCTATGGCGCCGGGCTGGTCTGCCTGACCATTGACGAGCAGGGCATGGCGATGACCGCGGACCGCAAGATCGAAATCGCCAAACGCCTCGTGGCGTTCTGCGAACAACATGGACTGCGGCGCGGTGATTTGCTCCTGGACACCCTCACCTTCACGATCGGCAGTGGGGATCCCACCCTGCGGACCGCCGCCCTTGAGACGCTGGAGGCCATCCGCCGCATCAAGACGGAACTTCCCGGCGTACGCACCATTCTGGGCCTCTCCAACATCTCCTTTGGGCTCAAGCCCGCCGGGCGCAAGGTGTTGAACGCGGTGTTTCTGAACCAGTGCCTCAAGGCGGGCATGGATGCCTGCATCATCAACGTCGCCGGCATCGCCCCGCTCAATCAGATCGCCCCGGAGGCCATCCGTGTGGCCGAAGCATTGTTGGGCAATGATGCCTCCCAAGGCGAACCCATCGAAAAATTTATCCAGCATTTTGAGGTGGAAACGACCGAAGAGACGGCTGGCCCGCGAAAAATCCTTCCTCCCCACTCGGCGCTGACCGAGGCGGTCATCAAGGGCCGGGTTCCCCCGCTCGCGGACGTGCTCCCGATCTTGCTCAAGGACCACAGCGCCGAAGACATCCTCAACGTCATCCTGGTCCCTGCGATGAAGGAGGTGGGGCGCCTCTTTAACGAGGGCATCCTTCAATTGCCCTTCGTGCTGAAGTCCGCCGAAGTGATGAAAAAAGCGGTGGACATCATCAAGCCGCACATGAAGAAAGAGGAATCCGCAGGCGGCGGAGGAACCATGGTCATTGCCACGGTGGCGGGCGATGTGCATGACATTGGGAAAAACCTGGTGGACATCATTCTCAGCAACAACGGTTTCAAGGTCGTCAACATGGGCACTAAGATTACGGTCGAGGCCATGATCGCGGCCGTGAAAGAGCACAAGGCCGACGTGCTGGGCATGAGCGGCCTGCTGGTGAAATCCGCCGCCATCATGGCGGAGAACATGAAGGTGCTGGAAGCCGCGGGGATCCGCGTGCCGGTCTTTCTGGGCGGTGCGGCCCTGACGCCCGGCTTTGTCGCCGAGGCGTGCCAGCCGTCCTATTCCGCGCCAGTGGTGTATTGCCGGGATGCGTTCGAGGGGCTCACCCACATGCGGACCTACCGGGAAACCGGCCACCTGCCCATGGCTCAACTCTCTGCACCCGCCGCCACCCTGCAGAGCCCTGATGCCCCGCCGGTCACCATCGAATTTTTAGAGCCGCCACCCACGCCGCCCTTCCTGGGCTGGCGCGTCGTACGGGACATCAATCTGCACAATGTGTATCCCCTGCTCAACGAGACGGCGCTGATCCGCGGGCGCTGGGGATACCGGCGCGGCAATATGAGCGCAGAGGCCTACCAGGAATTGATGGAAAAGGAGGTCCGCCCCAAGCTGGAGCAGATGAAGATTGAATGCTCCCGCAGTGGGCTCTTCAAGGCTCAGGTGGCCTATGGGTATTTCCATTGCCGGAGCGAAGGCAACATCCTGCACGTACAGGAAACCCCGGAGGCCAGTCCCCTGCGGCTGGAGTTCCCCCGGCAGGCCCGCTCCCCGCATCTCTCCATCCCCGACTTTTTCCGCAAGGATGAAGATGTCGCCGGCTTCATGGTCGTCACCCTGGGGTCCGGCCTCTCTGCCGAAAATATGCAACGGCTTAAGAAAAACCATTATCAGGACTACTTCCTCCTGCACGGGTTTGCGGTGGAAGTCACCGACGCGCTGGCGGAATTCTGGCACCAGGTCATGCGCAAGGAGCTGGGCTTTGACGAGCCCACGTGGAGCGCACAGGATTACGTCACGCAGAAATACCGGGGTTCGCGCTATGGATTTGGCTACCCGGCCTGTCCCGACCTCTCCATGAACAAGGCCTGCTGTGAGCTGGTCCACGCCCAGGATATTGGCGTGGCGGTGACCGAAAACTTCATGATGGATCCGGAGGTCACCACCTGCGCACTGGTGGCGCACCACCCCAAAGCCAAGTATTTCAGCGTGTAAGAAAGGCGGCCCGCATGCAGGTTTACCGGCGAATGAGCGAGATAGACTGGGCCCATTGGACACCGGTGGAGCGGGCCACCCTGCTGTTTGTCATGCGGGATGGAAAGATCCTGATGATCCACAAGAAGCGCGGCTTGGGAGCGGGCAAGATCAACGGCCCCGGCGGACGGCTGGACCCTGGCGAAACCCCTCTCCAAGCCGCCATCCGCGAGTGCCAGGAGGAACTTTGCATCACCCCCACCGGCATCCAAAAGGCGGGAGAATTGCTGTTTCAGTTCACCAACGGGCATTCCATCCACGGCTACGTCTTCACCGCCACGAATTTCGAGGGAACCCCCACGGAGACCGGCGAGGCCATCCCCGTCTGGATTGAGCCGGAAGAAATCCCCTATCAAAAAATGTGGGCCGACGACCGCATCTGGATGCCGCTCCTGCTGGAGGGCAAACCCTTCACGGGAAGATTCCTCTTTGACGATGACCTGATGCTCGGATGCGACATGGACCTCCCCGCCCACTGAACACGGATTGGTGGAGCGGAGGAGGTTCGAACTCCCGACCCCCACGTTGCGAACGTGGTGCTCTCCCAACTGAGCTACCGCCCCAAGGCATGTGATCCTGACAGAAAGTGGGACATTAGCAAAACACCCCGCCCCACGGCAATAGTTTTCCTGCAAAACATCCAGAAGAAAAGCTAACGGGCCTTGAAATGAAGGGTAACCGGCGTCTGGACGGCCGGGGCCAGATTGGTGTTCACCATGAGAAACTCATCGTTTGCGCCGCAGGGCAAAGCCATATTGACGATGGCCCAGGGGTCCCAATAGGTGGCCACAAGGCTCTCCTCCGCCATCGCCTTGAACTCGCCCGCCTCCATCATGGACCCAGTGAAGACCCAGGGCGTCTCGGGCAACACCGCATGGGATTCCGTGTCATACACAAAAAATTCCGCTCTTTCGCGCCGGTTCGTTTCGCCATCCGCCCATTCCACCCAGAGATCCAGGGCATCCCCTTGGGGAGGGCCCTGTCCCAAGCCGGGCATGGGAGCTCCGAATTTCAGCCCCAGCAGGAGCAGGCCGGTTTGAAGATCCAGGGGATTCACGTCCAGCACAAATACACTTTCATGGGTTTTTCCCCTCTTGCCGCATGCCAGCAATTCAATGGGCCCCTCCTGCTGGTTCACCCAGCCGGGAGCCAGCACCGTGCGAGTTTGGGCATCCACCTGAACGCTCCCAATGACGACCGTCCCCGCGTTTGATACCGCCGCCGGTTCATCGGCAACCCCTCCACAGCAAAGAAGAACCCCCGCCCCCAGACCCGCCAATCCGAATCGAAATGCATCCATGTTTACTCCAGCAGGGAAAAGGCCGTTACGGCTTCCCTGCATTTAATCAACTGACGGCGATATTGTTCCATTGCATCCGCATTGACCTTGGCCTGCCCCGCAAGATCAAAGGCGATGGCGGCGGCGCGGAAAGCCCGTTCATACTGCCCGCAAACATAATGGGCTTCCGCCAGCGTGCTCCAGATATGATGTTCATTGGTTCGCTGAAAAAGCGAATCCTGCGCCATGCGAAGAGCGCGCCGGGGATTGCGCACGGCGGGATCCTTGGCCGTTGCCAACAGCCAGGCCACGTTATTTTGAAGGGCGTAATCCAGTGGATTCTCCAGCAGGAGTGGTTCAAAAACCTGCAAGGCATCCCGGTAGCGGTCCATGGCGATGAAGGCCGTGCCGATGCCAAACCGGGCCCGGATGCTTTTTTTATCCTGCAGGTAGGCCTGCTTGAAATACGCCAGTGACTGAAGCCCATTTTGGTTCTGCAATGACTGGAATCCAAGATCGTTCAGCCTTTTTACTTCCGGCGTCTCACGGGGAGGAAGCAAGATGCCCGTCGCCGGAGGCAAGACGGAACGGTCGTCGGACCCGGACAGCAAGGGCAGGTCCATGCCAGGAGCGGCGTCTTCCGCGTCCTCCGCCATGGCCGCCACCTCTTGGCCGGAACCCACTTGAGGGAATATTACGGCGGCCAGCAAGAACGCAAAAATGAGCGTAGTGAGGTGCTTGATCATGGTTATTCCCGGATGGTGACCTGGAGGGTGGGCGGGACAATCCCCACCACATTGATGCCTGGCGGGGCCACCACCCGCACCGGCAGTTCATACGAGGCGGCCGATTCAATTTCCGTGCAATCCACATACACGCGAACGGCCTCCTTCTCCAAGCCTTTGAGCAATTCCGAGCGGCTTTTCAGCGTCACCTTCACCCGGGCGCCGGCCAGGTCAATCTTGGGCCGGAAGCCCTGCCGGACCAGGGCGGTGACGGGCAATCCCTCCAGTTCGATGGACGCGGAACGCTCCACAATGGAAATCTCCGCCATGACAAACGCCGGATCGAGGCGGGCCGCCCAGGCATCGCTGGGCTGTAGAACCGGCAGTTTCAATTTGCGGAAGGACCGAATGCGCCCTTCCAGATCGATGGGCGCCGTCCGCAACAACTCGATCTCCCGCAGGCGCTGGCGGGGCCCGGAAACCTGCACCGTCGCCGGCGTGCAAACCACCTTCTCCAGCTCATACCCATCGGGCGTCGTGCCTTGAAACTCCACCTTGATGGGCACCTGCTTATCGCCTTCCTGGTCCATGCGCAAGGTAATCTCGGCGGGCCGGATGTAAACCACGCGCGCGCCGCCCGGCGTAATCACATTTTTAGGCTCCACCTTGGCCGTCAGGACGCCATTGATGGTTTTTCCTCGCACATCCAGGGTCACCTTGATTTCATCGCGGTTCAGGTATCGAATGTCCTCCTTGGAACCCCGAAACAGGATATCCACATTCCGGGCGGAGCGGTCCAGGATGGCCCATCCCTCATCCACCTGGATGGTCACGGGGATATCCTTGACCTCGGCCTCAAAACTGATGGCCGCACGAATGGCATACCAGGAGATGGCCGCCAGAAACAACGAGACCAGCTTGGCCGTCTTGTTATGTTTGAAAAAATCTCCCAAGAGGGAAATGCTATTCCGAATGATCTTCAAATTCCTTCTCCATCAATTCCTCGGTTCGGACCAATCCCTCCGGCGTCAGATCCAGATTCTCCTGAAAACGAAGCCATCGATTTTTTTGCCGGGACGGCTTCAGCAGGACCAGGGCGAGAATCCTCCGCAAGCGTTCCTCATCCAAGGCGCGAATCAGGCGGCCCTTGTACGCCACCGAAATCGTTCCGGTCTCTTCGGAAACCACCAGGACGAGGGCATCCGTTTCTTCCGTCATGCCGATTGCGGCCCGGTGCCGGGTGCCCAGGGCGCGGCTTAATTCATCCCGCTGAGAAAGGGGAAAGAGACAGCCGGCCGCCACAATGCGGTCACGGGCAATAATCACGCCACCGTCATGCAAGGGCGTGTGCGGGAAGAAAATGGTGGCCAGCAGTTCCGGGGTCACCAGGCTGTCCATCTTGGTGCCGCTCTCCTGTATGGCCCGCGTTCCAATTTCCCTTTCAACGGCAATCAAGGCCCCGATTTTCCGCTCCGCCAGCAGGAGCACGGCCTGCTGGATATGATCCACCACGGTGCGCTCGCGCACCGTGGAGGAGAACACATGCTGTTTTCCGAGTTCCGCGAGAGCTCGGCGAATCTCGGGCTGGAAGATAATCAGGAACGCAACCGCCAGGTAAACCGACAGCTGGCGCAACAGCCAGTTCAGGGCATCCAACCGGACCAGGTAGGTCAGCAACAGCAGGGAGATCAGCACCAGGGTAAAGCCCAGCAGGACCTGGGCGCCGCGCGTGCCCCGAAAGAACTGGACCACGTAATAAAAAATAAACGCCAGGACCAGGATTTCAAGAAATCCGGCCGGCCCCGGCCACTGTATGTTGGACATGAACGCCATGGCACTATTCCTCGTGCCGAAGCATAGTCACGACATGAGCCAAATCGCAAGACTCCTTTACATCATGAACACGTAAAATATCCGCTCCCCTCAAAAGGGCGTAGGCGGCGGCCCCCAGGCTGGCCGCAAGACGGTCCCCCGTTTCCCGCCCTGTCAGCCGCCCCAGAAAGCTCTTGCGGGAAAGTCCCAGCACCACCGGACGACCCAGCGCCTTGAGCACAGGCACCTGCGCAATCAAGGCCAGATTATGCTTGAGCGTCTTGCCAAAGCCGATGCCGGGATCCACGGCCATGCAGGCCGGCTCCACGCCGGCCCGCTGAAGGGCTTGGAGGCGGCCCGCCAGGTAATCGCGGACCTCCTGCACAACCTGGCCATACTCGGGGCCAGCCTGCATGGTGCGGGGCGTACCCTTCATGTGCATCAGAATGAGGCCCGCACCAGAGGCCAGGGCCACCGCCAGCATGCCGGGGTCCAGCGTCAGGGCGGAAATGTCATTGATAATGTGTGCGCCAGCCTCCATCGCGGCCTGGGCCACCTGCGCCTTGGTGGTATCCACGGAAATCAGGCAGGAGGTTTTCCCCTGAAGAGACTCCAGGACCGGAAGAATCCGGCACAGCTCCTCCTCCGCGGAAACCGCTTCGGCTCCAGGGCGGGAGGATTCCCCCCCCAGATCCAAAATGTCCGCCCCCTCCTCCGCCATCTGGAACGCCCGCT
>CAZFSE010000068.1:0-16051 GCA_964521805.1 uncultured Verrucomicrobiota bacterium
ACCCATCGGCCCTCCTGAAAGATGCATCCGGTTTGCACGGGCTTCATCGGGGCTGCATTTATGCCGGCCTCCCGCGCCTGCGAGAGCAACGCCGCGCAAAAAACGGTCTTGCCCACACCGGTATCGGTTCCCGTTATGAATAAACTTTGCATGTCCATATAAATGTTTGACTATGAAAGCATAACGCCAGCATTGAGGCAATTAAAAACAAACAATTTTCTTTTTTGCGCAGGGCCTCATACTAGATGACAGCGAAAGAATGGGGGCCTGAAAATGAGCCTTGATCTCGGCCTTATCAAAAGGGGGACAAACAGGTATAACGTCTCAGAGGTTAAGCTGATTTGACCAATGAATAAATCATGGCTCATCGCGGCATTTGGTTTTTTGATAGCGTCCTGGAGCATGGCCGGCCCCAATCCGTCAGCACTGTACTGTGAGCAGTTGGGTTATGCCTACCGGATGCTGGAGACCCCGACGGGCACACGAGGGATGGTGGTTGTGGGCCCCGGAGTTGAGTTCGACGCATGGGATTTTTTCAAAGGCAAGGTCGGATCGGAATATGCCTATGGCGCGCGGCATGGCTATGATACGGTGTGCTGGCGTGAAACCAACGGTGCCTGCATTACCGAATCGGCTGTTTGCGTCAAGGCGGCCGGCACTGGGGATGAGGTGGTCATTCCTTTGTTGGATCTGATGGCGCAAAACGGAGACAGCCTTTTTTTCTCCAGCCCATTGCGCCAGCCGGGGGAGGGCACTCCGACGGGCGATCCCTTCACCTTGCCCGTCAACCGGTCGTTGCCGACCTCGTTTGACTGGCGTGATGTGGGCGGCAAGGCTTACATCGGTGGAGTTCACGACCAGGGCTCCTGCGGCAGTTGCTATGCATTTGGGGCGTGTGCCGCCGCCGAAGGAACCGACAACTGTGCGATGTCCAGCAATGCCCAAGTTCAGATCTTTGTTTACGCTCCGCATGCCTTTTGGTTTCGGGCTACAGGATTGACGAACAGCGCTCTCCTGCGCTGGATGGATCCCCGTTTTTGTGGCATGACCAGTCAGTATGCCTATCTGCGCTACAGCCCAAATGCCTACCCCACCAATCTGACCGACGGGACCGAGCTTTTTTGGGGAACGAACCAGCTGTACGTGCATTCCGGGTTGATCTCTGGCCAGCCATATTACTACACCCTCTGGGTTACCCAC
Source organism: uncultured Verrucomicrobiota bacterium (assembly GCA_964521805.1). Classification (GTDB taxonomy): domain Bacteria; phylum Verrucomicrobiota; class Kiritimatiellia; order CAIQIC01; family GWF2-57-35; genus CAZFSE01. The sequence goes on from CAZFSE010000068.1 coordinate 1,201, forward strand.
GGCACCTCCCAAGGCCTGGTCTATCCGTCATAGTCTGACCTCGCTCCCCGGGGGCAGTGGGGACGTTTGCGCTCCTTAAGAGCACTCATCTCCTCGATAGTTTGGTTTTGACTCCTGCCGATGGTTTCCTGTAGTACTAGCCGCCATGGAAAATGGGTCCAGGATCGCCCTTATTGTTGGCGGCAGTCGCGGCATTGGCCGCGCCATCGCCCTGCGCCTGGCAAAATCCGGTTTTGATCTCTGGCTGACGTGCCGGTCGAACCGTGCGGCTGGCGAGCAGGTTCAGGCGGAGGTACAGGGGTTGGGTCGCGTCTGTGACTTGCTCTGTTTTGACGTGGCGGACCACCAGGCCACGCAGGCGGCTCTGGCCGACCGCGCCAGCGCCACAGCGCCCTACGCCGTCGTCTTCAATGCCGGCATCGCCCGCGACAACCTGATGTTCTGGATGAAGCCGGACGAATGGACGGACGTGCTGAACACCAATCTCGGCGGCTTTTACAATGTCATGCGCGCCGTTCTGACGCCCATGCTGGCCGCCCGGCGGGGGCGCATCGTGGCGATCTCATCCGTCTCCGGCGAAATCGGCCAGGCCGGGCAGGCGAATTACGCGGCCTCCAAGGCGGGCCTGATTGGAGCGGTCAAGGCCCTGGCCCGGGAGGTGGGCCCCAAGCAGATCCTGGTCAATGCGGTGTCGCCGGGCCTCATTGAAACGGACATGACCAAAGATGTGCCGGCGGATTCGCTGTTGCCGTTGATCCCCCTGCGGCGGGCGGGACGGCCCGAGGAGGTCGCCGCGCTGGTGCAGTTTCTTTGCGCGGAGCCGGACATGTATATCCACGGCCAGGTCTTGAGCGTCAATGGCGGCTTGGCCATGAGCTGAGGCTCGCGGCGGGATCACAAAGGCAGTATGATGCAACCAGCACACCAGCACAATCAGCCATCCCCGGCGGACCGGGAGCGCCCCTCTTCGCCGTTCAAGTTCCCGCTCGCGCTGGCGGGGCATATTGGCTACCTCCTGACGCTGGTCATCCTCGTCGCCATCAGCCTCCTGGTCCTGTTGCCGCTGGCCCCATTTCCACGCGTGCGCCGGCGGCTTTCCAGCACGATGCTACGGGGCTATTTGCGTTTCTTTGTGCTGTGGTACCTGCCGGCCTGTCGCGCCTGCCGCATTGATGAGGTGGCCGGACAGCGCAACCCTGCGGACGGCGCGCCGGTCATCTACGTCGCCAATCATCGGAGTTCGATTGACGCCATCCTTCTGCTGGCCCTGCTTCCGCCCAGCTCTCTCGTGATCAAGGCCCGCCATGTGCGCAAGCTTGGCTATGCCTGCATGGTTCGGTTCTTTGACTTTGTGCCTATCGCGGCGGGCGAATTGGCCAGCATCCGGCAGGCCATGGAACAGTGCAAAACGCTTCTGGCCGATGGGCGAAACCTGTTGATCTTTCCCGAGGGCCGGCGCAACTCGTTCGATGCCCTCATGCCATTTTCGGATCTCGCGTTTCGGATGGCGGTCGAGCACGGCACGCCGATTGTCCCGATTGCTCTGCATTCCGATCAACCCTTCCTGAACCGGCAGAAAGGCAGTTACTTCCCCCCCAGGGTGGTCCGCTTCCGTATCCACTTTCTCGATCCAATCACCCCCTCCCCGAAAGACAACGCGTCTGTTCTTGCCGATTCCGTGGCGCACAAAATCACCGCGGAACTGGAGCGCATGGACCAGGAGGCAAGCCGATGAAGCTTCTCGCCCTGCTGGGCTATCCACGAAAGGACGGACACACCTCCGCCATGACGGAACTGTTCCTGCGAGGCGCCGCTGACGCCGGGGCAGACATCCGCCGCGTGCATCTGCCCTCCACCGACATTCGCCCCTGTCTTGGCTGTTATTCCTGCTGGACCAAGACCCCGGGCGTCTGCGTGCAGGAGGATGCGATGACGTCCCTGCTGGAGGAGTTTCTCGAGACGGATCTGGTGCTGATCGCCTCGCCGGTCTACGCCTTTTCGGTCAGCGTTTCCACCAAGCTGTTCATGGAGCGCACCCTCACCATCCTGAGCCCCGGGGCCGAGGTGGGCCCCGACGGAATTGAACGCAACCGCTGGCGCTATCCGGGCCGGGGGCCCAAGCGCATGGCCGGGCTGTTGGTTGCCGGGCGGCGGACCCCCAATATCATCCAGCCCTCGGTGGATACCCTCCAACTCTACGCCAAGGAAATGCGCATGACCTGCTCGGGCATCCTCGTCCGATCCGAGGCCTGCGCCCTGCGCTTTCCGCAGGCCAAGCCCCTGCGGATGAGGGCCATCCATACGGCCTGCGAAAGGGCGGGTGCGGCCTTCGTGCGCGAGGAACGCATCCCCGCCGAATATCTGCGGGCCTTCGCCGGGCCCCTGCTGGCGGATCTGCCCCATTTTGTACGCTACTCCGCCGTCTTCTGGGAGCATGCGCTGGCCTGCCGCGATGAATGTGCTGAAGCCGGCAAGCGGGCTGGTGACGATGTCCGCATCCTGATGTACGAGATGGCGCGGAGCATCAACCCGGTGGCCGTGCGGGGCGTCGAAGCCACCCTGCAGTTCGATTTCCCGGACCGCGGCTGGCAGTACGTGTTGCGCATCCATCAGGGGTCCTGCACCATCACCGAGGGCGCCGCCGAGAATCCCACCCTGCTGATTCGCTGTCCCGCGGAGTTGTGGTCCGCCGTCATCCAGCGCACGATCACCGGCTCCCAACTGGCGGCAAACCCCGCCTTGCACATCGAGGGCGACCGCGACTTGTTCCGGCGGTTGCCGCGCTATTTTCCGCCGCCAGCGGAGTAATCGGGCACACGGGGGGGGCGGTTTTCTGCTTTACTTCGGGAATCAGGGAAGTTCAGTATTCCGCACTGTTGGGTTGTCGGTGACATGCGCGGTACACAGACACGAAAAATCATAAAGGAGCTACGGATGAGAATCGTCAAGTTGGGAATAGCGCTCTGGCTGATCGGCTGTACCATTCTTCTTACAGGTTGCGTGACGAAAATCACCAAGCCGGCCGCGTTGCCACAGCCCAGCACGGAACGGTTCGGCACCTTCGACACGGTCGAATTCGAGAAGGTTTCAATTGCGCCCAAGTTCGCTAAGTCCGACGCCAACCAGAAAGCCGCCAAGAAAATCAACGAAGAGTTGATGGCCAGCTTAAACAATGTATTCCCGGGAATGACGGTGGCCGATCCTGCCGCCAAACCCACAAAAGGCAAAATGTTGGTCATACGACCGGTCATCAAGGAAATCAAGTTCATCGGTGGCGGGGCGCGTTTCTGGCTGGGTGCTATGGCGGGCAGTTCTGCGGTTCTTATGCAGGTGAGCTTCGTGGACAAGGAAACAGGCGCTGTTCTCGCCAACCCGGAGTTCTACCGTGCGGCCAGCGCCATGGGCGGAGGTTGGTCCATTGGCGGCACCGACAACATGATGTTGACCACGATTGTGCAGGACATCACCACCTACACATCGAGCAATCGGTAGTGCTATTTTCCGCCGCTGTCGGAGTAATCAGCGCACACTTGGGCGGACGCGCGAAGGCCGACACCACCCCACCTGGCACCCGCGGAAAGGCCGTCAAGCGGCAGGTAGGGATCGGCCTGCTGACGCATCTGCTCCTGCGCTTCCTGCGCTGCGTATTTCCGCATGAGTGCAACGGATGTTCCCGAGTTTGATTTCACAGACGAACCATTTCGTGTAGTATGTATCCAGGCGCAATGCTTTCAACTCAGGGAGGGGCCATGACTGATCGAAGAGGTTGGCGGATCGTTGCTGTTTCAATTTGCCTTTCCATGACGGTTCTCTGCCTGAAAGGCTTTGGTCAGACGACGAATTGGATCGAGTATTTTACCGACGATTTCCAAGACAATGCGCTGGATTCATGGACCGTCGATTTCGGGGTGTGGAATACCGAAGCAGAGGATGCCTCCCACATCGTATTGCATGGTGAGAATCACTCCGTCATCAACTTGAATTACGGCCAAAACTGGGCCCAATACAGTTTCGCGTGCCGCATTAAAGTGCTCGCCGGTCAGCTGTTCATCAACTATCGGACGGGCGTGAATGGCCGTTATGCTCTCCGGTTTGAAGAAGGCGGCTTATATCTGGGCAAGGAAAGTCCATGGGGCAATTTCGTGGACCTGACCAGCCATTCGGAATCGTTTGCCCTGGATACGTGGTACAACATGAAGGTGATCGGCCTTGACAGCAACATCCTTGTGTATGTCAACGATGTCCTGAAAATTGACTATACGGACCCCGCGTTTCTTCCCGAAGGGTCCATCACCCTGGAGTCGTTGGATGCCGCGCATGTGCATGTGGATGACGTGATTATTATGGGCGAGCCTCCACCCACACCGGGCTATGGCTACATCTGGAGAAAGCTGGGAGGGCCCATTGGAGGCTTGGGATACGATGTTCGGATTCATCCCACCAATCGCAACGTCATGTTCGTGACGGATAATCCCAGCGGAGTGAATAAAAGCAGGGATGGCGGCGCCACCTGGACAAAAAAGAACACCGGTATTACAAGCAGGGCCGGGCCCTCACTGGATGGCATTCCCGTATTTTCGCTCACCGTGGACCCTGGCAATCCTCAAAACGTTTGGGTGGGCACCCAGAATGCGAAAGGCATATACAAATCCATAGATGGAGGCGAAACGTGGGCCCGCAAGGACGGCGGCATTCTTGAGGGGGACGAAATCAGTTTCCGTAATTTTGGTATTCATCCAACGAATTCCCTTCTTGTCTTTGCCGGCGCCGAGATCGCCACCGCCACCAACGGAATCGAATTCAATCGAGCCCAAGGTGTCATTTACAAGACGGAGGATGGCGGTGAGTATTGGCAACCTGTCTGGCGGGGAAACAGCCTCGTACGGTTCATTCTGTTCGACCAGACCAATCCGGCCGTGCTCTATGCCTCCACCGGCATCTTCGACCGTGAAGCCGCCGAAGAGCATGGCGTCGGCATCCTCAAATCCCTCGATGGGGGTTCCAATTGGGTTCAAATCAATCAGGGAATTTCGAATTTGTTCGTCGGTTTTCTGGAAATGCATCCGACCAACTCGCAGATCCTATTTGCCGCCACAGGAAATAATGCATGGTCCTATCCCCCCAACAGCCGGATGGGAGAAATTGCTCGTACAACGAATGGCGGCGCTGGCTGGCAACGCGTTTTGACGAACGATCTCTTTACGGTCGTGACCATCAGCCCCTCTCATCCCCATGTTGTCTATGCGGGGAGTGGAACCGCCTTTTATCGCAGTGATGATGGCGGCGACACCTGGCAAAAGTTTTGGCGCGAATCGGAAAATTGCTGGGGGCCGCCGGGCATTCGCGCGGGGGTGCCGATCAGCGCGGTCGTGGATCCTTTCGATCCCAACCTCTTGTTTGTAAACAATTATGGCGGCGGCAATTTCAAATCAACCAATGGGGCGGTGAATTGGGTGGATGCCAGCAAGGGCTATTCCGGAGCACACCTGCACCAGATCGCCTTAACACCCACCAATCCGTCCGTTGTGTATGTCATCGGGAGAAGTGGCCCGTTCAAGAGCCTCAATAGCGGAGGAGACTGGAGCGGGATTGGTTTTGGAGAGGCCAACTTTGCAGAGTGGGATGCCGTTGCGCTGAATCCGGAGAACCCGCAGGAAGTCCTGATTACCGATGAGCATCAGGGGGTCATCCTCAAAAGCTCCAATGGGGGGCTTGATTGGGATGAGGTATATCGGCAACCTGACGTGGATGCCTCCATTCCCACTAACCGGCATGGGTTTAAATCGGTATGCTATGCGCCCTCCCAGCCTGCCGTTATTTATGCCGGAATGCGGGTTTCACTGAATATTTTCAATGGCCTATTCCCGCCGCGAAACAGCTATGGTGTCTATAAATCCATGGATGGAGGCGAAACCTGGCAAGCGAAAAACAATGGATTGGATGGGGCCTTTCTCAATATTCTTTGCATGGCCATCAATCCGACCAATGCCGATATTGTGTATGTCGGCACCTGGTTCGATGGAGTCTATAAAACCGGGGATGGCGGTGAGAACTGGGCACCAATCAATAACGGATTAGGGGGGCTCGATGTCCGCTCCCTTGCGCTTGAACCGCAGAATCCAGACACCATTTATGCGGGGCTCGGTGAAGGGGTCGGGGTCTATAAAAGCTCCGATGGCGGACAGCTCTGGGGTGAGATCAACGAAGGCTTTAGCCGTAAGTGCCCCTCCTATCTTTTGCCGGCGGGGAAAGGCGTTCTGGGCGTATCGATTGAGCCGATGCCTCCTCGGGAACGGACCATGAATTATTACTCGGTGCCATGGTCTGTGGTCGCCAGTGTGGTGGTGGATCCGTCCAATCCGCAAAACGTCTATGCCGCAGATCACGCCGCCGGTGTGTATCTGTCAACCAATGGAGGCCTGGGCTGGGTTTCCCTGAATCAAGGCCTCTCGATGCGCGCGGTCACCTCGATGGCCATTTCGCAAGACGGCAAAGCCCTCTACGCGGCCACGGAAGGTGAAGGCACGTTTCTCTATTCGCCCGACCGAGATGGCGACCTCCTGACCGATTACGACGAGACCCTTTGGGGTTCTGATTATCTGAATCCAGACAGCGATGGCGATGGCATCAACGATGGATCTGAAGTCCTTTGCGGAACCTCCCCGACAGACGGAAGTTCTTATCTGGGCATGCGTTCGCTGTCACGATCATCCACGCCATCTGGTGGACTCGTGATCAGCTGGGGCAGTGAATCCAATCGGTTCTATACTCTTGAGCGGTCCACGAACCTGCTGGAAGGCTTTTACGATAGCCTTTTAACGCATATCGAAGCCCGTCCGCCCCTGAATACCCACACCGACACAACAGCGGTCGGCAACAGTCTCTTTATCTACCGGATTGGTGTCGAGACGCCGTGAGGAGGGTGCAGGTCAGGATGCTTACGTTTGTTTGGTTTTGACTCCCTTCACTATTCTACTCTCATGTCAAACTATGCGGAGTAATCGGCGCACACTTGGGCGGATGCGCGGAGGCTGTCCACGCCGCGCACGACGGTTTCGTTGCCAAATCCATTGAGACGCGCCAGGCCGGCGAGCACGCGGCCTGGCCCTATTTCAAGCAAGCCGCCCACACCCATCGCACGCACTTCCTCCATGGACGCGCGCCAGTGGACGCGGCTCGTCAACTGCCGGGCGGTGTTGTGCTTCAGGCGGGCCGGATCGCTCTCGGCGCGGGCGGTCGCATTCGCGATCAGGGGAATGCGGGGAACTTCAAAGGGAATGCCCTCCAGCCAGGCCTCGAACTGCGCGCAGGCCTCCCCCAGCAGGGGCGTATGCCAGGGACCGGAAACCCTCAGCGCCTTGCAACAGCCAGGCCGCGCGCCACCAGCCAGTCGCACAAATTCATCCAGCGCGTCCGCCGAGGCCGATACCACCACCTGGGCAGGCGCGTTGTCATTGGCAATGAAAACACGCCCTGTCATCCCAACCTGCGCAATCAGCGCCTCCACCTCGGCGAGCGGCAGAAAGACGGCGGCCATGCCGCCCGGAGAACGCGCGGCCGCTTCGTCCATCAGGATTCCGCGTTTCGCCGCCACCGCCACGGCCTGCTCGGGCGTAAGCACGCCAGCCACCGCCAGCGCAGGAATCTCGCCCAGTGAATGCCCGGCCACCACGCCGGGCGCAAGCCCTTGTTCCTCCAGTTTGCGCACATAACCCAGACTGATGATGGTCAGCAGGGGCTGGACACAGGCGGCTCGCATGAGCGTTCGCTCAGGGCCCTTCAGGCAAATCCGCTCCAGGTCCTCTCCGGTCTGTTCCGATGCCTGGCGCACCTGGCCGCGCACCCACTCGTCGGAGCGCAACAAATCCGCTCCCATGCCCACGGCATGGGAGCCTTGCCCAGGAAAAAGAAAGGCCAGCAGGGGGGGCTTCACATCGCCACCGCGGCGCTCAGGCCACCATCCACGACGATGGCCTGCCCTACAATGTAAGACGCGGCGGGCGAGAGCAAAAACGTCACCACACCTGCGATTTCCTCGGGCTTTCCAAACCGCTTAAGCACCAGATTGTCTATGTTGCGCCGTTTGACATCACGAGCGAGAGCCGCCGTCATGTCGGTCTCAATGAAGCCCGGCACCACGGCATTGACGCGGATATTCTTGGCGCCAAATTCGGCGGCCAGTGCCCGGGTCAGCGCCAGGAGCCCGCCCTTCGCGGCCGCATAGTTGGTCTGTCCCGGAAGCCCCAGCGAGCCGGCGACCGAACCGATATTCACAATCGCCCCTCGCCCCGCCGTGAGCATGGGCCGGCTTACGGCCTTCGCCCAGCGCCACGCGCCGCTGAGATTCACATCCAGAACCTTCTGCCAGTCGCCCTCGGGCATCATCATGATGAACTTGTCGGAGCGGATGCCGGCATTGTTGACGAGGATGTCCACCCGACCCGCCTGGGTGGTGATTTCCTCGACGGCACGCGTGATCGCCTCGCCGTCCTCCTGGGCGCACTGCATCGCGGTGGCCCCGGTGGCGCGTGCTGTTTCCTCCGCCGCCTCGGCGTGGGCGTGGTAGGTGAAGAACACGCGAGCGCCCTGGCCGGATAACTCAGCCACAATGGCCCGCCCAATCCCGCGCGAGCCGCCGGTCACAATGGCTACTTGATCTTGAAACAACATGTGGGCCTCCTGTTCCATTCGTCCAGCCTTGCTGGGCGGTCCTATTTCATTGCCTGATATCGTTGCCACACGTCCGCGGGAAACTCGCGGACGAGTTGTCCGGTTTGCATGTTCATCACCGTCAGCGCCGTTTCGGCCCTGGCGATTTCCGCCTTGTTGGCCTCGTGCATGAGCGAGTGCCGAAACACCAGGCGCCCCTCGTAATGGGAGACGAGTTCGTGGGTCGTCGTCAGCATCAGGCGGTCCCCGTACCGCGCCGCCTTGAGGTAGTCGCATTCGTGCCGCACCACGGGCAACCCTATGCACAGGCGCAGGGCTTCCTCAAGCGGGAGGATGTCCCAGAGGATGGCCAGGCGCCCCTTCTCAAACCAGTAGAAGTACGCCGCATTATGCGCAAACCCCATGAGGTCAATCTGGTGAAACTCGGGCTCGATCACCAGCTTGCGCGTGATCAGCCGTCCGCGGCGGGCCGTCCCGGTCATGACCATCTCCTCCTCATACTTCGTCGAGCTTGACGGAGAGACTCTTGGGCATGATCGGTGGCATGGAAATGGTGGCCACCTCCGGGCCCTGCGGCTGGCCCAGCCGGAAGGTCAGGCCCGCGTAGGCGCATTCGATCTTGATCAGCGCCAGCCCCACACGGCACCCCAGCACATGCGAGGTGCAGGTCTTGACCATGCGCCCCACCTCAATTCCATCATCAAACACGGCCATGTCCGGAGCCAGCTCCTGGCCCGGCGCGGCGCGCACGCCGATGATTTTTTGCGCAAGCCCCGCCTGCCGGCGCTCACGAATCGCCGCGCCGCCACGAAACTCCGGCTTGTCGAAATCAATCATCCATTGAATGCCCAGCGGAAGCGGGTCACGCACCACCGCGCCTTCGGAATAGATGTTGAAGAAGCGCCCTTCAAGCCGCAAGTCGCTGTGAATCGCACTGCCCACCAAGCCGCCGCCCTGCTTCTCGCAGGAGGCCAACAGCGCGGAGGCCAGCGCCTCCGCGTTTTCGCGCTGGATCATCGCCAGGTACCCGAATTCGGAGGTCTTTCCGGCACGGAACAACCGCACCTTTTCGCCCTCGAAGGAGCAGGTCTCGACCGAGAGGTAAGGCAGGCCCAAAATATCGGATCCAAAGACTTCCCGCGCCACGGCCCAAGCCTTGCAACCGTCCACGCTCAGCAGGGCATGCGTCTCTGTCAGGTCTTCCATGCCCGCCGCCTGGCCGCCTTGCTCCATGAAGAGCTTGCGCACGGCATGATCGTCCACAATGCTTTCGCAAATCAGCAGGAACTCGTCGTCGTTGTTGGCCACATAACAGTCAGCCGCCAGGTGGCCGTCTTCATCCGCCAGGAAGGTGTGCAGGAGGCGTCCAAAGCGGGTGCGGGCCACGTTGCCGGCCAGCAGGGGGTCCAGCACATCCACGGCACCCGCCTCAGGAATCCGGAAGATCTGCATGTACGAGGCGTCCGACAGCGCGGCGGCATCACGCACCCGCGCATATTCCTTTTCCTGGGCCGCCACCACCTCCACAATCTCAAGGCCATGCCGCTCACGGAACTGAGCGCCGGCCCGCGCAAAAAAGTCGCGCAAAGGTGAAGTTCTCATGCCGGAGCCCCTCCCACGGTTTGTTCCAGCACAAAATCCACCAGCGTATTGATGGAGCGCAACACCGCAATGTTGGTGTCGGGGATCTTCACCTGAAAACTGTTTTCGACGCATAGGACGATCTCCAGCGCGTCCAGCGAATCCAAGCCTAGTCCGGAGCCCAGCAGGGCGACATCTTCATGGAGATCCTCGGGCTCATAGGGAAGGTTCAGGCGCTTGATCAGCTCGACCTTGAGGCGGTCTATGATCGGGCGGCGCCGGTCAATCAGTTCTTGGTTTAGTGGCGTCATGCAACTCCCTGCTCGTGATACGTTTCGGACTTATGCCGTCTGATAAAACGGGGCGAATAGTACTGAGGCACTCAATCCTTGTCGAGAAGATATGGAACTGAGCAGTGGCCGCGCCAGACCGGGCTCCGAACCGCCCGCCAACAGCGCTTCCGCGATGCTGAACAACGGTCCGCAGGCTTCAGTCCAACCCATCCGCGCCGCCACGTCCGGGGCCGCGTCAAAGGCCGCAGGATTCTCCGGCGCCAGGCCGGCCCGCTCAAGGGCGGCGCGGGCCGTCATGCGCACCGCCTCCTCCGCGGGACGCGCATTCCATTCGGCTCCCGCCTCGGTGGCGGTGGCCATACCCTCGATCACTGCCAGCGCTCGCCCTCCGCGCGCGCGCAGATGATCTTCCGCCTCCAGCAGAAAAAAGACAGCGCCCTCCGCAGGTGGAGGAACGCCCTCCGGCAGGAAATGACCCCAGCCACGCGCTGTCAGAATGTCCACCGCGCCCGCCAGCAAAAACGGCGCGTGCCGATTGCTGATGGCGCAGGCGCCTGCCATGAGGCTCATCAGGCCCGCGCCCTCGCCAAAGCAGAACGCGGCGTTGTGTCCCCGCAGTCCAAGGGCGCGACAGATGGCGCCCGCCGTAGCGTTGGGCACCACCCGCGTAAAGTCCGTGACGTGTTGAAGCACGTAATGATGACTCAGCAGTTCGGGCAGAAAGGCGGCCTCGGCCTCGTTTGAACCGGAGGCATGGCCCAAAAACAGACCTGCGCTTGTAACCACCTCCGGACGCAGAGAAAGGCCCGCCCCGGTCAACGCCCCATGCGCCGCCACCGCACCTGCGGCTGAAGCCTTATCCATGCGCCGCAAGCCCAGCCGCCGCTCCAAGGCCGGGTCCAGCTCATCGGGAAGGAGTGCGGCCTGAATCGGCGCATGGCCCGGCGGCGCGCATTCGCGCAGTTCCGGCCCGGAGCCCGCCAGCAGGCGTCGAAACGCCTCGCTCCCGGCGCCGGCGGGGGTCACCAGACCCATCCCCACCAGGCAGGCCCGGGGTGGACGCTCGACGAAGGACGAACCGGTCTGCGGCACAGGCCCCAACACCAGGGCCGCATTATGGCCGCCAAACGCAAAGTTCTCTTTAACCCATGGGCGGTTCCGCGGGAACGGACGGCCCGACTCCGCCACATAATCCAGGTCGCATCCCTCGCGTGGCCCTTTGAAATTGGCGGTCGGCGGAAGCACCCCCGCCTCCCGGCACAGCAAAGCCGAGGCCAGCTCAATGGGTCCGGCGGCACCCAGCGTGTGCCCAAATACGGCCTTCTGGGAACTGACGCACAGGCCATCGGCAGACGCGCCGAATACGCGCCGGATGACCTTGGTTTCCGCCTTGTCGTTGGCCAGCGTTCCCGTGCCGTGCGCATTGACATAGGCCACGTCGCCACACGCCACCCCTGCATTCTCTAGAGCGCGCACGACGGCCAGGGCCTGGCCCTGGCCGGACGGGTCTGGCGCGGAGCTGTGATAGGCGTCGTTGCTGGTTCCAAAGCCCAGCACTCCAGCCAAAATCCCGGCACCACGCGCTTGCGCGTGCGCCAGGCTTTCCAGCACAAAAAACGCGGCCCCCTCGCCGAGGCAAAGCCCGATGGGTTTTGAGAAGGGCGCGCAGGGCCCGTCGCTGGGCGCTTTCAGGCCGTCGAAACCAATCTGGGTTGAAAGGTTATAGGCATCCGCCCCGCCGGCCAGCACGACATCGCAAAGCCCGGCGCGAATCAGGCCGGCCCCCATGCCGATGGCCGTCAACCCGGCGGAGCAGGCGGTCGTCACCGTGCCGGTAAAGCCGCGGATTCCAAACACGCGGGCCAGCACCCGCACGGCGGAACCATAGTCCAGGCGAAAGGCTTGCTCCGGCGAATGGTCCGGCGTTCCATTCAACGCGGCCTGGTAATGCTGTTCGAGCAAGGTCGTCGGGCCGGAACACGTGCCGGCCACAGCACCCATACGGACGCCCAGCGAGGCCGTATCCAGTTTCGCTTGATGAAGTGCCTGCCCGGCGGCCACCAGCGCCAGGAGCGCAAAGCGGTCGGGCACCGGCCAGCCTGCGGGAAGGTCCGGCATGCCGCCCAGCTCTGCGCCCACCAGCCCCGCCATCGTGTGGTGCGCCGGATGGTAGCGCTCATCCTGCACCGGCGAAAGGCAACAGCGCCCGGCGGATGCCGCATCGCGCAAAGCGTCCGCATTCAGCCCGGCGCTGGAAATCACTCCAAGGCCTGTCACCACAACGCACGGGATCATGCCGGATCTCCAGCGCGCAGAACCAGCGCGCTGTTGGCGCCAATATCGGTGGAGCCCAGCGCCAGAATGTGGCGGACCGGGCGGGCCACGGACCGGCCATCAATCCACGGAGCGCCCGTTACCTGCGGCCACAAGCCCCCGTCCTGGCGTACCGCCGAAAGCGCCGCCACCAGGCTCACCAGGATGGACGCGCTTTCGATGTACCCGGTGTTGAAGGTCGTCGTGACCAGCGGAAGGCCGCCCAGTTCCGGCCCGAAAATAGCGCGCAACGCTTCGAGCGTCTTGTCGTCCTGTGCGTTGCCCTGCGGAGCCCAAACCAGCAGATCCACATCCGTCACGGAAATCGCGGCGCGCGCCAGCGCCTCGCGGCAGGTTCTGCTCAGGCCTTCGGATGCAAGACACGGGCCTTCAAATGCGTCCGCATCCATGCTCATCGCATACCCCAACACCTCGGCCAAAGGAACAACGCCGCGTGCGCGCGCCTCTTCGAGAGGCTCCATCGCCAGGATGGCCGCGCCTTCGCCCACCACCTTGCAGATCGCGCTGTCAGAGCGCAGGCGGTACTGCTCGGCATCGGCGTCCGGCCACAGGTAATGCATGTAATCGTAGTTCCAATACATCTGGTCGTACACCTCATCGGCCGCCCCGGCCAGCATGGCCTTGGCGCGTCCCGCCGCGAGCATGCGATACGCATAGGCCACGGCTTGAATCCCAGCGTGCGGGCCCGGCGCCAGCGTGATATTTGCGCCCTTGCAGCACAGCGCTTCGGCAATGCCGCCCGTGGCGGACGAGGGCGCCACCTGCGGAAACGCCACCGCGCTGGTCTCGCTCTGCGGCGAGGCGAAGACGGACCGCATATACATGGACTCGGGCGTGCCATTGCACAACCCCACCGCCACGCCCACGCTGTCCGCGTTGCGAGGCCCCACCCGGAGCCCTGCCTCATTCAAGGCCAGGCGCGCCGACGACACCGCATACCGGGTAATCCCATTCATGCCGGCAAAATCAAGACGCCGGTCCACCTCCGCCGCGCGAAACGCGGGAACCAGGCCCGCTCGGCCCGAGGCAATCCCGGACAAGCCCAGCCGCTCGACCGATCCAATGCCCCTCCGGCGTTCACGCAACGCATCCACCAGCGCCGGGACGGACAGCCCCAGGGCACTGACCGCCCCCATCCCGGTAATGACCACCCGCTGTCGCTGGACCGGCGGTTGCTTCGAGGGGAAATCCGCGGTGGCCACCGCAATGGCGGCATTGTTGCCCCCAAAGGCGTAGTTGGCCGAAAGAAACACCCGGTACGCGGAGGGACGGGGCGTGTTGGGCACATAATCAAGCGTGCAACCGGCACGCGGCGTGGTGAAGTTCAGCGTGGGCGGCAGGAACCCCTCTTTCATCGCCAGCAGATTCGCCGTAGCCTCCAGGATGCCGGTCACCCCCATCGCGTGCCCAAAATACGACTTCAGCGAGATCACGGGCACGGTGGGCTGGCCGCCCAAAAATCGCAGGATGCCGCGGCACTCCGCCGCGTCGTTGGCATCCGTCCCGGTTCCGTGGGCATTGATGCAACCGATGTCCTTCAGCTCCAAACCGGCATCTTCCAGCGTTCGTTGCAAGGTCCGGGTGACCCCTTCACCGCGCGGGTCCGGCGCGGTTGGGTGGTAGGCATCGGACGTGCTGGCGGCGCCCAGCACCCGTCCGTGACAGCGGCGTCCGGCCAGCAGAGTCTGCTCCAGATCCTCCAGCACCCAGAATGCCGCGCCTTCCCCGATGTTGATGCCCGAGGGCTGTGAAAAAGGCGCAATGCGCCCAGTGGACGTGGCCTTGAGGGCATCAAAGCCCGCCATATTCGAAACGCAAAGGGTATCGGCGCCACCCACCAGCACCAGCGGCACATTACCCTGACGAATCAGATCGGTAGCCAGTCCGATAGCCGCCGTGCTCGTGGAGCAGGCCGTCGTGACCAGCCACGCCTCGTTTTGGATGCCCAGCGCATGCGCCATGGCCTTGGCAAA
>CAZFSE010000068.1:16151-18372 GCA_964521805.1 uncultured Verrucomicrobiota bacterium
TGACCAGCCACGCCTCGTTTTGGATGCCCAGCGCATGCGCCATGGCCTTGGCAAACCCATAGTACTGGCTCCGCAGATTGTCCAAGGCGGAGAAACAGCGCTGAGACTGCCCATGCAACCAGCGATACTCCTCCTCAGCAGAGAGCAAACCGCCATTGCACGTGCCCAGCACCATGGCCATCGGCACGGTGGCACGGCCATCCGGGCCAAGAAACCCCGCATCGCGCAGAGCCGCCCGGGCCGCCGAGAGCGCCCAAATTAAATACGTGTCTTCGTAGCGCGCGGCCTCCTCGGCACTGACCAGCGGCGGAGGCATCGCCACCTCCACCTGGCCGCCGAATGACGTCCGGAATCCCGAGACATCAAACCGCGTGATCGGACGCAACCCATGCCGGCCCGACTTGAGAGAATCCAGCATGGACGCGCAATCGTTGCCGATGGGGCTCAACACCCCCATGCCAATGATGGCCGCCTGCCCCGCGACCCCCTGCCGGTCCAGCGGCTTGCCCACCACCTGCACGCCTTCCTTCCAGGTCGAGGGCTCCAGTTGGGCAATGCTGGCCTGGGCGCGATAAAATCCTTTCCACACCTGCAGAAACTGCTCCAGAAGCTGGTCGGGCGTCATCCGCTCTGGACGAAACACCACATGTGCGCCATTGTAGTGGCTCCAGTTGCGGTCAATAATGCGTTGCTGACTCTCCATCCGGTCCCAGTGCAACCCGCCGGGGTAGGGGGTGAACAGGAAAAATTCCGAGGTGTGAATCTCCGTCTCCGCCGACAGCTCCAAAATGCGGTCGGAGATGGAGGCATCGTCCCAGTCGCGGCCCACCGCGAAAGACCCAAAAAAGCGGATGCCATGGTCCTCCAACTCGCGAACCAAGTCCTTCAACATGCGCCGCTCAGGTCCCCGGCCCGCGATCGCCGCCTTGGAGACCGGGTCCACATTCATCGTGCAGTAGAAATTGGCCACGCCCGCCTCGGCCATCAACCGAACCAGCTCCGGATCGCGATTCAGCGCCAGCGTGGAGGAAACGAAGTAGCGCTTGCCCAGGCCCTTCAGCGCCTTCAGCAGTTCGTTGGTGTACGCCCGAATGCGGCGGTTCTCCAAAAAGAGCGTGTCGTCCGCCAGGTACACATTCTCAAAGCGCAGGTTGCGGATCTCCTCCACCACCTGCTCGATCGGACGGAATCGAATATGACTCCCCATGTGCGCCGGCAATACGCACATGACACAGGAAAACGGACATCCGCGGGTCAATTGGATCAGATCCTCGTCCCAGTCGTAATGACTGCGGCTGTAAAAAATGTCCCGGCGCGGAGGACGCATCTGCGCCAGGTCAAAACGGCATCCGCCCTTGTAGACCCGCTGTAACGTGCCCGCCGCCGCGTCGCGCAAAATCGTCGGCCAGGTGGGCTCTCCCTCGCCGGTATTCACGGAATCGGCATGTTGCAGGCACTCCTCCACGCGGAAGCTCGGGAACATCCCGCCCATGATCACCTTGCGCCCGTGGGCCCGATAAATGTCCCCGATCTCGAAGGCCCGCGTGGCCTGCGGTGTGAAGCAATTGATCGCCACCAAATCCGTGGGCGACTCCGGCCGCAGAGGATCGCCGCTGTTGTCATCAATAAACTCAATCTCCACGTCCGGAGGCGTCATGGACGCGAGAATGGGGATCCCCAGCGAGGGCGGCGTCGTGAAACTGCCCAGGAAATAGCCGGGCAGTTCATCCTTTAAACCCGGATGGCTGTCGAGAAACTTATTAAACTTTGGGTAAACAAAACTGACTTTCATGCCGGCGCATCATAGCCAGCTCTCCCCCCCCTGACAAGCGCCCGATGGCACTTCCTTCATCCTCATCCTCACACTCATACTCATACTCATACTCCTGCTCGTACTCGTACTCGTCCTCATCCTCGTCCTTCAGATTAGGCCGGAGGCGGCCTGACTCGTCTCCGCCAAATACCCGCCCCCGTAGGTCCCAAATCTGTTGGGACCTCTTTCGGGGAGGACGCCGCATCCTCCCTATCGGCATCGGAATCGCTTCTCGCTCCGAATAATCATTGGCCCCACGGATGGCAAAGCGGTCCCACGGATGAAGAAAAGGCAGGAAATTCAATGCCTCAAAAAAGTTTCCAAGGGTTGGAAACTTCTACCCGAAAGTTTCCAAACATTGGAAACTTTTTTCTGAAAAGTTCCAAGGGTTGCCACTTCGTTGCTGGC
>CAZFSE010000068.1:18472-20574 GCA_964521805.1 uncultured Verrucomicrobiota bacterium
AAACATTGGAAACTTTTTTCTGAAAAGTTCCAAGGGTTGCCACTTCGTTGCTGGCGAAGACGCCAGCCCGTCTCAGCTTCGCTTCGGCTGGAACTTTTTGGAACAATTTTTCCAAGGGTTGGAACTTTTCCCCGCCACAAAATCCCGGCTCCCCCCACGCTCCTCTTTACCTCATGGAAAACTGTGCGCGGCCTGGCGGAGGGGATTATTGTCTCAAAAGCAGTCGCCTTTTTCTGTTGCACTTTTCCTGGTGCTCTGTCCCCGGAGCCCCCCTGGTTTTGATGCGACACGCGGCTCTCCTGTATAGCACGCTTACCTACGGCTATCCCAAGACCAACCTCTATGCCTACATCTCTGACCTACAGCCCTTCTGCTTAACGATCCTGATACGCCTCGTCTTTCCAGACTTTTCCATAGGTCTGCGCGTCCATCACTCTCTTGAGCCACAAGTCCGCTTTCTCGGCATCCTTTTCGATACCATCGCCGTCTTGGTACATCCTCAGAAGCGCAATCTGGGATCTGACATGCCCCCGATTAGCGGCCTGTAGAAACCATTTCTCAGCTTCTTGGCCGTTCTTCGCCACCCCCGACCCGGTAATGTACATGTAACCGAGCATGTATTGAGCCGTGAAGTTGTCTTGTTCAGCCGCTTTCTTGTTCCATTCAAGAGCCTTGTCGAGATCCTTCTCTACGCCTTCTCCGTTAAAATACATATAGGCCAAGTTGGCCTGGGCCATAGCCATGCCTTGGTTTGCAGCCTTCTCATACCACATGGCCGATGCTGTGGAATCCACCTCGATCCCTTCGCCGAGACCAGTCCGTCGCCCCAGTTCATTCTGGGCCTCGGGATTTCCACTTTCTGCAAGTTCAGTTAACTCGCCTATGGTCATCGTAACCACCTTCTCGATGCTATGCTTGGCACTTTGAAGTGCCTTGATGGTCTCGGTAATGCCTATCGTATCCTTTGATCTGCAGAGAACGGTCGAAACAAGAATAATCTTGCCGATGCCAAGAACAGACACCATGGCATAGGGATACTCACCAGGCTTTGGCGCCTTGTCTGTGACCAGAAAGTAGTATCCAGTTCCATCAACGCTCTTGAATTCTTTTATCTCCACCGTCTCCTCAACTGCTCCCGGAAGCATAGTCTTGAGTTGGGCGTCAATGATCCGCTTAATACTTTCCTCGTTGTTGAATGCTGGATCGTCGGCATTACTCCAGAGAGGTGTTATAAGAACCTGAAATTCATCTCCCTGGTCTGGAGCCAGTGTCACTGTCTGAGAATGATGGTTAATCTTCTGCCTCCATGTGTCAGGTAACCTCATGGTCAACAGCCCTTGTTTCGGGATCTCTAATTTGAGAGTCCTTAACTCAATTTCGGTGCGATCATCATCCTTGACCAATTCCGCCCGGGTGGTTCCGGAGACAGCGATACCGCAACCTGCTGACACCAGAAGCGCCAGCAGCATGACTGATTTTTGAGGTCTATTCATTTGTTCAAGCTCCTTGATGCATCCGTTCTGCTTCTCGACCGATCGCCACCTTACAAACCGCGTCCATTATGCCCGCGGCCGCCCGCTGGGTCAAACCGGCATGGCGGAAAAAACGCGCTTTGCCTGTCCATTCAGACCTCCGGATTGCGCCGGAGGCGGCCTGACCAACCTGGAAGAGACCGCAGTTAGCGGTCCAGAATCGTACGAGGCGCCTTACAGAAGAGGGACGGCGAGGCCGCCATCCCTCCCGCTTGCCGGCCGCTAACGCCTGGGTTAGCCGAAATGAGCCCTGGTCCTGGCCGGACTGCAACCTCTTCCGTGGGACGGGATGCCATCCCGTCTTACTGTGGATCAGAGAAGATGATTTCCAACGAATTCCTCTGTCATGCTGAGCCGCTGGAGCGCATGCGCGCCCGGCGTGTCGAAGCATCTCCTGCCGCCCCCGTAGGTCCCAAATCTGTTGGGACCTCTTTCGAGAAGGATGCCGCATCCTCCCGGTCGGAATCGGCACCGCTTCTCGTTCCAAAAAAGCATCACCCCACGGATGGCAAAGCGGTCCCACGGATGAAGAAAAGACGAAAGACTCAATGGCCAAAAAAAGTTTCCAAC
>CAZFSE010000069.1:0-20524 GCA_964521805.1 uncultured Verrucomicrobiota bacterium
CTGGAATCGTTTGAGAGAAGTCTGTGAAATAGGGACCAACGGCGCTGTTGAAAGCATTAGCCGGTATGTGTGGAACGGCTGGACACCCGTGGCCGAACTCGACGGCAGTAACAAGCTCACCCGCACCTTCACATGGGGTGTGGATGTTTCAGGAACCGTAGGCGGAGCGGCGGGCATTGGCGGACTTCTAGCCATCCGTCATGGCGGCACCAATTACCATTGCCGCACAGACGGCCTCGGTAATGTGACCGAAGTCCGACGGACTAACGGCGTAATCGTAGGCGCCTACACCTATACCCCCTACGGGAGAATGCTCTCCCAATCAAACGCCTACAACCAGCCCTTCCGGTTTTCCACCCGTCTCTATCATGCGCGTAGCGGGCTCTATTACCTCAATTACCGCTGGCTCGACCCCAACACTGGCCGATTCCTGAGCCGCGACCCCATCCATGAATCAGGCGGCCTCAACCTCTATGCCTATGTGGGGGGCAATCCCATTGGCAGGTATGATCCGCTCGGCCTTGACAACATGTTTGGACCGCAGAACGATGTGTTTGTTAGTTCTGCTTTTTATCCTCTGCCACAGATTCTCACAGACGCCATTCTTCAAATGGAAGTTCAAAAAACACGTGCTCGACTGCAGGGAGATCCAGGCTCGTGGACACCACAAAGCTGGTTCGACACGTCATTTTTTGACGGATGTCACAACGATGTCTATTGGATTTACAATGGGACAATGTATAGGGGTGATGATATTAACTATTTTGGAATTGGCATGTATGATGCCGCTTTAGGCAATAGTTTAGCTTGGTCCCGCTTTAAGGTGCATTTGTATAAACAGGCGCGCTACCTTGCTTTCCCTAATACGCATGTTTTATATTGGCATGAATACGGTTATCAAGCATTTCGCGAAACTGCCCCTTAGTAGATTTCATATATTTGGAGGTTTTATGTTGTTAGCATATATCGGGTCTCTGGTGTTAGTTTCTTATGTTGTGTGCAAGGGTGCCCGCTGGCTTCGTGTCTTGACTATTGTACTTTTTTTCTTGTTTATTCACTATGCAAGCCGCTGGTCTTCAGAGACGCAGGTGCATCGTTATTACCATAGCGCTATGAATGTCGGCATTGGTCACCCGTATCAGAAACTTGTACATCATTTGCACTCATTATCGCTAAACAAACAATACAACATTTTGTCTCAAAGGATTGTAATGATAGAAGAGGAATCAGAAGAACTATTTGAAGTTTGGCTAACAACTAACAATCTTGCTTATAAGATATTTGTTGACGAAATGCTCGCGAGTGGTCAAGGGGCGATAGATGAAGCATCAAAAGGGGCCACATCTCAAGAAACACCAAAATAGCAGGGCATAGGGCCATATTTCAATATATAAAAAGAGCCGTAGCGCGGTATGCCGCAGGGAGTCATGGGCGTGATCAAGACTGCATATTTTCGACGCAAGCATGGGGCGGGCTTTGTGAGAAAGGCGTCGCAAGACGTTGAGAAAAGTGGTTGTATTGCGGCATGATTTTTCGAGGCGGGAGATGCGAATTGGATGATGTTCCAAGCTTTGGAAAACCGGTTGCGGGCTGTTCCAAGGGTTGGAACTTTTTTTTGGGCGCTTACGGCCCGGCGGAGCGCAGGCTGATCTGAATGGAGAGCGAGGGGCGGTCCCGGGGGCTCAGGGTCCAGACCTGCCAGGCCTGGTTGGATTCTTCCACGGTTTGAAACACCGTGTTGGAGGCGAGGGTCCACTCCGCCTCCGCCTGCTTCATCAGTTGAGTAGGCGCCTGGCCGCGATAGCACTCGGCGATGATTTGCTGGCTCATCAGCCCGGCGGTCCGCAGGTGGCCCGCCAGTTGCTCGGCCCTCAGCGTGGTCAGCAGGGCGGAACAGGTGGCGCCCACCAGCAGAGCCGCAATGACCAGGGCCGCCAGGACCTCGATGAAGGTGAAGCCGCCCAGCTTATTCGAGGGCGCTGGAGAGATCGGCCGCATCGTTTTCGCCCCCGGGTTCTCCGTCGCTTCCATAACTGATGATTTCGAAGACTTCCCCGTTGCGTCCAGGAATCAGGAAGATGTACTCATTGCCCCAGGGATCCTTGGGCAGTTTGCGGCCTTCCAGGTAGCCCTCCGGGGGATAGCGGGGGGGGATCGGGTCGGAGGCGGGTTTTTGCACCAGGGCCTCCAGCCCCTGCTGTTGCGTGGGCAGGCGGCCCTGCTCGGTCCGGTACAGGTGCAGGGCGGTCTGCAATTGCTTGATCTGCATCCTGGCGGCGGCCACGCGGGCCTCCGCCGGTTTGCGCAGGACATTGATGCTGACAATGCTGGCCAGGATGGCAATGATCATGACCACCACTAGAATTTCAATCAGGGTGAACCCCTGGCTTTGTGCGCGTATTTCAGGCCTCTGCTTCATTCGTTTTCCCTTTCGCGGGGCCGCCAAAATCCAGCTCCAGGTGGCCCCCGTCTTCTTGCGTTTCCCCACCATCAAACTTTTTGATCAGGGCGTCAAGCTTGGCGACATAGTACTCGACGTTCTCATCGCGGCGCTGTTCATCCCAGTCGCCCACCAGCTTGGCACTGCTGTGCACGGCGACCCGCTTGTTGTGGCCGGTGACATAATAGGAAACCTGGTCGCCTGCCTGGTATTCGCGGCCTGACCGGAGGGCCAGCTCATAGGCGGCATTGCGGCCCCGGTCGCCCCCCTGGATTTTTCCCTGGTAGGTGGAGGGGGACTCCTGGAGGGTTTCCGATTTGGCCAGCCGCGTGATGGGCCACTGGCGCCCGCGAATGGCCTCGCGGTACCGCCGGCAGAGGCCCGGAATCTCCCCGCTCTTCCCCAGCAGGGTCAGGCGGAGCCACTCGCGCATGAAATCGCGCTGGAAGGGTTCGAGGCCGCGCGATTTGAGCGCGGCTCCCTTGATGATGATTTCGTCCGAGTCCGCCAGCAGGGCATAGTTTTTCATCTTGTAGCTGAACATGGCCCGGTATTCACCATCGAATTCGACCTCGATGCCCTGGGGGAGGGATTCCTGGAACGTCCTTCGGAAGACCGCCTGCTGGTCCGCCTTCATTCCCGCGGGCGGGATGAAGTAAATGCCATCGGTGTCAATTTCGATGGGCCGGGCCCCATGCGCCTCCAGCCAGTGGATCATGTGCTGGAGCAGGGCGCGCCCGCCGGCCGTTATGGTCTCGGCAAGCGAGAAATCGTTGAAATGGCCCTGGCTGAAGGCGAGGTAGCCATAAAAGGAATTGATGAGGATCTTGAAGGTGCTTTGCAGGGCGTCATGATGAATCCGCTCCTCGGGCGTCCGGCTTTCCTGCATTTTTCGTTTTTCTTCCAGCCGGAACTGGCGGAGATAGTCCAACAGGCGCAGAAAAACGCCCAGCGAATCGGAGGCGGGCCCCCGCCGGTCCTTGAGGATGAGTGAGGGATACAGGGAGCGGACGTCGCAATGGTGGACGTTGGACAGCACGCCGGTGGCGAAGATGTCCGTGTAGCCGCCCTCGAAAGAGCGGGCGGGGCCGGGGATGGGAAGGGAGGTTCGTTGCCGCAGGTACTCGCGCAACAACAGCGCATCAATCTTGGTGCCGTTGCCCCGAACGCAGATGTTTTGGTAGCTGAAGGGAAGAATCTGCGCCTGGGCAAAATAGCTGGGGGACAGAATCCGGCTGATGGCCTCCGTCTCCCGGATGTCGTCGAGCGCGTATTTCATGAGGAGGTCCGGATCCTTCAAAAACTGGCTGGCGATCTGGCCGCCCTCGATGTACACGCGGTTCTGCGCGGCCACGCCGAAATGCCGCGCGATGGACTTCAATCCGAAGCTCTCGAGGGAACGGTGCGAGACATCGTAGGCCTGCGCCAGGAAATAGGTGTCCACCACGTGGCGCCCGAAGATTTCGCACCGGGGGTAGGCCAGGGTTTGATCCGCCATGATGAAGCGGCTGGGATGGGTGGCGGGTTCCGAGCCGTCGCGCCCCAGCACCAGCGCCACCTTGT
The DNA here is from genome assembly GCA_964521805.1 of uncultured Verrucomicrobiota bacterium. Taxonomy (GTDB): domain Bacteria; phylum Verrucomicrobiota; class Kiritimatiellia; order CAIQIC01; family GWF2-57-35; genus CAZFSE01. The sequence goes on from CAZFSE010000069.1 coordinate 4,004, forward strand.
GCCGCCGGGCGCGGGTCTGGAGGTAGGGGAGGTCAAACTTGAACAGATTGTGCCCCTCGATGACATCCGGATCCCGCTCGCGCACGATGGAAACGAATTGCTCCAGCAGGGCCTTTTCCTCCAGCCGGTCGCCCCGGAGGACCTCGGCCCACCCGGTGGAATCAGCCAGGGCGATGGCAATGATGCGGTCGCTCTCGCGCAGGGCGTTGCTAAATTCATAGGCGGGGTCCGTGAACGTTTCGATATCCACCTGGAGGCGCCTCAATTGTCCGAATGTCATGCCCTTGAACAGGGTCCGCCCGGTGAGCAGAAGATGCTGTTGGGCGGGATCGTTGAGCAGAAACAGGGGGCCGCCAGGATCGCCGGTCCGGATCCCCTTGCCCTTTTTCAGCCAGGCCAGGGTCTTTTCCATGGCCTTCCAGGTGGGGAACAGCGCCAAGTGGGAAAAGGGGTTGTTTCCAGCAAGGGGCTCAAGGGCGCAGGGGCCCGGCGCGCCGGAGAGCAACCCGGGATTGTTCAGCCAGAAAAACGGCTGAAAAGGTTCCCGGCGCTGAACCACGCCCTGCTCCGTGCGAAAGAACAAGCGCATCTCATCCTGCTCCGCGGCCGCCGGCTCCAGCGCCACCAGCCCCGGTTCGTCATTCCATCCAAAGACAAGCTGTCGTGAATCCAATTCCATGGTCATGGAGGAACCATAGCCGGAGAAGGCCCCGCCCGCAACTCAAACAAAACCCGGTTCTCCACCGGATCCCCGGAATTTGGAATTAACGCTGGGGCAAGAATCTGGTATCTTCACCTTCGGTCTCGTTGACACTGCCCGGCGGGACGTGATAGCGTTCACGGGTGGCGCGTTGAGGCGAAATTCTCTTGGCAAAGGAGCCGTTTTGACTGCGAACGACGATTATATCATCGAGATTCTCGACAGTGTCGGCCTGATTACCCGCGAGCAGGCGTCCAAGGCGCGCGAAACGGCCCTCCAGGAAGATAAAAGCGTGGTGGATATTCTCGCCCGCGACAATATCGTGTCCAAGATGGATGTCCTCAAGGCGCTGGCCAATCAATTCGGCATGGACACGATCAGCCTCACCGGCCTGGAAATCCCGCAGGAAGTGCGCGATTTGGTCCCGGGGGAGGTCGCCCGCCGGTACAAGATTGTGCCGGTCTTCAAGAATGAAAACACGCTGACCGTGGCGTTGAGCGACCCCTTGGACGTGGAGACCCTGGACGGGCTCCGGTACATCCTGAAATCCAACGTGGAGGGCGTGGTCGCTCCGGCGGAGGAAATCGAGATCGCGCTCACCCATTACTACGGGCACACCGGGAGCACCGTGGAATCCATGCTCGAGGAAATCACCGAGGGCACGGTGACCATGCCAGGCGCCGCCGGGCAGGAATTGATGACGGAAGGCGAGGCCACGGAGGCCGACGCGCCGATCATCAAACTGGTCAGCCTGATCATCCTGGAGGCCTTCCGCAACCGGGCGTCCGATATTCATCTGGAGCCCCTGCCCAAGAAGTTCCGTGTCCGCTACCGGGTGGACGGCGTGTTGCATGAGGTGGACAGCCCGCCCAAGCGCCTGCAATCCTCCATCATCAGCCGCGTAAAAATCATGGCCAACATGAGCATCGCGGAAAAGCGCCTGCCGCAGGATGGGCGCATCCAGATCAATGTGATGGGGCGCGACCTGGATTTGCGCGTGTCGTCCATTCCCTCCAACCACGGCGAGAGCATCGTCATGCGTATTCTGGACAAGGAAGGGCTCCTGCTGGGCCTGCCCCAGCTGGGCTTTTTCTCGGATGACCAGCAGACCTTTGAGCGGATGATTGGCCTCTCGGACGGCATTCTGCTGGTGACGGGCCCGACCGGGTCCGGAAAAACCACCACGCTCTATGCCTGCCTGAATTACATCAACCGCCCGGACCGCAAGATCATCACCGTGGAAGACCCGGTGGAATACCAGCTCTCCGGCATCAACCAGGTGCATGTGCGCGCGGATATCGGGCTGACCTTCTCCGCGGCGCTCCGCTCCATCCTGCGCCAGGCGCCCAACATCATCATGATCGGTGAAATTCGCGACATGGAAACCGCGGAGATCGCGGTGAACGCCTCGCTGACGGGGCATCTGGTGTTCAGCACCCTGCACACGAATGACGCGCCCAGCGCGGTCATCCGCCTGATTGACATCGGGGTCAAGCCCTTCCTGGTGGCCTCCTCGACGCGCGCCATCATGGCCCAGCGCCTCGTGCGCAAGATTTGCCCCAAGTGCAAGGAGGAGCACAAGCCGTCCGATGCGGAACTGCGGCTGATTGGGCCGGCGGCCCAGCAGTTGGCGGAAGCCCAGCTGTTCAAGGGGCGCGGATGCAACGATTGCTCGTTTTCCGGGTACCGCAGTCGAATCGGCATCTTTGAGATTTTCCTGATTACGGACGAAGTGCGGCACATGATTTTTGAGCGGGTGTCCGCCAGCGATTTGCGGTCCAAGGCCCGGCAGTTGGGCATGAGAACCCTGCGGGAGGACGGCCTGCGCAAGGTGGTGGCCGGGCAGACCACCTTGCAGGAGATCCTCCGCGTAACCATGGGAGATGTGGACTAATGGCCTCCATGAAATCAGCCGATATTTCCATGAGCGACCTGCTCCAACTTGTGGTGGAGGAGGGGGCCTCTGACTTGCATCTGGCGGTCAACTCGCCTCCGGTGCTTCGCATCCACGGCCAGCTCAATCCGCTGGACGCCGATTCCCTCAAGCCGGAAGATACGGAGCGGCTGATGAAGAGCATCACGTCCGAGGACCACCAGCAGAAGGTCCGGGAGCATGGCGGGACGGATTTCGGCTTTGGGTTTGGCTCCGTGGCCCGCTTTCGTGTCAGCGTGTTCAAGCAGAAGGGCGCGATTGGGATGGTCCTGCGCCAGATTCCCTCCCGGCTGATGAGCCTCGATGAGATCGGCCTGCCGGCGCAGGTGAAGGAACTGCTCTTCAAGCCGCGCGGGATGATCCTGGTGACGGGCCCCACCGGCTCGGGCAAGAGCACCACCCTGGCCAGCATGGTCAACATCATCAACCAGGAGCGGGACTGCCATATCATCACCATCGAGGACCCGATCGAGTATTATCACACGCACAAGAAGAGCGTGGTGACCCAGCGGGAAATCGGGGTGGATGTGACCACATTCAAGGAGGCGTTGCGAAGGGCGTTGCGCCAGGATCCGGACGTCATTCTCGTCGGTGAAATGCGCGATCTGGAGACGATGGAAGCCGCCATCACGGCGGCGGAAACGGGGCATCTGGTCTTTGCCACCCTGCACACCACCGGCGCCGCGCGCACGGTGGACCGCATTGTGGACGCGTTTCCAACCAACCAGCAGGAGCAGATTCGCACGCAGTTGTCTTCCAGCATCGTGGCGGTGGTTTCCCAGTTGCTGATGGTGCGCAAGGACAAGCCGGGGCGGGTGGCGGCCTTTGAAATCATGATCGCCACGCCCTCCATCCGCTCCCTGATCCGGGACAACAAGACGTTCCGCATCACGTCGGACATCCAGACCGGCGCCCGGTATGGCATGGTGACCCTGGATGCGCACCTGATGGCGCTGTACGATGCCGGCTACATCAGCTATGAGGATCTGATCACCAAGGCGGCGGACCCCGAGGCGGTGATTCAGAAAATACAGGCGGACACCAAGAAGAAGTAGGAGAACTTATGGCCGGTTCCGAATATAGCGACCCCCTGCTTCAGCAGATCACGGACGAGCAGTTGATTTCCCCCCAGCAGGCGGAGGAAGTGGTGGACGAGCATGAGCGCACCGGCAAGCCCGTGCGTGAAATCCTGCTGAACATGGACCTGGTGCCGGAGGAGACCTTGCTGGGGGCCATCGCCACTCTGCTGGGCGCCGAAATCATCCATCTTCGGGATGTGGACATTCCCGCCGAGGTCATCAAGATCGTGCCGGCCAGCATCGCCCGCATGTATAATGTGGTGCCGGTGCGCACGGGCATGAATTCCGTGGATCTCGCCACCTACGATCTCCTGAGCCCCGAGGTGGTGGATGAGATTGCCTTCGTCCTGACCCGCGGGATTAATTTTGTCGTCGCGCGGGAGGAGGACATCAAGGCGTACATCATCCGGTACTATGGGGACGAGAGCGAGTCCGTTAGCGACATGCTTTCCTCCCTGGAGTCCGAGCTTCAGGATGCCGGGGAGATCCTGGACATCAAGCGGGGGGATGATATTGCGCAGGTGGAGCAGGCGGCCAATTCGACCCCGGTGGTGCGGTTCGTGAACCTGGTGCTGTACCAGGCGGTGCAGGACCGCGCGTCCGACATCCACTTCGAGCCGTTCGAAAATGAGTTCAAGATCCGCTACCGCGTGGATGGCGCCCTGTACGAGATGGCCCCGCCGCCCAAGCATCTGGCCCTGCCCGTGACCTCCCGCATCAAGGTGATCTCCGGCCTGAACATTGCCGAGCGGCGCCTGCCCCAGGATGGGCGCATCCAGCTGACGGTCGCCGGACGCCCCATTGATTTTCGTGTGTCCACCCTGCCCACCCAGTATGGCGAGAGCGTGGTGTTGCGCGTCCTGGACCGGAGCACCGTTTCGCTGGAGCTTGAAAAGCTGGGCATGCCGGATGACGTGTACCAGTATTTTACCGAGGACATTGACAAGCCCAACGGCATTGTCATCGTCACCGGCCCCACCGGCTCCGGGAAAACCACGACCCTGTATTCCGCGCTTCGGCGCATCAACACGATCGAATCCAAGTTGCTGACGGCCGAGGAGCCGGTGGAGTATGACATTGATGGAATCATGCAGATTCCCATCCATGAGGCCATCGGCCTGACCTTTGCGCGGGTGTTGCGCGCCTTCCTCCGCCAGGACCCGGATATCATCATGGTCGGCGAGGTGCGCGACATGGAAACCGCCGAGATTTCCATCCAGGCCTCGCTGACCGGCCATCTGGTGTTTACCACCCTGCACACCAACGACTCCTCCGGCGCCGTGACGCGCCTGATTGACATGGGCGTGGAGCCCTTCCTGATTGCTTCGACGCTGGAGGCGGTGCTGGGCCAGCGGCTGGTGCGGACCATCTGCCAAAACTGCAAGACGGCCTACGAACCCACGCCGGACATCGTCCAGCAATTGGGGCTGAAGGAAAATTCCCTCACGGGCCGGAGCTTCTATTATGGCGCCGGATGCACCTACTGCAATCAGACCGGCTACAAGGGGCGCCGTGGAATTTACGAGTATTTGCGCATCCGCGATCCCATTCGCGACCTGATCAATCAGCGCAAGCCGACGCTGGTCATTCGCGACAAGGCCATTGAGCTGGGCATGCGCACCCTGCGGGAGGACGGCATCCGGTGCATCATGGATGGCTATACGACCGTGGAGGAAGTTTTGAAGTATACATAAAACGTCCGGCCGCCAGGCGGACGATCAAATGGAGAGTGTGAGACATGGCCAAATTCAAATATACCGCGTTGGATTCCAAAGGGCAGGAGATGTCCGGCGAGCTGGAAGCGGAAAATCAAACGGCGGCGGTGGGCAAAATCCGGGAAAAAGGCATGTTCCCCACCAACATCACCGAGGCGGGCGCCGGCAAGGCCGTTCGCCGCAAGGAGAAGGCCGCCAGTTCCTCCGCGCAGGGAGGCACGCTCAAGATGGAATTGAAGATGCCGGCCTTCCTTTCCCGCGTAAAGCCCAAGCACCTGATGGTCTTCACCCGCCAGCTGGCGACGCTGGTCAATGCCGGCCTTCCGCTGATGCGGGGGTTGAGGGTGTTGCACCGGCAGGAAAAGAATCCCGCGTTGCGGAAGGCGCTGGGCGACATGGCCGAATCCATCGAGTCTGGAAGCACGTTTGCGGAGGCCCTGGCCCAGCATCCCCGGATTTTCAACAAGCTCTTTGTCAACATGGTCAAGGCCGGCGAAATCGGCGGCGTCATGGATGTGGTGCTGAACCGGCTGGCCGAGTTCATGGAAAAGGCGCAGAAGATCAAGAGCAAGGTGATCAGCGCCATGGTCTATCCGGTGGTGGTGCTCATCATGGCCTCGGCCATTCTGACCTTTCTGATGGTCTTCATTGTCCCCAAGTTCCAGGAAATTTTCCGGGATCTTCTGGAAGGGCAGGCTTTGCCGGGCCTGACGCAGATGGTCATGAACATCAGCCAGACCATGACGCACCGTTTTCCCATTGTGATTATCGTGGTGGTGGGCTTGGTGATGCTCAGCAAGATCATGGCCCGGACCGAATGGGGCCGGTATGGCCTGGACCAGTTGAGCATTCATCTGCCGGTCTTTGGTGATTTGGTGCGGAAAACGGCGGTGGCGCGCTTTACGCGGACGCTGGGCACGCTGATGACCTCCGGCGTTCCCGTGTTGCAGGCGCTCAATATCGTCAAGGAGACGGTGGGGAACGAGGTGGTGGGCCGTGCGGTTTCCGTCATTCACGACTCCGTCAAGGAGGGGGAGAATATGGCGCCTCCGATTGCCGCTTCAAAGGTGTTCCCGCCCATGGTGGTCAGCATGGTGGAGGTGGGCGAGGAGACCGGCGCCCTGCCGGAGATGTTGATGAAGATTGCCGACAGCTACGATGATGATGTGGACAACACGGTTGCGGGCCTGACGTCCATCATCGAACCCCTGCTGATCATTGGCCTGGCGGTCATCGTGGGCACCATCGTCATCGCGCTCTTCATGCCGCTGATTTCGATTATTGGCAAGCTGAGTTGATCAAAAAGAGGGGGCGGAGTCCTTCCGCCCCCCCCTGTTTTGTGGGAGGGCGATGCGCTTTTCGCGTTCAGAGTGGTCCATCCTGGCGGGCTTGATTCTCATGGTGGTCTCCGCGGTGGTGCCCGCCCTTCGCTGGGTGCGTCAGCGCGCGGATTTGCGCATGGTGCGCGCCGACATGCAGGCGGTGCTGGAAGCGGGACGGCTTTTTTATTCCGAATATGGCATTTGGCCCAGCCAGTACGTCTTGGAGCAGGGCGACATTCGGTACGGGCGCGATACCCCCAACCACGAGGTGATGAACGTCCTGCGGTCCATGGAAGGGGGGGGCAATGAGGGCGGCTCCGTCAACCCCAATCACATTGTATTCATTGATTTTGGGCTCTATGAACCGGGCCGCTCAGGGCTGAATGAGCGGGGCGATTTGCTGGATCCATGGGGGATTCCTTACCAGATGGTGTTGGATACGGATTTGAACGCCGCCTGCGACATCTCGGACAGCCTGCATGGAACCGGCATTCCTCACGGCATGATCATGTGGTCGTGCGGTCCGGACCGCATCTCTGATACGCCGGATGACATTCTTTCCTGGAGGTAAAGGCCCGGCTATTCCGCGCCTTCTTCCTGTTCGACGGCGTCCGGCGCCGTGGAGGAGGCGCGCAGGCGCGACACCGCGACCCGCTCGCGGATTTCCTTGTGGAAGGCGCCGGCAAATTCCTCCTTGGCCACCAGCCCCCGTTCCAGGGCGGCCTTCACCGCTTGTGGTTGGGGAGAGCCCACTTGCTCCAGATAGGGCGCCAGCGCGGGCGCAATCTCGTCCAGGTGCAGGCGGATCTTGCGGGGATCGGGGGCCAGGATGTGCGGATAGCGATCCCCCAGGCGCTGGCGCAGGAGTTCTTCGTTGTACTCCACCGTCTGCACGCTCTGCCGCCTGACTTTCAGGGACTGGCCGTCCACTTCCGCCGTCCAGAGGTTCATCCGTTGTCCGGCCAGATAGCTTCCCAGCCGCTCCTGCAGGGCGCTCTTTTCCTCCCGAAGCACGCGCTCGCTATCCTGGATTTCCAGGTAGCGCCGCAAATCGCGGGCAACGCTCTCCGGCATGGTCCGTGGCTCGCTCATTCTTCAAGCCTCCTCTTCATTCAAAGATCACGGTCTTGTTGTTGTAGACCAGGATCTGCCGGTTGGTGTGGTGCCAGATGGCGCGCGCCAGGACGGCCTTCTCCAGATCTTTCCCCTTGCGGACCAGGTCGGCCACGGAATCCTTGTGGCTGACGCGGATCACATCCTGGGCGATGATCGGGCCATGGTCGAGTTCCTCGGTGACGTAGTGGCTGGTGGCTCCGATGATTTTCACGCCGCGCGCATGGGCGGCATGGTACGGCTTTGCGCCGATGAAGGCCGGCAGAAAAGAGTGATGGATGTTGATGATTCTGCTGGGATACCGCTGGACCAGCCGGCTGGAAAGGATTTGCATGTAACGCGCCAGCACCACGAAATCCACTTGGTGGGCTTCCAGCAAGCGGGCTTGTTCCTGCTCGGACTCTTCCCGCGTTTCCGCACGCACCGGGATGCAGTGGAAATCCACTCCAAAGGGGCGGGCCACGGATTCCAGATCGGGGTGGTTGCTGATGACCAGCGGAATGTCCACCTGCCATTCGCCGGCCTGGTGGCGGGCGAGGATGTCATAGAGGCAGTGGGCTTGCTGGGAGACAAAGACCGCCATCTTCAGGCGGCGTCCAGGAAAATCCAGACGCCACGACATGCCGTATTCCCGGGCGACCGGCTCGAACACGGAGGCCATTTCCTGGGGAGGAATGTCGAATCCCGCCAGCTCCCATTCGATGCGGACAAAGTACACGCCCTGTTCGCCATCCACGTGCTGGTCATAGTCGAGGATGTTGCCGCCGTGGTCGCTGATAAAGCGGGTGAGGGCGGAATTGATGCCCTTGCGATCCGGGCAAAATCCCAGGATCACCGCCGAGGCCGGGGCGCCTGTCTCTGCCGGGTATGATGGAGCCGTGCTCTGTGCCATGGTGCCTGCTATGGAACACGGTCGGAGCCGCAAACGCAATCTCGTTTTTTCGGAGGGTGTTCGCATTGGCCTGGCCGATGCCGGAGGCCTGCTCCTGGGAGGCCTGTGCAATGCCTGCAACGCCCCCCGCTTCATGAATTCATGAATTCCGCCCTTCCGGATCTCCTTGACATGAGAAAAAATGCTTGCCAGAAACCGGCCCTCTTCGCAAGTTTTGTTTCTGGCGGTCATCGTTGATTTCATGGTCTGTCTTGGGTATTGTGTCTTCCAGCAGGACGCACGAGGAAGGATGGCCCCATGAATCATATGCAAAGCAGAGCCTTTACCCTGATTGAACTGTTGGCGGTGATAGCGGTGATTGCCATCCTGGCGGCCTTGCTGTTTCCCGCCATCGGCTCGGCGTTTGAGAAGGGGCGGAGCGCGGCCTGTATCAATAATATGAAGCAGATGGCCTCCGCCACGCTGTTGTACGCGGGGGATAATGAAGGGCGTGCGCCCGGTTTGTCGGCTCCGGACAACCAATGGGAGCATATGGTGAGGTTGGGCAAATATCTCAACGACCCCAAGGTGTTTCAATGTCCCAGCGCAAAGGGCGCGGATAGCGGGCTCGAAGATTCGGACAATATCTACATGAATCCCAGCAACAACCTGTGGGTGTCCGATTACAAGATGAACACCAATGGGGCCTTTATGGACCGCCCGTTGTCCTCGTTCAAGAAAGCCAGCCAGGTGGTGTGTTTCATAGACATTGAAAATGTGCAAACCGAGCGCCACCGGGGCGGGCGGAATCTGGCCTTTATGGATGGCCGGGTGGAATGGAAGAAGCAGGCGGAGTACCGAGGTGCTGACGCCACCGTGGACGGCAAGCAGTACTGGCATGCCTGGGGGTTCTGGTGACCTCTCCACAAGCGGGGTGCGTTTTCTGTGCGCGGCCTCTAGAGCGGATGGTCAGGGAGGAGGGATCGTGCCGCGTGATCCTGGATGGCTATCCCGTTTCCCGCGGGCATAGCCTGATCATGCCCACCCGCCATGTGGCCTCGTTTCGCGATTTGACGGATGAAGAGTGGAGCGCCATTCTGCATTTGGCCCGGGAGCAGGCCGCGGTCCTGATGCAGGAAGATCCCACGATTGATGGCTTCAACCTGGGCATCAACGATGGCCTTTCCGCTGGGCAAAGTATTTTTCACGTCCATGTGCATCTGATTCCCCGCCGCAAGGGGGATGTGCCCTTTCCCCGGGGCGGGGTGCGGGGCATCCTCCCCGGCAAGGCAGATTATCCTGAAACCTGAAACCTGAGACCTGAGACCTGAAACCTGAAATCAACCCCGCGCGTTGCGCAGGAAGAAGTTGGCGGCTTTTTCCTGGCCGATGCTGGTGGAGGCGCCGTGGCCAGGGAATACTTGGGTAGCTTCGGGCAGGGCGGCCAGTTTCTTGAGGGAGGCACCCAGCACTCGCGGGTCTCCACCCGGAATGTCCGTTCTCCCAACAGAGTTCTGAAAAAGGGTGTCGCCCGCGAATAAGATCTGCTCCTTCTGAAAGTAAAAACAGACCCCACCCGGTGAGTGGCCGGGGGTGGCGATTACAACACAGGAAAGTCCCCCGGCCGCGATCTGCTGTCCATCTTCCAGCAAGACCATGTTGACGGGTTGCTGGGGGCTGGAATAGAAAGGTGGGATCTGATTGGAGGGCCGGAACGCCCATGCGGCATCGGCGCGGCTGATATGGACGGGCGCGGGATGCCGGCGCTGGACTTCAGCCAGGGCGCTGATGTGGTCAGCGTGCCCGTGGGTAACCAGGTATCCCGCCACCGATAGCTTGTGCCCGCCAAGGGCCTCGAGGATCAGACCGGCATCATCGCCGGGGTCAATCACCAGCGCTTGCGCGCCCCCCTCGGCCCAGGCCAGGAAGCAGTTGACCTCAAACGCGCCCACCACAATTGGTTCAATATGCATGGAGGGCATTTTTGGGAAACACGCGCAAAGGTCAAGCAGAGAAAGCCTTGGATTTCCTTGCGGGTGCCGGGTATAGTGACCGGCATGAAATGGCTGGTCTCCCATACGACGGATGAAAAATCCATGCAACGCTATCTGAACTGGCTTGCCGGGCAGGGCGTGGAGGGGGAGCCCATTGGGCCGGGTGACCGTCTTCCTGTTTCGCTGAAAGCTTTTTCCGCCCTGTTGCTGACGGGCGGGGGGGATGTGAACCCTGAACGCTACGGCGAACCCGCCGAGGCCTCGGTGGATGGCATCAACGATGACCGCGATGAACTGGAGATTCAGTTGGTCCGGCTCTTTATTCGCCGGAAGAAACCCGTGTTGGGCATTTGCCGCGGCATTCAGCTGATCAATGTGGCCTGCGGTGGAAAGCTGGTGCAAAACCTGTCCGATGAAGGCCGACGCCGGCACACAAAAAAAAGTGGCGAACCCGACAAGCGGCATCGCCTTCGCTGGGCCTGGAGAAGCGGCATGGCCCGCGAATTGGCGCACGCCGGTGAGGCCAACAGCGCTCATCACCAGGCGGTGCGTCCGGACGCGGTGGGGCGGGGTTTGCGGGTGATGGCTCGCTCCAGCGATGGGGTGATCGAAGCCTTGGAAGGGTGTCTGCGTGGGGGGTGGATTAGTGCCGTGCAATGGCATCCGGAGCGGATGGAGCCGCCCGGGCACAGAGCCGCCCGGGGCCTGCTGGAGTACTGGAAGACGCTGGTTCAGCGGGAGGGTGCCGCTCATGCCTGACGTGTATTCCATTGCCCTGGTGCAAATGAAGATGGAGGCGAATCCGGCGGCCAACGTGGAGAAAGCGGTCGCCCAGATTGAGCAGGCCGCGCGGGACGGGGCGCGGTTGGTCTGCCTGCCGGAGCTGTTTCATTCCCTGTATTTCTGCCAGCGGGAGGATCCGGCCTTTTTTGAGCTGGCCGAACCCATTCCGGGGCCTTGCACCCAAGCGCTGGCCGCCGTCGCGGCCCGCTGTTCCGTGGTGGTCGTGGCCACGATTTTTGAGCGGCGCGGACCGGGGATGTACCATAACACGGCGGTGGTGCTGGATGCGGATGGCTCGTTGAAGGGTCTGTACCGCAAGATGCATATTCCAGATGACCCGGGCTATTACGAGAAATATTACTTTGCGCCCGGCGATCTGGGATTCCGGGTGGTGGATACTTCGCTGGGCCGCATCGGGGTGCTGATTTGCTGGGACCAGTGGTTTCCCGAGGCGGCGCGCCTGATGGCCCTGCAGGGGGCCGGACTGATTCTTTATCCAACCGCCATTGGCTGGCATCCGCACGAGAAGGCCACGCTGGGGGAGCGCCAGCGGGACGCCTGGAGGACCGTGCAACGCGGGCATGCGGTCGCTAATGGAATCTATGTGGCCGCCATCAACCGGGTGGGGCATGAACGCCCTGAACCCTCCGCTCCCGGCCTTGAATTCTGGGGGTCCTCTTTCTTGGCGGATCCCCAGGGCGTGGTGCTGGCGGAGGCCTCGGACGGACGGGAGGAACGGCTGATGGGCTTGGTGGATATGAAGGCGCTGGAGGCCATTCGCCGGGGTTGGCCCTTTCTGCGGGACCGCCGGGTGGATGCGTATGATCCGTTGCTGGAACGCTACATGGGGGAGGCGCCATGTTGAACGAGCGTGCAGGTTCTCCCGTGGAGTTGGGTTACCGCTTCCCCGCGGAATGGGAGCCCCATGCGGCTACGTGGCTGGCGTGGCCCCATAATCCGGTGGACTGGCCCGGAAAAATGGAGGTCGTCCCCTGGGTCTTTGCCGAGATGGCGCGCAAGCTCTCGGAGGGGGAGCGGGTCTGCATCCTGGTGTTCTCACCCGCCCGCGAAAAACGATTGCGCCTGTTGCTCAAGGAGGTTGGTGTCGCGGAGGGAGCTGTGGAGTTTTTGTGCTGGAAAACCAATCGGAGCTGGACGCGCGATTTTGGCCCCATCTTTCTCCAGAACAAGACCGGCAAGGCCATCGCACATTTCTGGTTCAACGCCTGGGCCAAGTACTCGGACTGGGACCGGGATGACAAGGTGGCGGTCAAGGCGGCCCGGCACCTGTCTCTGCCGTTGTTCCGCATCAAGTACAAGGGGCGGCGTTTTGTGTTGGAAGGCGGCGCCATTGACGGCAATGGGAAGGGCGCGCTCCTGACGACGGAGGAATGCCTGCTGGATCAGACCCGGCAGGCGCGGAATCCGGGGTTGAGCCGGAAGGAGATCGAGCAGGTTCTCAAGGAATCTCTTGGGGCCGGCCAGGTGATCTGGCTGGGGCGGGGGATTGCCGGGGATGAGGACACGCATGGCCACGTGGATGACCTCTGCCGCTTTGTCAATGCGAACACCGTGGTCCTGTGCCGGGAGCCCAATGGAAAAGATGTCAACCATCGCCCGCTGGAAGAGAACCGCGAACGGCTCAGCCAGGTTGGCCTGGGCGATGGGGCCCGGCTGAATGTGGTGGACTTGCCCATGCCCGCCCCGCTGTATTTCAGGGGCCGCCGCCTCCCCGCCAGCTACGCCAATTTTTATATCGGCAACAAGGTGGTCCTCATGCCGACGTTCAATGATCCCAAGGACCGCCAGGCTCTGGGCCTTTTGTCCGAATTGTTCCCGGACCGGACGGTGTGTGGAGTCCATGCCGTGGATCTGGTGCTGGGGCTGGGGTCCGTGCATTGTCTGACCCAGCAGGAACCCGCATGAGGGGCGGGCGGAGGAAGACCTCATTTTAGGGTTGCTTGCGCGGGTGGATCGTCCTAGCTTATCGGACAAGGTATATCTCGATTTTTCAAAGGAGCTTGTCATGAATGTTGTCAGTGTTATTTTAGGGGGAGGACAGGGCAAGCGTTTACAGCCGCTGACCCGCGACCGTTCCAAGCCGGCTGTGCCGATCGGAGGCAAGTACCGCCTGGTGGATATTCCCATCAGCAACTGCATCAATAGCGGCATTCGCCGCATTTATTTGCTGACCCAATTTAACAGCGTCTCCCTGCACCAGCACGTCCAGGCGACCTATCGTTTCGACCAGTTCAACAGCGGCTTCGTGCGCATCCTGGCCGCGCAACAGACGCCCGGCTCCGATCTTTGGTTCCAGGGAACGGCCGATGCCGTGCGGCAAAGCTACCGCTATCTCGTGGATGAGGAGCCAGACCTGGTGGTCGTGCTTTCCGGCGACCAGCTCTACCGGATGAACTTTGCCGATGTCATTCACCAGCATATCGAGAGGGGCGCGGATGTCACCATTTGCACCAAGCCCGTGGAGCGCGCCGAGGCCGGAGCGCTGGGCATCATGCAGATGGATGAGAGCAAGCGCATCACCAAGTTCATCGAGAAGCCCGGGACCGGCACGGCGCTGGATGAATATCGCGCGCCGATTTTTCAGGACGAGCGCTTCATGGCCAGCATGGGCATCTACATCTTTAACCGCAAGGTGCTGGAGGCCTTGCTCGACAATGAATTAAGCGATTTTGGCAAGGACATCATTCCCGCCTGCATCGCGCAGTCCAAGGTGTTTAGCTACGTCTTCCAGGGGTACTGGAAGGATATCGGAACCGTGCATGCCTTCTGGGAAGCCAACTTGGCGCTGACCGACCGGGTGCCGGAATTCAATTTCTACGACAACAAGGCCCCCATCTATACGCGCATGCGCTATTTGCCGCCCTCCAAGATCAACTGTTGCGACCTGAATCGGTGCCTGCTTTGCGAGGGATGCATCATTTCCGGGCATCGCATCTTGCATTCCATCGTCGGCATTCGCGCAGTCGTGGGCGATGGCAGTGTGGTGGAGCACTCGGTCATCATGGGCGCCGATTATCTGGAGAAACAGCCTCCGGGTCCCGGCCTTCCGCATCTTGGCGTGGGCCGCGATTGCTTCATCAAGAACGCCATCATTGACAAGAATGCCCGCATTGGCGACGGAGCCTACATCACGCCGGAAAACAAGGCCAACGGGACCACCACCGACTTGTTTTCCGTTCAGGATGGGGTCATCGTCATTCCAAAGAATGCCGTGATTCCGGCGGGCATGCGGATTTGAAGCGGCTGTGGGCCATCCTGGGGGTGAGCTGGGGGCTGGGCGTTTGCGCTGTCTCCGCGGAGGAGCCTTCCTGTTGGTACGTCTATCCGATGGTCCAGCATTTTGAGTGGAAAGAGCCGGCCCTCCGTGTCAGGGAGTCCGGCTGGATCTACGGGCTGGGGCTGAAAAAACGAGCGGATTTTTCTCACCAAATCTTTCTCTTGCTGGGCGGCGAGATCTTTGCGGGCGAGGTGGAGTATGACGGCACCCGCATGGATTTTAGTCCCTTTGAGAGCAAGACGCTGTATGTCGGAGGCCAGGCGGATGTCTCCGCCGGCCTGAATCTGCTGGGCCAAGGGCCTTATGCCCTGAACCCGTTTCTGGGGCTGGGCGGACGCTGGTGGAAGCGCCGGCTGGATAATACCGACGAGCAGAAGTTTGGCTATGACGAGCACTGGCTTTCGCTGTATGGCCAGGCCGGCCTCGAGGGGCGCGCGCGTTTTCATCCGGAGGGCGAGGTCTTTGCTTCGGCGGCCCTGTTGTTCCCTTTGTATAACCACGAAACCGTCTTTTTGAGGACCAGCAAGGACTCTTCCTCGTTCACCCTGTCTCCCGGACGGAAGATGTCTCCTCGGGTGGAGGTGGGCGCGGATTTCCGGAAGTACCGTCTGGTCCTGTTCTATGAGCGGTTGGAATTTTCCTCCTCTGATGTGAACGATTCCGGTTTTTACCAGCCGGATTCCACGGCGGAAAAGATCGGAATCCAGTGTGGGGTGTTGCTGTGAAGGCCGGCCTTCGCTTAAACGGATGCCTGGGCCTGGCCCTTGTGGCCGCATGGAGCTGGTGCGGGCTGGCGGTCTTCGCCCAACCAGGGCCCGCCGCCGCCTCTGTCGGGCCCAAGCTCTGGCTCGCGGATAATGGGCAGGAGCATGCCTTGCTGGGCGGGCTGGACTTTTCCGCCCGCCTTCCCCTTCAGCTGGAGTGTGTGGGCGAATTCCTTCAGGGTGCCTATCACAACGAGGGCGACAGGGAAGCGCACCAGCATTTTCGTGGCGGGGTCCAACGGGTCTTTTCCATGGGCGCGGTGGGTGCTGGGTTTTCCTATCAGGCCATCTCGACGGAGCTCAAGCCGGGGTGGGTGTGGGACGACGATCATCCCGAGGAAAGCGAGCGCAACGCGGACATTTACGGCCCGTATCTCTCCGGTGTCCTGAAGGGCTGGATGGGATCAACCCCCTTTGGCTGGAGTTTCTCCGGCCTCTGGATGTTCCGGGATTTTGGGGAGTTGGATTCGCTGGGGTACGATGGGTCGTATTTCTCCGTGGAGGGATCGCTCTTCGCGGAATGGAAGAAGATCCGCCTGGCCGCCGGGTACCGCTATGAGCGCTACCGGGATCTGCCATCCCGCAGTTCCCAGGGCGTGCGCACGGACCGCAATGTGGTGCGCGGGCTGTTCCTGGCCGCCGGAGTCCTGTTCTAGCCCGCGTTGCGCACCGTCTTCAAACGGGAGATTGCCGGTACACGGCATGATGCCGCCTGGGGGTTCAGCATCTTTAAAGGATCCAAGGAACCCCTTCGTCATCGAATGTTTTGACGTTACCGCCCCAACTGGCGTCGCAGGGAATGCCCTTTTTCGACCAAGTTGATATCGCAACGCCTTCGAATCCCCATGCACATATGTCGCTTTCATAGGTCGTTGCAGTCCTCGCTGGCGCGCGCATCCATCGAGTGATCCCGCGCTTCGCAGCGATGCGCGGAGGGGGCGGGTAGTTC
>CAZFSE010000070.1:0-20403 GCA_964521805.1 uncultured Verrucomicrobiota bacterium
GGGCTGGGCCGCGCGGAATGGCGCCTACGGCATGGGCTTCTGGGGCTGGGCCAGCAGTGCCTACTTCGGCCAGAACGTGGATGTGGCCCTGCCTGCCGGGCAGGTCCTGCTCTTCAGCATCTGGGGCAATTCGGAAGCCGGCTTCTCATCCAGCACCGCCTTCCTGAACCTGGTCCTCGAGTTCTGGTCGGGCGGCGCGATGGTCTATGCTCAAACCAACAACATCCATGCGCAAGTCATGGCGAATAAAGGGACCTGGGTGCAGTACCAATTCCGATGCACCAACTCCGCCGCGGGCATCACCCGCGTGGTGCCCAAGGTGGAAAGCCGCAACTTCCAATGCGGCACCGGCGGTTGCGGCGTCAAGTGGGATGATGCCTCGCTGAGCACGCTGACCTACTATGGCCGGCCGATGAGCGTATTTGTCGGCGCAAGCAATTTTAGCTCCGCCGATGGCGGAGTCGCCACACACACGCTGACCGATGAGGCGATGGTCAGCATTGATGCGGCCAATCCTCTCCGCTTGATTGTTGGCGCCTACGATGTCCACAGCGGCCTTTCGCGCGGCACGAATGATCTCAGCCTGAACAGCCATCTGCACGTGGCGAATCTCACCACCAACAATCTCACCAATTATTGGGCGGAGGGCAGTTCTGCGATCACCACCAATTACACGGCCACCAACACCTGGCGCTGGGCGGAAGCCATCCCCCTGGCCACCATCGAGGCCATGATGGCCGCCGGGCTCAATCCCGTCTCCATCACCGCGCGCGACGCCGATTTGGACCGCGCCGGCGACTCGCTCAGCATTTCCAATGTGCTGGCCGGGTACTTGCGCGTGATAGATGATGACACCAATTATCCGGTCGCCGGTGTGGCCACGATGTCCGAAAGCGCCAACCTGCTGGCCAATTCAACCTTCGAGGCCGGATCCGGCGCGGATGCCACCAGTTGGTTCCGTTCAGGCAGTATGGGCCGAGAAAACTGGGCCGCACGAAACGGCACCTACGGCATGGGCTTCTGGGGGTGGACGGTCGGAGGGTCGGGCCTCTTCGGGCAGGATGTCACCCTTTCCATCAACGCAGGACAACTCCTGCGTTTCACCATCTGGGGCAATCCCGAGGTCAATTTCTCTTCGTCTTCATCCTATCTCAACATGCTGGTGGAGTTTGGAGCGGGCGGATCGGCGGTCTACACCCAGACCAACAGCATTTATGCCCAGGCCATTGCCAACAAGGGCTCCTGGGTGCAGTATGAATTTCTTCTGACCAACCACGTCAATGGCATCACCCGCGTGACGCCGATGATTGACGGACGCAACTGGCCGGGCTCCTGCAGTAGTTGCTCGATGAAATGGGACGACGCCTCGCTGACCACGCTGGAATACAGCGGCAAACCCCTGCAAGTCTTTGTCGGCGGCACGGACTACACCTCGCTGGGCGGCATCACCTCCCACACCATTCCCGATGGCGCGCTCGCCAATTTGAGCGCGGGCTCCCCTCTGCGCCTGATCCTGGAGGCCCATGATGTGGACAGCGGCCTTTCGCGGGGCACCACGGACTCCAACACGCAGACCCATATCCATATCAGCAACCTCACCACAAATAATGTCAGCAACTATTGGGCCTCGGGAAGTTCGCTGGCCGCCACCAACACCTCCTCCACCAACACCTGGCGCTGGACCGTCCCGCTGGATGGAGACACCATTCAGGCCATGGTCTCTGCCGGGGATAATGCCATCTACATCACGGCTCACGATGGCGACCAGGACCGCCCCGGCGACCAGCTCAGTGCCTTCAACCGCCTGGCTGGTTATCTGCGCGTGAGCGACGACGATGCCAGCGCGCCGGACATCTCCGGCACTGGAGGCGCCTACTTGCGCTTTAATGGAAATGCCGCCACGATCACCGATGGCGATCTGGCCAACAACCTGACGATCACCACGCGCGTCAAGGATGCCGCCAGCGGCGTCTATGCCGGCTCCAGCAATCAATTCTGGCTCTTCAAGCCCACGGGCCTCTGGTTCGGCCCCAGCAACTGGATCACCACCCCCACCGAGGGCGCGGCGTATGCCACGTACCAAGCCAGCCAAACCCTGGGCGTCGAAGTGCCTGTCCCCTATGACGACCGCGTCCTCGGCGTCTGGACGGCCCGCATCGCTGTGGCCGATTATGACGTGGACCGGCCCGGCGACAGCCTGGTGGCCGTCTCCAACATGCCCTTCACCGTGGTGGATGATGACACCACGGCACCGGCCCGCCGCACGTTTGATGACAACGGCTGGGGCGCCGGCATGTCCGCGAACTACTTCATCGTTTCCACCAACAAAAACATCGTATCCACCCGGAGCGGTTCCGCCGCCACGGTCCGCTTCCTTGTTGCGGATGGCTATCTGGCCAATCTATCGCCCGCCCAAAGCCTCCAGTTGGTCTTTGGCGCGCTCGACACGCAGAGCGGCCTCTCGCGCAGTGATGTGGACGCAAACACCAACGATTTTATGAGCTTCTCCATCGGGTCGGCCCTCTCTGGCGTCATCACGGGCTTTGATGCCACGGCCAGCTCCCCCAATACGATCAACGCCGTGATGACCAACGCTTGGAACTTCACCAATAACAGCGTCATCACCCGCGATGTGATCTCCAATATGGTCTTTGTGTCCGGCGGAAGCAACGCGGTGTATGTCACCATTCCCGATGGGGACAACGACCGCGCCAATGACCGCACCGCCCTGTACAGCTCGCTCGTGGGCTGGATCAGCGTGGTGGATGATGACACCAACGGCCCCGCTCTTTCTTCCATCCATTTCCTCGGCCACACCAATCAGGTAACCGATGGCCAGCTCGCCACCAATGGGTTCGCCATCACGGGCCTTGTACAGGATGTCAGCGGGGTCATGGGCACTAATTCCCCCACGGTGCAACTGTTCAATCCCGCGGGCGTTGTCGGAGGAAACGAGCCTCTGATTCATCCTTTGCTCGCCGACGGGAGCGGAACGACCTCCACCCCGATTGGACGCACCAATCTGCCCGTGGCCTACGGAGATCGCGTCTTGGGTTCCTGGACCGCGCGCGTCCAGGTGGCGGATGCCGATGATGATGGCTGGGGCACAGGGGACCGCACCATCACCGCCACCAATCTTCCTTTCCTGGTCGTGGATGACGATCTCCTTCCTCCCGCCTACATCGGCGGCCAGGTGAAAGCCACTTCCGGCGGCTTCGGCGCCACGGAACTGATGATTTCCGAATATGTCGAGGGCAGTTCCTTTAATAAGTACATCGAGATTTTCAATGGAACGGAAAATCCCGTGAACCTGGCGGCCTATTCCGTCGCGGTCTATTTTGATGGGAGCACAACGCCCGCCGGTGTGAACAATCCCATCCCGCTGGCGGGCACCCTCCAGCCGGGCGCCGTGCATGTGCTTTCCCATACCAGCGCCAGCGGCTGGAGCGGAACGCCCGACCAGATGAACGGCAATTGCAATTTCAATGGCAACGATGCCGTGGCCTTGTTGAAGGGAAGCGTTACCGTGGATGTGTTCGGCGTGATTGGCGACGCCGCCATCTTCGCCCAGGATGTCACTCTGGTCCGCCAGGCCCTTATTCAAGCTCCCTCCCAGACCTACCAAGCCAGCCAGTGGAACAGCTACCCCCAGGATACCTTCACCTTCCTTGGCTCCCACAACGGGCCGGTCAACGATGGCCAGCTGAACTCCGGCGGGCTTGTCATCACCGGGCTTGTCCAGGACGCCAGCGGAATCAACATCACCGTCACACCACCCGTCTATTCCATCTTCAACCCGGCCGGCGCGGCCGGGTTGGTGGGGCAAACCTTCTCCATCCAGCCCGCCGTCAACGGCGGCGGCACCACCCCCTCCCCGCTGGCCAGCACGCTTTCCCCCATGCTCTATGAACACGTTGCGCTCGGCGTCTTCACCGCCCGTGTCACGATGGCTGATTACGATGACGACCGCGCCGGCGATTCAACCTCGGGCGTTTCAGACGTGCTGTTTACCGTGGTGGATGACGACACCGAGCCCCCCATCGGCGGCAATCTGCTGGTGAATCCGGGCTTTGAAGAAGGCGTTGACAGTGCGGAGGCGACCGGCTGGTTCCTGATCATGAAGACCGGCCGCGAACCTTGGGCCAACCGCACGGAAAGTTATGGAATTTCCTTCTGGAGCTGGGAGGCCTCCTTTGGCTCTTTTGGACAATTCGTGGATTCCCGTGTCGCCGTCGGGCAGGCCGTCACCTTCTCCATCTGGGGCAATGCCGAAGCCAACTTCTCCTCCAGCTCATCAGAAGCCTATTTGAAGCTGGAGTTCTGGGCCGGAAACACCATGAGCTATGCCATCACCAATGACATATATTCCTTCCTCGTAACCCGTCCTAATCAATGGTACCTCTATCGTTTCACGCACACGAATACCATGCCGGGCATCACCCGCGTTGTGCCCATCGTCACCAGCGGCGGCTGGCCCGGCGGTTGCGCCAGTTGCGCGCTGAAATGGGACGACGCCATGCTCAGCCTGGGCTCCCCCCTGCGGGTTTTTGTGGATGATGAAGACTGCTCCGACACCTACCCGTGGATCGGGGCGCACACCGTGACCGATGGGCAACTGGCCAACATGTCGTCTTTGAGGATGATCGTGGAAGGCCACGACCGGCAAAGCGGGCTCTCGCGCGGAACCACGGATTCCTCCACCGGCACGGTCCTGCATGTCAGCAATCTCACGACGAATAACTCCGCCAATTTCTGGCTGGCCGGCAGTTCGCCCACCGCCACCAACGCGGGCTCCACCAACACCTGGCGCTGGGGCTCCGCCTTCGATGGCACCACCATTCAAGGTTTGATGGAGAACGGTGACTATAATGCCGTTTATGTCACCGCTCGCGATGCCGACCTCGACCGCCCCGGCGACCAATCCGTCCTGTCCAACCGGCTGGTGGGTTATCTTCACGTCATTGACGACGACACGAATGCCCCCATCATCAACCCCAGCACCGGCAGTCGCCTGCGCAACTCCAGCTTTGAGATCCGCGGATCGGCGGATAGCAAAGCGTACGCTTGGGAAAGCGGTGTTCCCGATCATCTGGGCTCCTATTGGGGTTCCGTCACCCGCGAAAGCTGGCGCGCCCGCAGTGGAACCTACGAGCTGGCCTTCAATAATTCCTCCGTGGGCACCAATGCAGGTGTCGTTCAGAGCATCACCAACACCTCGCCCATCGGAGCCGTTTGGACCGCCTCCGCCTGGTTCTGGAGCGATAATGGAGTCGCCGCGGGCGCGGGGCGCTACATCTTTGGCGCCGATGCGCTGGAAATCAAAATAGAGTTTCTGAACGGGGATTTTGGCGTCCTGGATACGGCCGTAACCTCCTTCCCCCCGCCGGGGGAAATGTGGACGCAGATTTCCGTCTCCAAGACCTCCCCCGTCCATACCGCCTGGGTGCGGTTTGTCGCGCTGGCGTGGAACACCCGCTCCACCGGCTGGGATCCCATTGGAGGCGCCCTGCAAATGGATGACGCCGTCTTGGGCCCCCTCCCCCCGCTTTCCGTCAAGCTGGGTAGCACCTTCATCGCCGGCTCCGACACGACCACCAATGCCGTCTTCACCATCCTGGATGGCGAGCTGAATTCTCAGCTTCTGCGCCTGATCTTTGGCGCGCACGATCCGCTCAGCGGGCTCTCCCGCGGCACATCCAACGCTTCCACGCAGATGAGCGTCACCGTGCAAGGCCTGTACGCCAATAATGTGGCTAATTTTGTCGCGGGCGAAAGCAGTGCCAACAGCACATCTGACACTACCATCAGCGTCTGGCAATGGGTTCCTTTCTCCGGTGACCAGATCAATGACCTGATCGCCGCTGGCCTTAGCCGAGTCTCCGCCCGTCTAGTGGATGCGGATAACGACCGGCCCAACGATCAATCACTGCAAAATGATCAACAATACGGATTCCTGCGTGTCGTGGATGATGACAACGAACCCCCGATCGCCCGGGATTTGGATATTCATGGAGGCGATCAAATCACGGACGGGAAAATCCGCTTTGGCATGTGGAACATGAGCCTGGTGCTGGAGGATTACAGTGGTGTTTCCATGATATCAAACAGCTATTACTTTGCGGCCAATTACAGCATGATCAACCCCTCCGCGGCCACCGTTCATTCCGCCATGGGCTGGACCTATGCGGATAAACTGCCGGGCAGTAATGTCTGGACGGTGGGACGCGTCATGAACGGCGTGCCCTATGAATGGGTCGAAACCGGACAGTATGCAATCGTGTGGTCGGCCCAGGATATGGATGCGGATCGCCCCGGTGACAGCCGCTTTGCCCAGAACAGCGCCACCATCCAGGGTGGGGCCAATGTTTTCACGGTCATTGACGACGATCAAGAACCTCCCACCGCTCCTTCCAATATCACCATCAGCCCTGCCGGATGGACTAACCTGAACTTGTTTGTCATGAACTTTGATCCCTCCTATGACGAGTCCGGCATTTACCACTACCGCGCGTCCACCAACGCGGCGGAACCTTCCGTCTGGACGGAGGGCGAATACCTGCCCGCCCCGTATGTCACCAATCTCCTGCCGGTCATTCTCAGCAATGGCAGTTTTGAGGTGGGATCCGACGAATTGTCCGTGCCCCCCGCTCCGCTGACAACGAATGGCTGGCAAAGCTATTCGGAAGGCGGTGCAGTACATTTCGCGAGTGACATCTTAGGACAGCACGGCTCCCTCGCCTCCCGTCATGTCGTGGGCAGTGGAAATCGCCCGGATGGCACGCCCAAGTACACGATCTGCTCACAAGATGTCTATCTGGGCAATGAGGAAAAAAATCGCCCCTTTGTCTATTTCCGCGGCTATTTCCGCGGCAACCTCTCGCAGGCGGGCTCAGAGGGCTGGCGAAGCACCGCATTCCTGAAGGCAGAAGGCTTTGATGCGGAGTCCAACCGCAATTGGATCGTGGATAATGAATGGAATGACGACCATAACGGCGCGCCGCTCGAAGGCGTCAACGCCTCGGTCTGGACTCAAGCCCTTCTGACCGTGACCAATGCCGCCGCCAATACGGCCTTCATCCGGTTTAGTTGCGGCATCAGCGCCCACAACTCTCAACTGGCCTCTACCGGCTACTGGGACAACCTCTCCATCACCGTCACGGTACAGAAAATCAGCGCCACAACCGTCTTCTACACCAACGCCCCCAACGGCATTACCACGAATTGGCTCTTTGCCGTAGATGACGATAACGACCGCCCAAATGACCGGTTGATCAGCCATAGCACCAATTTTGCCATCATGTTTGACAGCATCGCTCCGACGCAGATTGTATCGATTCTGGCCGTGCCCGGCGCAAACGATGAGAACTCGGAACTGGACATCACCTGGAGCAAGCCGCGCGATGCCGGCGGCATTGGCAATGACGCCCTTTCTCCTTGGCTGACCTACAAGATTTACTATACGGATAACATGGCCGTTCTGTCCACCAATAGCCTCTACGTGTGCAGAACCAACGATCCTGCCCTTGCAGACCGAAACACGGAGGCCTTCACCATTACCAATCTGATCTATGGAACGGAATACACGATTGGAATTTCGGGGGTGGACGCCGCCGGCAACGAGGGAGTCATGTCACCTCCCATCAGCGTGATGTTGCCGGGATTCTTTACCACGCAGGGCCTGTCCGATGCCACCTCGCCAGGCGGGCGCGCGGACATCTCGTGGACGGCTGTGGAAGACCGGGAATACGACCTCCTGTATGTGGACGCCCTGAACTTCAACGACTCGCTCAGCAACCAGTGGAAACTGCTGGATTCCGCCATGAACAGCACCCTCAGTGACACCGGCAATATCGCGCAGGGACGCGCCGCCCCCAAGGAACTGGGCCAGAACATGCGCTTCTATCGCGCCGCCCCCAAGGACCGCTGGCAGACCAATGCCACCAAACGCATCGCCAGCGAGGAAGTCTATGTGATGAAGCCGGTCTATCTGCAACCCGGCTTCAACTGGGTGGCCTTCCCGGGCCTGCCGGATACCAACACCGCCGCGCGCATCTTTGGCCACAGCCTGCCTAGCGGAACCGGTGAAGGCAACGCCACCCGCATTTCCTGGCACCACCGGGGTGCAACCGCAAATCCCACACAGACCCTCTGGCTGTCTTCTTCGCCCCTGCGCTGGCAAATCAATGTCCAAGACGCTGACGATGTCCGGGTCCCCTTGGAGCAGGGCGTTGTGATTGAAATCCCCTCCAACAGCACGCCTCATACCCTGCTGTTGATCGGACGTGTCCCCACCAATAAAATGATTCAACCCATCCAGGGAGGCACCGTCAGAAGTCCAGCCTACAACATTGCCTCCTTTGGCGTGCCCTGTTATGTGCACCCCTCCAACATGAATTTACTGGCCTCCGGATTCAAGGGCTCGCGCCTGCCGTCCCTATCGGACAAATTGTTCAAGTATGACCGGGTCAACCAGCAGATTTATGGCGCCGGGGTATGGTTCAAGACGAACGATCAAACCTGGCGGGTGGCCACGGATGCCCATGGGGGCGTGATCACCCAGCCCTATTTCTCTCCGGATGATGGCATTCTAATCGTGAGTGTGAACACCAATAATTGGGCCTGGACCAACAAGATTCTCTATACGCCGCCATCCAAATATATGAGCCCGTAGGCCCGAGGGGATGTGGCGGCTTGCCCTACAGGGACTCGCCAATCAGGGGCCGGGCCATCGTATCCAAGGGGCCGGCGACCTGCGAGAGACGGCGCACAATTCGGGCCAGCAGGTCCTTGACCAGCTGGCGGCGTTGCTGTTCACGCTGGTCAGGCGGCACACCCTTCATATCCACATTGCCAGCGGCCATCCGGTTGTGCCCGCCCGCCGAGCCCAACGCGCCCACCACGTGCTTGATCAGCGAACCGCAATGCGACCCCCGTTGACTGCTCCGCAGGGAGATCAACAACGAATCTTGATGATAGGCCGTGCAAAAAGACCAGGAAATACGCTCCGCCCGCAGGAGCAAATCGGCAATCTCCGAGACAATTTCCGGCTGTTGCACGGATTCCAGATGGCTCCAGGCCGCATGGCCATACACCGAAGCATTCTGCATGGCCTGCTGAAGCAGGGCATAATACGACCGGGGCAAGGGGGCATGGCGGATGGACCCCAGCACGGACATATTGGCGCGGCCCAGGAGGTCGTGATACGCCTGCAAATCCAGCGCCGTGGAATTGAGCGAGAGGTCCATGGTCTCCGTGGCAATGGCATAGGCCATCAGCGTGGACAGCCACTTGGGAATGACAATCCCACAAGCCTTGAGATACTCATACATCATGCTGGCCGAGGCGCCGGAACCCGGACGAATATCCTTGAAGACGCCATCCCATTTTGCCGTCTTCGTAGCGAAGGGATGATGATCAAACACCGCCATCGGACGCCCATAACGCGGGGTCGTGACGTTGCCCGACCAAGGCGCCGTATCCACAAAAATGCAGGGGATTTTCCCCCGGCGAGGCTCCCGGACCTGTGCAAGAAACCGCCATTTATAGCGAAAATGGCGCAGAAACTCGCGGTTTTCAGCGCGCGATACCGGCCCCGTAAAGGCAATTTGACCATGCAGGCCAAATCGTTTGGCCAACAACAACTCCATCGCCGCCGAGGACGCCAGCGCATCGGGGTCCGGATAATTGTGGGGAATAATCAGCACCCGGCCCTTCTTGGGAAAGACCTCTTCCATCTGCACCAGGTTGTGCTGTATTTGTTCTGGCGATAAAAAGGCCATAGGCGGTCATCTTTCGGATGCCATGATGATGGAGTGATGATGCGGCAGGGTCAAGCGTTTATCGAGTGACCAAGGCCTTGCCCTCGTTAACCTGCGCCATGGGCGACCCGCAATACTTGCAGAAAGTGGCGTCAGAATCGTGCCCTTCAGCGGAGCATTGCGGACAGGCACGGGCGCTGACCACCCCTTTGCTGGCGCGCAGTAATTCAGAGGTCACGATGCCAGAGGGCACGGCAAGAATGCTGTAGCCGAGAATCATGATCAAGCACGCCAGAGCCTGGCCCGGTGCGGTGTGGGGCGTGATGTCGCCATACCCGACGGTTGTCAGCGTGACAATCGCCCAATAGATGCTCTTGGGAATGCTGGTATATCCGTTCGTCGGCCCCTCAATCAAATACATCAGGGAGCCCAGCACCACCACCAGGCTCAACACCGTCAGAAGAAAAACCAGGATCTTTCGGCGGCTGGCCTTGAAGGCCGCCAAGAGTAGCTCGGCCTCCCGCAGATAAGCCGCCAGCTTAAGGACACGGAAAACCCTCAGGACCCTCAACACGCGAACCGCCAGCAAGTAGTGACCGCCTGGAAAAAGCAACCCGATATAGGTCGGAAGAACCGCCATCAAATCCACCACACCGTAAAAGCTCACGGCGTATTTTACAGGCCGGCCAATGCACAGCAGGCGCAAAAGGTATTCCACGGTGAACAGAAGGGTGAACGCCCATTCCAGGATTGTCAGGAGCCTGCCATGAGCCTGCGCCACGGAGTGGATGCTGTCCAGCATCACCGTTACCACGCTCAACAAAATGGCCCCCACCAACGCAACATCAAAAGCCTTTCCCGCCGGGGTCTCGGCCTCGAAAATGACTTCGTACAGCTTGCGCCGCCATCCCGTTAGAACCGCCGCTGTTTCTTGCATGGTCGCTCCTTCACCGGAGTGCGTTGATCAGGGGGGGAAGCAGAAGCCCGATCAGGAGAAGCGCCAACAGGGGACGCAGGATATTGACCGGCTTGAAGTTGTGCTCCCGGATGGCCGACACCGCATGGTTCATCGCCGAGAACGCAAAAAACATCAGCATCGCGAGGGTCACGGTTGCGTCGGCATATCGCCCCCAGGCCAGCACAAAGACCAGCAGGGCCGTAACTGCCAGCGACAGCTGGCTCAAGCCCGATTGCACCTGATAGGCGCGATTGGGCTTGTAGCCAATTTTTTCGGAAGCCACCTCTCCCAACACCAGTGACTCAAAGGCCACTGTCCCTGACATCAGAATCACCGTGAAGGGCCCAAGGATGTGAAATTTCGACACCGCATCCGTGCCCAGATACTCCGCCAGGAAATAGATCAGCCCGATCCCGGCGGGCCGGATCCATTCCATCAGCCATGCGATCAGTTTCATCTGTGCCTATCCTATGTCCCGGTGATACTCCTGCAGGGACTTCACTCCGCCCTTTCCCTTCCGGCTTTCAGCAATGCCCTTGGCCGAGGCCAGCGCCGCGGCCAGGGTGGTCATGTAGGGCACTTTGTATTTGATGGCCGTCTTGCGAATGTACGAATCATCATACTGCCCCTTTTTGCCAATCGGGGTGTTGATGACCAGCTGGACCTCGCCGTTCATGATCGCATCCACGATGTTGGGACGCCCCTCGTGCAGTTTGCTGATGGCCTCCGCCTCGACCCCCTGCTCCCGCAAAAACTTCAACGTCCCGCCGGTGGCCCTGATCTTCAAACCCATCTTCATGAATTCGTGGCCAATCTGGGCCACCGTCTTGTTCTTTTCGGCAACGCTCATGAGTACGGTGCCGTCAGTCGGCAGGGCGGGGCGTGCCGCTTCCTCCGCCTTGAAAAAGGCGAGGCCGAAGGTCTTGGCCATGCCCAACACTTCGCCGGTGGAGCGCATTTCGGGCCCTAGAACCGGGTCCACCTCGGGAAACATATTGAAGGGGAACACCGCCTCTTTGACGCCATAATGCGGCACCGCGCGCCGCTCCAGCTTCATGTCCGCCAGCTTCTTCCCCATCATGACTTCGGTGGCAATCCGGGCCATGGGGATGTCGCAGACCTTCGAGACCAGCGGCACGGTGCGCGAGGCGCGCGGGTTGGCTTCCAGGACATACACCCGGTCATCGGCAATGGCGTACTGCATGTTCATCAGGCCCACCACCTCCAGCTCCTCGGCAATCCGGCGGGTGTAGTCCTCAATGGTCTTGAGATGCCTGGGGGCAATGTTGACCGGCGGAATCACACAGGCGGAGTCGCCGGAATGAATGCCCGCCTGTTCGATGTGTTCCATCACCGCCGGCACAAAGACCTCGTGGCCATCGGAGATGGCATCGGCCTCGCACTCGAGCGCATCTTCCAGGAACCGGTCAATCAGAATCGGCCGCTCGGGCGTGACGTCCACGGCGGCCATCACATACCGGCGCAGGTCCGCCTCGTCATACACCACTTCCATGCCACGGCCGCCCAGCACGAAGGAGGGCCGCACCATCAGCGGGTATCCGATTTGCGCGGCGATCTGCAGGGCTTCATCCAGGTTCGTGGCCATTCCCGACTCCGGCATCGGAATGCCCATCTTGTCCATGATCTTGCGGAACAGATCGCGGTCCTCCGCCAGCGCGATGGCCCCCGGCGTGGTGCCCACGATCTTGACCCCGGCTTCTTCCAGCTCGGCGGCGATATTCAGCGGGGTCTGCCCGCCGAACTGCACAATCACGCCCTCCGGTTTTTCCTTGTGGTAGATGCTCAGCACATCCTCGACGGTCAGCGGCTCGAAATACAGCTTGTCCGCTGTGTCGTAATCGGTCGAGACCGTCTCCGGGTTGCAGTTGACCATGATCGTTTCAACCCCCTGCGCGCGCAGGGACAGCACCGCATGCACACAGCAGTAATCAAACTCAATGCCCTGCCCAATCCGGTTGGGGCCGCCGCCCAAAATCATCACCTTGCGGCGCTGGCTGGCCTGGCTGTGATCGGGGGCGAGATACGTGGAATAGTAGTAGGCCGCATCCTTCACGCCACTGACCGGCACCGCCTCCCACGCCTCCGCCACGCCCAGCGCCAGTCGCTGTTCCCGGATGCTTTTCTCGGGCACGGCCAGGATTTTCGCCAGGTACTTGTCCGCAAATCCATCCCGCTTCGCCTGCTTGAGCAAGTCGGAGGGAATGGGCCGGCCCTTGTGCTGAAGCAGTTCCTCCTCCAGTGCCACCAGCTCCTTCATCTGCTCGAGGAAATAGGCTTTGATATGGGTCAGCCGGCTCAACGCATCCACCGGGGCGCCTTTGCGAATGGCCTCATACAGGATGAACTGCCGCTCGCTGGTGGGGTCGCGAAGCAGTTCCATCAGTTCCGGCAGGGTCTTGCGGTTGAAGTCCTTTGCAAAGCCCAGTCCATGCCGTCCGTTCTCCAGCGACCGGATGGCCTTCTGCAGAGCCTCCTTGTAATTCTTGCCAATGCTCATGACCTCCCCCACGGCCCTCATCTGGGTGCCCAGCTTGTCCATGGAGCCCTTGAATTTCTCAAACGCCCAGCGTGCAAACTTCACGACCACGTAGTCGCCGGAGGGGGTGTACTTGTCCAGCGTGCCGGAGCGCCAGTATGGAATTTCATCCAGCGTCAAACCCGCCGCCAGCTTGGCGGAGACCAGCGCAATCGGAAATCCCGTGGCCTTCGAGGCCAGCGCCGAGGACCGCGAGGTGCGGGGATTGATCTCAATGATGACCACGCGATCGGTCTTCGGGTCATGCGCGAACTGCACGTTCGTGCCGCCAATCACCTGGATGGCCTCGACAATCTTGTACGAATACTCCTGCAGGCGTCTTTGCAATTCCGAAGAAATCGTCAGCATCGGCGCCGTGCAATAGGAATCCCCTGTATGCACGCCCATCGCGTCCACGTTCTCAATGAAGCAGACGGTGATCATCTGGTTCTTGGAATCGCGCACCACCTCCAGCTCCAGCTCCTCCCAGCCCAGCACCGATTCCTCGACCAGGATCTGCCCCACCATGCTGGCGGCGATGCCGCGGTTGGCGATCACGCGAAGCTCCTCGACGTTGTAAACCAGCCCGCCGCCCGTGCCGCCCATCGTGTAGGCCGGGCGAATCACGACCGGGTACCCCAGATCCAAGGCGATCGCCTCGGCCTCGGCCACGGTATAGGCCGGCGCGCTTTTGGGCATGTCAATGCCGAGCCGGTTCATCGTCTCCTTGAAGGCGATGCGGTCCTCGCCGCGCTCAATCGCATCCACCTGCACGCCGATCACCTTCACACCATATTTTTCCAGCACGCCGGCCTTCGCCAGCTCGGAGCAGAGGTTCAAGCCGGACTGTCCCCCCAGGTTCGGCAGGAGCGCATCCGGACGCTCTTTCTCGATGATCTGCGCCATGCGCGCCACGTTCAGCGGCTCGATATAGGTCGCATCCGCCATGCCCGGATCGGTCATGATTGTGGCCGGGTTGGAATTGACCAGCACAATCTTGTAACCCAGCTCTCGCAGGGCCTTGCAGGCCTGCGTGCCGGAATAATCGAACTCACAGGCCTGGCCAATAATGATGGGGCCCGACCCAATAATCATGACTTTTTGGATGTCGTCTCGACGCGGCATGGGAACCTCTTTTGTTTGGAGTTTACATCGTTCTTGAAGCGGGTGGCTTATACATATTCGACGGTCGCGGGCGGCTTGGGCGTCAGGTCATACAAGCAACGGTTGACCCCCGGGATCTCCGTCACGCGCGCACAAATTGATTCCAGCTTCTCCCACGACAGGCGGGTGGCGGTGGCCGTGCGGGCATCCACGCTTTCGATGCATCGCACGACGATGATCTGTCCGAATTCGCGCCGGTTGTTGCGGATCCCTGTGGCATAGTCGTTGAGCAATACCGCCAGGTATTGGAAAGCGTTCGTCTGCGCCAGCTCCTCCTCGACAATCGCGGTCGCCGCCCGGACCGTGGCCAGGCGTTCTTCGGTCACCTCGCCCACGATGCGCGTGGCGAGCGCCGGGCCGGGAAATGGGATGCGGCGGGCCAGCTCATCCGGCAGGCCCAGATGACGGGCCAGCTCGCGGACTCCATCCTTGCGCAGGGTCTTCAGCGGCTCCAGGACCTGGTAGCCGTAGGCCTTCTCCGGGTCAATGCCCAGCTGGCTGAGGATGTTGTGCTGGCGCTTGATGCCGGCCACGGTCTCCTCGATGTCCGTCAGGATGGTTCCATGCAACAGGAACTTGGCGCCGGTTTCCCGGACCAGCTTTCCAAACACCGTCTTGTAGAAGGTGCTCGTGATGGCGTTGCGTTTCTGCTCGGGATCCGTCACCCCCTTGAGCGCGGAAAGAAAGTCCTGCCTCGCATCCAGGCAGTCCACCGGGATTTGCATGTCCGCAAAGAGCTTCATCACCCGGGCCGGCTCGCCCTCGCGCATCAGGGCATTGTCAATGAAGACCGTCTTCAACTGCTTGCCCAGCGCACGGTGCGCCAGCACCGTCAGCACCGAGCTGTCCACCCCGCCGCTCAAGGCATTGATCGCCAGCCCCGAGCCCACCACCCTGCGAATCTCCGCGCTTTCCTGCTCCACAAACTTTGCCCAATCCATGTCCGCTCCTTTCATGTTTTCCAGTTTCAATTTTCAGGTTTCAGGTTTCAAGTCTCAGGTTTCTCTTCTTCATTCCGGATACCGGTCCCGCAATTCCTGGAACGACCGGAAGCGCGAAGCGTCTTCCAAGCCCGCCAGGGATTGCACCACAATCCGGGCGCCGGTTTCATGGACGGCGGCCACGGGGTTCAGCCCGCCAATCACCACCAACCCCACGCGGCCTTCCGCCACCGGAATATCCAGCAACGGCTGGCCCGGCCGGCCAATCGCCACCACCCCTCCCAGCCCGATGCGGTCCATCGCACGGCACACCCTCCGCACATCCTCCAGCGCCACCGCTGGCGCCTCGCGAAAGCTCGCGCCCACAATGCCCGTTCCGCTCCGCGCGGCCTCGCGCACGCGCGTCATCCCGGCCTTGATGAACAGCTCCAGCGGGTCCACCGAGGTCCCTTGGTACGCCATCAGTTCCACAAATCGCACCGGCTTGCCATCCTCCATCTCCAGCAAGCCCCCCAGCCGTGAGGCCAGCGGAATCCCCTCTTTGAGCAGGATGCCGTTGACCGTCACACTGCACACCGTGCCCAGCGCCACCATCTCGCGAGGCACCACGCACCCGGCCACGGCGTCCCCCTCGCGCGCCAGAATCATTCGCGTGCCCATCCCCAGGCTCCGCGCAAAAACCGGCTTCATGTCCTCCAGCGTCCGCACCAGCTGACTGCGATGAACCAGCGCCACGTTGGTAATCAGCGTCCCGGCGCCCGCCGCCAGCCCGTAACTCATGCGATAGCTCAGCGAATCAATTTTCGACGCAATGAACCCCACCTTCTCAATCACATTCGAGTGCGCCAGCTCCGCGCGCCCCCGGTCCGTGATCTCCCGGCCCCGCCGGCGGCTGACCGTCTTCGTCAAGCCCTCGCGATCCAAACGCAGAAGATAGAGCCGAATAGTGCGAGGCTGAAGCTCCACGCCGGACTGCGCCATGTGCTCCAAAATACGCGCCGCGCCAGCCGGGCCATCCAACTCCTGGAGCGCCCGCAGAATCTCCACCTTCACCTTTTGTGAGTGCTGAGCCATGCCGCCTTGCCGTTATTCCTTGCCGCTTTCGGCTTCAAGCTCCATGAAGGATAGCAAGTTTCTTCATTTTTTCAATATATTTATAACGGCATAGTTGCCGTATAACTTGAAAAAAATCTTTATGAATATCGATATTACAGTTTGACCAAAGACATCCATCGGACCACCATACGGCTAAACATTACCGTTAAATGAACAAGACGGTAGATTAACGAATAAGGAGATGTTCATGGGCTACATTCAGGAAGTCATTGATATTGTGGAACGGCGCAACGCGGGGGAACCCGAATTCTTGCAGGCCGTGCGCGAAGTGCTGGAATCATTGGAGCCGGTCATCGAGCGCAATAAGAAGTATCAGGATGCGCGCATCCTCGAACGCATTGTCGAACCCGAACGCCAGATCCTCTTCCGCGTTCCCTGGCAGGATGACTACGGCCGCGTCCAGGTCAACCGCGGCTTCCGCGTGGAATTCAACAGCGCCATCGGCCCCTACAAGGGCGGCTTGCGCTTCCATCCCAGCGTTAACCTCGGCATTCTGAAGTTCCTCGGCTTTGAGCAAATCTTCAAGAACTCCCTCACCACCCTCCCCATGGGCGGCGGCAAGGGCGGCTCGGACTTTGATCCCAAAGGCAAGTCCGACAACGAAGTGATGCGCTTCTGCCAAAGCTTTATGACGGAACTTCAGCGCCACATCGGCCCCGATACCGACGTACCCGCCGGCGACATCGGCGTGGGCGGGCGCGAAATTGGCTTCATGTTCGGCCAGTACAAGCGCCTCCGCAACGAATTCACCGGCGTCCTCACGGGCAAGGGCCTGAAGTGGGGCGGCTCGCTGATTCGCCCGGAAGCCACCGGCTATGGCGCGGTGTACTTCGCCGAGGAAATGCTCAAGACCCGCAATGAAACCTTCAAGGGCAAGGTCTGCACGGTCTCGGGCTCCGGCAACGTCGCCCAGTACACGGTGGAGAAGCTCAACCAGCTCGGCGGCAAGGTCGTCTCCCTGTCGGATTCGTCCGGCACCATCTACGACAAGGATGGCATTACGGCGGAGAAGCTGGCGTGGGCGATGGAACTCAAAAACGTCAAGCGCGGGCGCATCAAGGAATATGCCGACAAGTTCGGCTGTGAATACCTCGAAGGCCAGCGCCCCTGGAACATCCCCTGCCAGTGCGCATTCCCCAGCGCCACGCAGAATGAGATCACCGGCGAAGACGCCAAGGCGCTTCTCAAGAACGGATGCTACGTCGTCAGCGAAGGCGCCAACATGCCCAGCACTCCGGCGGCTGTGGATCAATTCGTCGAGAAGAAGATCCTCTACGGACCGGGCAAGGCCGCCAATGCGGGCGGTGTCGCCACCTCCGGCCTGGAAATGAGCCAAAACTCGATGCGCCTGTCCTGGACTCGCGCGGAAGTGGATCAGCGCCTCAACCAGATCATGGTCTCCATCCACAAGGCCTGCTTCGAGACCTCGAAGGAATACGGCAAGGATGGCAATTACGTCGTCGGCGCCAACATCGCCGGCTTCGTCAAGGTCGCCGACGCCATGCTCGATCACGGCTTGGTCTAAACCCCGCGCCCTTGCGCACAACCCCAACAGGCGGCCCCCTCGGGCCGCCTGTTTTTCTTGGGGCCATTTCATTATCGCCGGCGAGATTCTTCTTGTGGGGGGGGCCTATTCTGGCTATAATAGCCTCATGAAAATAGCTAATATATCCTATACAAAAAACCATCTCAGCGCCTTGCTGGAACAGGTCCAAACGGGTGAAAGTATTCTGATCGTGGACCGCCAGCGCCCGGTGGCCAGGATTGAACCAGTTGAGAAAACCACCGCTACGGATGCCTGGGTCGCGGACTTGGAGCGGCGTGGCGTTCTAACCAGCCCCCGGCGTGCGCCCAATATGGGGAAAATCATGGCGCGCAAACTGCCGCGCCCCGCCAAAGGCGCTGACGTCGTGCAGGCTTTGCTGGCCGACCGGGAGGAAGGCCGATGAGGTTCTGGGATGCGTCCGCCCTGGCCCCGCTTTATGTCGCCCAGGCTCACACCACAACCTATCAGCAATGGTTGAAGCAGGATCCCCATGTGATCTTCTGGTGGGGCAGTCGAATCGAGTGTGTCTCGGCTTTTTGCCGCCTGAACCGCGAAGGAAAATTGAATGCGGATGACTTGAATGTCTCAATTCAAGCCCTTGAGGAGGACAGCGAAGGCTGGCGGGAAGTCGAACCCTGCGAACCGGTCCGTCGGGAAGCCGTTCGCATCCTCAGGGTCCATGCCTTGCGTTTGGCGGATGCGCTCCAATTGGCGGCGGCCCTTATCGCTACAGACCATGCTCCACGCCGCCTGCCCTTTGTCTGCGCCGACCGCCGGTTGACTCTCGCCGCGCAAAAAGAGGGGTTTGAAACACTCGGCTGAGCCAGGAGATCCTTCCTGATCTCCCTAGCGCCGCAGGGACAGCAGCGAATCAAGATCATCAACGAATGAAGAGAAAAAACATTGGGTTTTTCTTCTTCCCCATTCGTTGCGCTTCCTATTCGTTGGAAATCATCCCCCCACCCGCTCCACCGATTGAGTCTGGTCATCCGGGAGCGGGATGCTCCCGCCAAAAACCCAGGCACTCCTCCCGTGGACCGCCTGTTTTTTCCTCGTTTGACTTCACCTCGCCACCCGTGATTTCAACCAGGCGGGAAGGATAGGCCAGGACCGCCTGCACGATGGACTCCACGCTCATCACCTGCCCGCCAGCCTTGGCAAAGCAGCTGTCGCACCAGGAGCAATCCAGCGGACAACCGGCCAGCCGGACAAAGACACAGGGCCGCCCTGCCTGGGTGGACTCCCCTTGCACACTAAAAAATATCTCGCTGACATCCAAGGCTGGCATATCGTGAATTCTGAAGCATTTTGTCAGGCCTGCAGTTATGGCCACCGCCATAAAGACGGCTGGAAAATAAACGATGGAGCAACTCAGATCAACGGCATTTTCTCCGTGTGCATTCGTGTTTTTTGGTGGTGGCGCCCTCTCGGTGCGGGCACCAGCCTGCATTCACATCACTGCGAAAGTCAAATTGCAGATTGCTCAGGAACTGATCTGTGATACGATGCAGGCAGATGAATTCAAACAAGGCTATATCCAACACACGCACTGACGAGACGCCTGAAGCCAAGACGCGATGGTTCAGGTCCTTAAGCATGCCGGACCGCATGCAGGCTCTGTGCGATTTGACCGATCTAGCCCTTTCGATCAATCCCTCGATTCAGGATAAAGGCCGTGCTAAACCGTCTGCAAAACATTTTCAAGTCATTCGAGCAACATGATGTGAAGTATGTTGTGATCGGAGGCATTGCCTCTATTCTGCATGGCGTGCCCCGTGCCACGTTTGATCTCGATCTGCTGATTGAAGCCACAGAGGATAATGCGCAACGCCTTTTGGATTCCATGTTGGAAGCCGGTTTGGGCACAGCAAGCCTGACCACCGCTCAGGACGTGCTTTCGAATGAAATAACCATCTTCAAGGATAAGGTTCGCATTGATGTCCAAATCTCCACACCTGGCCTTGCTTTTGGAGATGCATGGGCCAGACGGAAGACGGTCGAATACCGTGGACAGCCATTTCACATATTGTCCAAGGCCGATTTAGTGGCTTCCAAGCGGGCTGCGGGCCGTCCTGTTGACCTCGAGGACGTCAGGTTGCTGGAGTTGCCCGAAGACGGCACGGATCAAGATCCTGTCGGCGGGTGATATTCTTTCGAGCGCCTTGATGCACACAAAAACGAGGGTTTTGTCTGGTGCATTCGTTTTTTCACCGCTTGCCCCCTCTCGTTGCGGGCACCGGCCCAAGTACGCTTAATTTCTAACCCCTGTCTGGGTATACGTAACTATACCATGAATGCTTTCTCTATATCCAGCAGGCTTTGGGGGCTGGCCTTGCTTCTTGGATGGGGGTTGATGCCTGCCGCGTGGTCAGCCGGTGCCCCCC
>CAZFSE010000071.1:0-20354 GCA_964521805.1 uncultured Verrucomicrobiota bacterium
GTTAGTAGGTCAGGATCTCCAGCCATTCCTGGCCGCTTTGTCCCAGGCGCCAGGCGCCTCGTTCCTCGACGACCAGGCGGCGTCCATTGCGGCCCAGGACCTCCCTGCTGGCCATCAGGACCCGATGGCGGGCCTGGCCCAGCAGGGCGCGCTCTTCTTCGGTGGCGGAGCGGCCCTCCAGCGGAATGCCATTTTCACAGCAGGCCAGCACCATGGGGCCGCCTGCGTACGGCGGCCCCTTCCACAGAGAGGGATAGCGCCGGAAAAAATCGGGGAGCTTGCGGGGCGTGATGAGAAGCTCAAATGCGCGGGGGAGGGTGGCGAGATGGTCCTTGAAGCTGAACTCCGGGCGGGCCTGGCGATGCCGGAACACGGCCAGCGGATCGGCGCCCAGCAGATTGCGGCCGTTGAAGGCGGCGTGATCGGGCTTGAGCTTCTTGGCGCGATACCATTCGGGAAAGCGGGCGTTCAGGATCAAGCCAATTTCAAGATGCACATGCGCGCGCTCCATGGGGATGATGGAGGCCGGGGTGTTGCCCAGGCGCCCCAGTGTTTCGCCGGCGTTCACGTGCTGTCCCACAGACAGGCCTGGTTCCACCGAAGCCAGATGCGCATAAAGGCTGTAGACCTCGCCCACCGGATCTGGATGTGTCAGCACGACATAGAGGCCATAATTGGAGTTTCCGGCCACACGGTTGATGTAGGCCACCCGGCCCCCGGCCACGGCATAGACCGCGTCCAGCGGGCGTCCGGCGCGGTTTCGCGCCGTGGCCGCAATGTCAATGCCTTCGTGAAAGGAAGGCATGAGGCGCGAGCCTTTCATCGCGGTGCGCGTGGTGCCGTAGAGCGCGGATTCGGGGCGGCCGGAAGCCGTTGGCTGAAACGCGGAGAGGTCTTCCTCCAGCAGGCGCTTCTGATCGGTGGGAAAGCTGACGCGTTCCCAGGGATTGGATGGGGGAGGTTCCGGCGCCTCCATGGTGCTGGCGGGGGGGGCGGCGGCGGAGGGTGCGGCCTGCCGCCCGCATCCCAGCCACCAGCGCAACAACACAATATCGAGCACCACCAGGGGCACTATCCAATACAAATGCTTCTTGAAGGATGAAAAAGTCATGAAGAATAATCCGTTCAAAGGGGAAGGCTACATCTGCTCCAGCGCCTCGCGGCCCGTCATGCCCAGCTGAATGCCCCGCTTTTTTGCGGTTTCGTTGACGTCTTTGACCAGGCCCTGGAGGAGGTCGTCGAGCGTGCGGATGCTGGGGCCGCTGGTAGCTTTGACGCGGGCCGCGGGGTGCTCAAAGCGGTCCAGCACCATGACATCCATCAACCCGCAGGAAACCACCCCAGAGTCCGTCTGGGCAAAAACCAGATTGAGCGGTCCCGTCGGAATAACGTAGCCTTCAGCCGTCTTGGATGACAAGGGAATGATAGTTTTCTGCATCGGAAGCTCCATAATTTTTGGCCACTATAACCCATTTTCCAAACATTGGAAAAAAATACTTTGTCTTTATGGTTTCCGATATTGGATCGCGAGCCGCAGTCTCTCCCGAAGGAATGCCTATCCGGCTGTATGGCGCAGCTGAATCGCTCGCAGATGGAGGAGCAAAACCTGGATGCCCCGCCGGGGTGGGGTGCGCTTTGTTTCAAGAAAGCGCAGGGGAGTTCTTGCTTTCCCTCCTTATTTTGACTCTACTGGGCGCACAGCATGAAGCATATGGTTTTGCAACCCGATGGAGAAAACCGGTGAACTGGTATTATGCCGAAGGTCAGGAGCAAAAAGGTCCGTTCAGCGAGGATGAATTTCAGGCGCTGGTGCGGCAGGGGACGGTGAAGGAGGATACGCTGGTCTGGCATGAGGGGTTGGGCGAATGGCAGGCGTATGCGTCGCTGGCAGGCGGGTCGGGCGCGCCCACGGAGTCCTCAGGCGGCGGCGATGCGGCGTGCGCGGTCTGCGGGAAACTCCTGCCGGTGCATGAGCTGGTTCAATTTGAGGGCGCGCATGTCTGCGCCGCCTGCAAGCCGGTCTTTCTTCAGAAGCTTCGCGAGGACGCAACGGTCCCTCTGCAGATGAATTATGCGGGCTTCTGGATTCGCTTTGCCGCCGTTTTCCTCGATGGGTTGCTCTTGTCCATTCCGTACTATGCCCTCTATTTCGGTACCATTGCCGCACTGAGCAGAAGCAATCCGGAAATGATGAGTGCCATCCAGATTGCCCTCAGCCTTTTGCAAATGGTGGTGGGGCTGTTGTATGAGGTGATCATGATCGGCAAGTATGGCGCCACCCTTGGCAAGATGGCCGTCAAGATCAAGGTGGTTACGGCGGAGGGCGGCCCGGTTTCCTATGGCCGCGCGACGGGGCGGTACTTCGCCAAGATTCTCAGCCAGCTGATCCTGATGATCGGGTACATCATGGCGGGATTTGACAAGGAGAAGCGGGCCTTGCATGACATGATCTGCAATACGCGCGTGATCAAGCGGTCCTGACGCCATGCTGTATACCGAGATTACCTGCCCCCGTTGCCGTGCGCCGTTCCCGGCTTCAATGCTGAATATGCCGGGCAGGGTGGCTTGTCCCTCCTGCCTGACGGCCACCAGCATCCGGGTTTTTCCGGCGTTTTGCCGCCCGGTGCAGGCCGAGGTTGTGCCGCATCCAATGTTGGAGGGGGATTCCACCTGTTTTTATCATGCTGGAAAGCCAGCGGTGATTCCCTGTGAGGCCTGCGGGCGG
Source organism: uncultured Verrucomicrobiota bacterium (assembly GCA_964521805.1). Taxonomy (GTDB): domain Bacteria; phylum Verrucomicrobiota; class Kiritimatiellia; order CAIQIC01; family GWF2-57-35; genus CAZFSE01. The sequence goes on from CAZFSE010000071.1 coordinate 2,726, forward strand.
TTTCTTTGTTCACTGTGCGATCTGGAAATGGCCGGGCGGCATATCTGCGCACCCTGCCTGGAGCGTGAGAAGGCCGGCGGCAAGCAGAAGAATCTTGAGTCGCGATTTGTGCGGTACGATGAGCTGGCGCTTTCGCTCTCGGTCCTGCCGGTTCTGCTTCCGTTTTTCTGGTTTTTTACCATCTTGACGGCTCCGGCGGCCCTGTTCATCTGCATCCGTTTTTGGAAAGCGCCGCTGGGGGTTTGGCCGCATGGGAAGGGCCGCTATATCGTGGCGATGATCTTGTCGCTGGCGCAACTGGCTGGCTGGGTGTTTCTGGCCTCGATCTTGTATATGAAATGGATCAGACGCTGATATGAAATTTCGACGCAAACAAAAAGACTACAAGAAACTGCCGGGGCAGGGGCTGTCACTGGCGGTTCGAACCAGTCTGTGGCAGGGGCCTGACCATCTGCTGGTTCTGGAGCGTACGGGGTACTCGGAGAATTGCCGCCGACTCTATTATGCCGACATCCAGGCCCTCGTCATTCAAGTTAACCGGCATCGCTTTTTCTGGGGGTTGGTGCTGGCCGTGCCCCTGCTGTTGATCATGGCCTGGTGGCTGAGCACGGAGGGCGAGGCGCTGTGGCCCGCCCGCATCCTTACAGGCTGTTTTTTCCTGATCTGGCTGGTGAATATTCTGCGAGGCCCCACCTGTACGTGCCGGATTCAAACCCGCACCAGCGAGCAAGCGCTGGCGTCCTTGAGCCGGATGCGCGCGGCGGACAAAATGCTGCGGCGGATTCAGCCGTTGATTGAGGCGGCGCAGGGCGTGCTGACTCGTGAGGAGTTGCTGGCCCGCCGTCCTGCCGAGTCTGTGGCCAAGCCCTTTGGACAGGTTTCCCTTCCCGTAGCTGAAGACCCGGTGCGCGCCCAGGCGGTGTTCCATTGGCTGTGCGCCGGCTTCCTGTTGCTGGATGTGCTCTTTGGCGCGGTGATGGCGCTGACGCCCTCCTTTGTCAAGGTGGTGCTGGCGGATGGCATGCTGGTGGTCGTCTTTCTTCTTTCCTTGATGGCGGTGTCCTTCCAGAACCGGGGCTGGATGCTGGCGGGCTTGAAGACCTGGGCCTGGACCGTTTTTGTGTTTTTGATGATCAAGGGGCTGGTGCTTCTGCCTGTCTCGGGTTTTTATGTGTTCAACCTCTCCGGCAAGGCGGGCCTCCATGGCATGGGCGTGCAGGTGGCCACGGGGCTGTTGCTTGTGCTGTCCGTGCTGACCGGGGTGCTCTCCGCCATCGGCTTGCTCCTGCTGGATCGCAACCGGCGTGGCCAGGCGCCTCTGCCGTCCCCGCCGCCCTTGCCGCGCACCATGCCCCCGCCGCTGACCGGAGTGGGGCCAGGATGAATCCGCTTAGCCAGGTCCGTTGCTTGAATCATGCCGGGCGCGAGGCGGCGGCGCGCTGTCCGGAGTGCGGACAATATTTCTGCCGGGAGTGCATCACGGAGCACCATCACCGCGTGATGTGCGCCAAGTGCCTGGCCCGCCTGGCCGCCCAGGGCGCGCGCCACCGCCGCCAGTGGGTGGGGGTGGGGGCCGTGGCCCAGGCGTTGGTGGGATTCTTTCTGCTTTGGATGCTGTTGCTGGGCCTGGGGCGGTTGTTGCTGTTGATTCCCTCCAGCTTTCATGAGGGCGCCATCTGGGAGACCTCTTCTTTACTGGAGGATGAATGAAGCCCCGCCCGGCGAAGGAAGGCCAAGGTGCTCTGGAGGTGATCGAGGAGGCGGTGCATCTGCTCCGCAGCGCCCCGCTGTTCGTCTGGGGGCTGTACTACGCCGGCGCGGTTCCGTTCGTCCTGATGGCGCTCTTCTTCTGGTCCGACATGAGCCGCGGGGCGCTGGCCTATGAACGATGCGGGGTGTTGTCGCTGGCCTTGGCGGCCCTGTACCTCTGGATGCGCTCCTGGCAGGCCGCATTTTGCCTGGCGTTGCAAGCCCGGCTGGGGTCGGCGCCGTTTGTCCTGCCCTTTTCGCGCCTGCTGAGGATTATCGGCGTGCAATGCCGCTGGGCGCCCTGGTCGCTGGCAGGGCTTTTTCTTTCCACGCTGGCGGTGCTTCCCTATGCATGGGCGATGGCGTTTCATCAAAATCTCGCCGCGATGACGTTGCGTGAGGACCAGCCCTCCGCCCGGCGCGCCCGCGAGCTCGGACGGCTCTGGCCCCGGCAGAATCATATTCTGCTGGCGGTGCTGGCATTGTTTCGCTTTTTTGTCTTTTTGAATATCGCCAGTTTGCTGGTGGTGGCGCCGTCCCTTCTGAAAACCTTGCTGGGCATCTCTACGCCGTTGACCCAGCATGCCTTCTGGTTTTTGAACACGACCTTTCTGGCTGTCGTCGCGGGGCTGGCGTATCTCGCGGTGGATCCCTTGATCAAGGCGGTCTATGTGTGCCGGTGTTACGATGGGGATGCGCGCGTCAACGGGCAGGATCTGCGGCTGGAGGCACGGCGGCTTGCGGTGCCGCGCGCGGCCCGCCTGGCGGTGGCCCTGGGCGCATGGCTGGCGGTGTCCGCCTGGACGCCGGCGGATCAGCTCTCGCTGGTGGCTCTGCCCTGCGAGGGCCTGGCCTGGACGAATGCCGCCGCTTCCCTGGAGGTGGCGCAACTGGACGAGGCGATCAGCCGTGTCATGACCCGCCCAGAGTACACCTGGCGCGCGCCGCGTGATCTGAAGGCCGTCCAGGATCGGATGCAGGGCGGGGTGTTTTATCGGTTTATGGACAGCATCAGCCGCACCGGGAAGTCGCTGTTCAAGTCGGTGGCCCGCCAGTTCCGCAAGATTGGCCGCTGGCTCGAACGCTGGATGCGCGGACGTCACAAGGCGGATGCCAGCGAACGCGCCATGGCCGATTTTTCGCTTTGGCTGAAGGGGCTGGCCTGGCTGTTGATTGTGGTCGTCTCCGTGGTGGGCGGTGTGGCGGGCTGGCGGCTCTTCAAGCGGCGCAAGCCATCCCTGGGAGTGGCGCTGACGCCGGTGGTGGAAGCGCCTGATATCCATGATGAGCAGGTGCTGGCCAGCCAGTGGCCGGAGGAGGAGTGGCTGAATCTGGCGGCCCGCCTACGGGCGGAGGGTGATCACCGGGGAGCGTTGCGCGCCCTGTTCCTGGCCCTGCTGGCGTGCCTGTGCCGGGGGCGGCTGATCGAGGTGGCCCGCTCCAAATCAAATCTGGACTATTACCGCGAAGTGGTTCGCCGGGCGCGTCGCGCCCAGGAGGTGCCACCGGTTTTTGCGGAGGCCATCGGCCTGTATGAATGGAGCTGGTATGGCCTGCATCCGGTTGTGCCGGAGTCGCTGGAGCGCGCCGAGGAGTCGCTGGCCTTTATCCGGCGGAAGGTGGAGGAGCTGGGTTCATGAGCGTATCCTCCAACAAGATTCGAAACGCTCTGCTGGTGCTGGCGCCCGTGCTGTTGCTGGGCTACGGGCTCGTAGCCTTGTTCGAGTGGCGCTTTGCCCAGGGCGATGTGTACCCGGCGTACTCCACCCTGCGGGCCGATGCGCTCGGGGCGCAGATTTTCTATGAAAGCCTTCGTGAACTTCCGGAGGTGCAGGCATCCCGGAATACAGAGCGGCTGGATCTGATTCAGCCCGATGAATCCACCGCCATATTTTTGCTGGGTGTGCCGCCCCGATGGATTCCCCAGCGCGTTGCCCGCCAGGTTTCCGCGCTCGCGTTGGAGGGAGGGCGGGTGGTGGTCAGCTTTGCGCATGTGGCCCAGCGCCGGACCTGGGAAGATGAGGAAGACGAGGAAGAGGCGCTGGAGCGCGAAGAGGAGGCGGCGGAGGACGCGGAGGAAGCGCTGGAGGAGGATGAGGAGGAGCCCCAGGACGGCGTCGTTTCCACCAACCGGGTGGCCGGGCCGCCTGTCCGCTGGGGCGTGGCGTTTCACTTCGATCGCGACGACGAGGAGGATGTCCTTCCCTCGCAGGCGGTGCCGTTGGAGGACGCTTCCACGTATGGGCCCGTGACATGGAAGAGCGCGCTGTTTTTTACGCCGGGTTCCAATGCCTGGAACATTCTCTATGCGCGCGATGGCCAGCCGGTGCTGATTGAGCGCTCCTGGGGACGGGGCTCGCTGGTGCTGGTGGCGGACAGCTATTTCCTCAGCAACGAGGCCCTGCTCAAAGAGCGGCAATCCGCCCTGTTGGCGCGCCTGGTGGGGTCCTGCCGCCGCATCGTGTTTGACGAAAGCCATCTCGGCATACAGCACCGGCCCGGCTTGATGAACCTGGTTTGGAAATACCGCCTGCAGGGCCTCGCGGCGGGTCTGGTCGTGCTGGCGCTGTTGTTCCTGTGGAAGTCCTTCGCCCGCTTCCTGCCGCTGGACCCGGAAGCCCCGGAGGAAGAAGTGGTGAGCGGAATGACGGCCCATGAAGGCTATGTCCAGCTATTGCGCCGGACCGTGCCCGTTCACGACTTGCCGCGCGTCTGCCTGGAGGAGTGGGAGAAAACTTCCGGGCATGACCCCAGGAACCGAAAGAAGCCGGCGCGCATGCGGGAGGCACTCAGAGCCAATGAAGCGCTGGCGGATACCGCCCGGGCTAAAGCAACAACGTTGTATGCCACTTTGCAAAACATAGCGAAAGAAAGGGAGTAACTCATGACGATCGAAGATGTCAAAAATGCGCTGGTCCAGGTGAGGGCGGAACTGGCCAAGGTGATCATCGGGCAGGCCGCTGTGATGGATCAGGTTCTGATTGTGGTTCTTTCCGGACAGCATGCGCTGGTCGAGGGCGTGCCCGGCATCGCAAAGACCCTGCTGGTGCGGACACTGGCCCGTGTGCTGGGATGCGACTTCGGGCGCATCCAGTTCACGCCCGATCTGATGCCGGCGGACATCACCGGCACCAACGTCTTCAATCTCAAGACCAACGAGTTCGATCTGGCGCAGGGGCCTGTCTTCACCACGTTCCTGCTGGCCGATGAAATCAACCGCGCCCCGGCCAAGACGCAGTCCGCGCTCCTGCAGGCCATGCAGGAACGGCAGGTGACCATTGACCGAAAGTCCCACCAGTTGTCCCCGCACTTCACGGTGTTCGCTACGCAGAACCCCGTCGAATATGAGGGCACCTATCCATTGCCGGAGGCGCAAAAAGACCGCTTCATGCTCAAGATCATCATGTCGTATCCCAGCCGGGAGGAGGAACTGGAGCTGGCGGGGCGTATGCTGGGCGAGGAGTCGCCCGAGGCCGTGCTGGCCCGGGGCGAGGTGCGCCCAGTCCTGACCTCGGAGTTGTTGCAGGAGGTCAAGCGCCACCTGCAGTCCATCACTGTCAGCGCGGAGTTGATGGGCTACATCGTGGGCCTGGTGCGCGCCACACGCGAAAATGACAGCGTGCTGGTGGGCGCCGGGCCGCGCGCCACGCAGTCGCTGGTGCTGGCGGGGCGCGCCTCCGCGCTTCTGGCCGGGCGGGATTTTGTCACGCCTGATGACATCAAGGCGCTCGCCGTCGCGGTGCTGGGGCACCGGCTGATTCTGCGTCCGGAATATGAAATTGAAGGACTGACGGTGGAGGAGCTGGTGGGCCGCGTGCTGGCGGAAATTACGGTGCCGCGTTGATGGTTCCTTCCTCCAGATTGCTGTTCTGGACCGGGGTGGTGGTCTTGCCCTTTGGAGCGCTTCCGGCGGCGTTGCCTTCCACGGCGGCGCTGGCGCTGGCCGTGTTGGGGGGCTTTGTCCTGTTGGCGGTGTTGGACGCGCTGGTTTCAAGAAGCCGCCTGGAGATGGTGGAACTGGGCGGTCCGGCGGTGGTGCGGCTGGCGCGCTTTCAAGAGGGTGCGATTCCCCTGCACCTCCGGCAGAAGGGCTCAGCGCTGGCCGGCCTGCGGCTGGGCTTGTTGTGGCCGGCGGGGTTTGATTCGCCGGTGGAGGACTTGCGGGTGTCCCTGCCGGGCGAGGACCGCCTGTTCGAGGCGCGCTGGCCCTGCACGGCCACCCGGCGCGGGCGCCATGCCCTGCGCTTCGCGGCGCTGGAAACGGCGTCATGGCTGGGTTTTTGGAATATCCGGCGGCGGATGAGCCTGAACATCGAGGTGCGGGTCTATCCAGATTTGCGCGCGGAGCGCCGGCGCGTGGCGGCTTCTTTTTTGAATCGCGGCCATTTGGGCTTGCATACGTGGCGGCAGATGGGCAAGGGGCGCGAGTTTGAGCAATTGCGCGAGTATCTGCCGGGCGACAACTACGAGGATATTCATTGGAAGGCCACGGCCAAGCGGCGGTATCCCGTCACCAAGATGTTTCAAATCGAGCGCACGCAGGAGGTGTATGTGCTGGTGGATGCCTCCCGCTTGAGCGCCCGGACCTCGGGGGAGGAGGCTGGCCAGCCGGGGCTGACCCTGCTCGACCGTTTTATTACGTCCGCGCTTCTGCTGGGGCACGCCGCCGACCGCCAGGGGGACCGATATGGGCTGATGACGTTCAGCGCGCGTCCGGAATTGTTCTTCCCGGCCGGGCACGGGAAAGCCCATTTTGAGGCCTGCCGCGAGGCCCTGCACGCGTTGGAGCCGAGGCCGGTTTCGCCGGATTATGCCGAGGTTTTTTCCTGGGTGCGAACGCGGCTTCGCAAACGCGCTTTGCTGATGGTGCTCACCAGCCTGGATGATCCGCTCCTGGCCGAGCAGTTCGCCCAGGCGGTGCGGCTGGTGTGCCGCCAGCATCTGGTGCTGGTGAATATGCTACGCCCTCCGCGGGCCGCAGGGCTTTTTGAGGGAGGGCCGCCCGCGGATGTGGAGGAGGTGTACCAGCGGCTGGGTGGGCATTATCTTTGGCGCAAGCTCCACGAAACCGGGCGGGGCCTGCAACGCCACGGAGTGCGGTTTGCCCAGCTGGAGCATGAGAGCTTGAGCGCGGCGCTCATCACCCAATATATGAACATGAAACGGAGGCAAGTCCTATGATCCTGGACCTGGCGGGTTTCATGCAAAAGGAAAAGCCGTATTGGACGGAACTGGAGTCGGTCCTGAACCGGATCGAGGAAGATCCTTTTGCGCGGCTGTCCGTGGCGGAGCTTCAACGTCTTCATTATCTGTATGAGCGGGCGGCCTCCGATTTGGCGCAATTGGACGGGCTGGTTTCCGAGCCGCAGACCCGCCAGTATTTGGCGGCGCTGGTGGCGCGCGCGTATGGCGAGATGATGGAGACGCGCTCCCGGAGCATCCGGTTGCATCCCCTGCACTGGTTCTTCCAGACCTTTCCGCAAACCTTCCGGCGCCATATCCAGTGCTTCCGGCTCGCGGTGGCGGTGACCCTGGCGGGCATGTTCTTTGGGGCCATGGCGCTGTTGCTGGATCCCGAGGCCAAGGCCGTGCTGATGCCCTTTGGGCATCTGCTGGGCAGTCCCGCCGAGCGCGTGGCCAAGGAGGAACAGCAGAAGAGCGACGCGTTGAAGGGGCGCAAGACCTCCTTTGCCGCCACCCTGATGACGCATAACACGAAGGTCTCCATTTTTACGATGGGCATGGGTGTGACCTGGGGCGTCGGGACCTTGATCCTGCTGTTCTACAATGGGGTGATTCTGGGCGCAGTGGCGGCGGATTACCTGGCGGCGGGGCAGGGGACCTTCCTGGTGGGCTGGCTGTTGCCGCATGGCTCCGTCGAGATTCCCGCCATCCTGCTGGCGGGACAGGCGGGGCTGTTGCTGGCTACGACCCTGCTGGGGCGCGGCCAGCGGAGATCGTTACGCCAGCGCCTGCGCGGCATGCTTCCGGATTTGGTGACCTTGATGGGCGGCGTCGGCCTCCTGCTCATCTGGGCCGGCCTCGTCGAAGCCTTTTTCTCCCAGTATCACGAACCGGCGCTTCCGTACGCGCTTAAAATTGGGCTGGGCGTGATCGAGCTGATTCTGCTGGGCCTGTTTTTGTCCCGTTCGGGCTTGAAGAAAAAACCCGCGGAGGGTGAAGAATGAACGGACGGGTGAATGTCTTGCGCATCCGCACACCGGAAGGCATGGAGTTTGCCCTGCTTCCCGCCGGGCCGGTCTCGCGCATGCTGGCTTGGCTGGTGGATCTGGCGGTCATTGGCGTGCTGGAGACCACCATCGGCACGGTGCTGGGGCTGTTGCGCCTGCTCAGTTTCGATCTGGCCATGGCGGCCGGTGTGCTCGCGTATTTTGCCATTTCCATCGGGTATGGGATGTTGTTGGAGTGGCGCTGGCGGGGGCAGACGATTGGCAAGCGCCTTCTGCGCCTGCGCGTGGTGGATGAGCGGGGCCTGCGCCTCATGCCCCAGCAGGTCGTCGTGCGCAATTTATTGCGCTTCGTGGACATGCTTCCCGCATTCTACCTCGTCGGCGGTTGCGCCCTGCTGATGAGTTCAAGAAGCCAGCGGCTGGGAGATTTCGCGGCGGGAACCATCGTTGTGCGCATCCCGCGCGCGGAGGATCCGGACCTCCAGCAGATCACCGCCGGCAAGTACAATTCCTTTCGCAAGCATCCGCACATCGAGGCGCGCCTGCGGCAGGTGGTTTCCGCGCAAGCCGCCACGCTGGCCTTGCAGACCCTTCTGCGCCGCGCCGCGCTGGAGGATTCCGCCCGCCTCGAAATTTTCCGGGAGCTGGCGGACCATTTCAAGGCCCTCGCACCCTTTCCCCCCGAGGCCGTCGAGGACCTCAGCGATGAACAATACGTCCGAAACGCCGTCGAAACCCTCTACCGCAGGTAGGGGTAGTTTGCATAAGCCGCGGTTGACCTGCATGGCTTTTGTGTTTCCCTGACAGCGAGAACTTGATTTCAGAAGCCGCAGGCATGATACTGCCCTCAGCAAACGGACCGAGAAATCAATGGCAAAAGGATAACGATGATCAAGCAGGTCAAGGCGGTGAGACCCAGCAGAAAAGAGTCTGTTGTTTTTCGATTGGGCGAGCTTTTCTGTGGGCCGGGTGGCCTGGCTTGGGGGGCTTTGCAGAGTAGCGTTCAGACCGCCGATCGTGACTTTTCCATTCGGCATGCTTGGGCAAATGACAACGATCCCGCTTCTTGCGCCACATATGCGCGAAACATTTGCCCCAATGCACCGGATAGCGTAATTTGCAGGGACGTGCGGGAGTTGAATCTGGAACAGCTGGCACCCATTGATGCCTTTGCATATGGTTTTCCATGCAACGATTTCAGCATTGTCGGAGAGCAACGAGGGTTTCACGGCTCCTTTGGCCCTCTTTATCTCTACGGGGTCAGGGTTCTGAATTTTTTCAAACCACGCTTTTTCGTTGCTGAAAACGTGGGGGGGCTTCTCAGCGCCAATGAAGGAAGGGCTTTTCGTACAATCATGCGCGATTTGCGCACAGCAGGGAATGGCTACAACCTCACGGCGCATTTGTATAAATTTGAAGAATATGGAGTTCCACAAGCCCGCCACCGTCTGATTATTGTCGGTGTTGATCGCACATCAAATTGCGTGTTCCGGGTGCCGGCACCGACCACAAACCTCCATCCCATCACCGCCAGGCAGGCTTTAGAAGACCCTCCCATTTCTCCAGCGGCTTTCAACCACGAACGGACGTTGCAATCAAAAAGGGTGGTCGAACGTTTGATGAAAACAAAGCCGGGAGAGAATGCCTGGACGGCAAGCCTGCCAAAACACTTGCAGCTCAATGTTAAGAACACACGGTTAAGCCAGATCTATCGAAGGTTGCATCCAGACCGCCCCTCTTACACCATAACCGGCAGTGGAGGGGGCGGGACACATGGATACCACTGGGATGAAGCTCGGGCTCTAACCAATCGTGAACGGGCACGACTGCAGACGTTTCCTGATACATTTCTGTTTGAAGGGGCAAAGGAAAGTGTGCGAAAGCAGATTGGCATGGCGGTTTCTCCAAGAATGGCGGAAGTTATTTTCACGGCGATTTTGAACACCTTTGCCGGGATTCGATACGAGAGTGTGGAGCCGTCTTTCAATAGTGAACCGGAATTGTTTGACCTATCTGACTACCATGGGGAGCTGGCATGTGCGAAGTGATTGAGCTTGTAAAACAACAGCTTGGCGTGTCGTCTGAAGAAGCCGGAAAAATCATTGAGAAGGCCACTACAGGGGGTGAAATCACAGAGCAATTTTCCGCGAAGGCCTGGGTGCAGGAACGGCTTCTGCCGAACCTTGTCATGGTGGACGAGGAAGGCTATGCGCGCATGTGCGTTGACGCATTAAAGATTCTGAACAAAACTGCGGCAACTGATTATGGAGGCTCTCGTCAGCGTGATTTGGGTCAACTTTGGGCGGACATGACTCGAGGATATTTGGGAGAGCTTGCGTTTGCCCTGTTTTTTAAGAAAAAGTGGCAGATGGAGATAAAGCTCGGGCATGATGAAGGTGTCTTGAAGGATTATTTGCCAACCGATATTCACTTAATTCGAGAATCCAAGTCCGAGTATCGAGTTCCAAAGATTAGTATAGGAATCAAAACAACGAAATGGAACGGCATTTGGCTCGACATCCCAGGTGATCAATTCAGCCATACGGACGTTCATGTTCTTGTCAAGGTTGGGGCGGGCCGCGATCATTTGTTCGCGTTTTTTAAAGCCATCAGTGTGTTCAAGGATAAAGTGCTCAAGCGTGGACAGGATGTGGGAAGCCTGACTTCACAAGAGTCGGATGAGTTGTTTGACAAGCTTCCGGCATTCAAACCCATACCAGCGTATGTCTGTGGTTTTGTGCTTAGGGATGCGAAATATGACGCATTAGATTATACCGGATCCAAAGGACGGAAAAACTACACGATAGCCTCGTGGAATGGGCCCATTCGCCCTGGTGACGTTGATGCCGTTAAGGAACGCGAGGCTGTGGGCGGAACGGTCAAGTTTGAGGGTATTGGGTCGTTTGCTCATGACAAGGGCTACTTGTTTAATACGGGCAAACTATTGTGGCGTGATGAGGATTGGGATCTTGTCCGTAGCCGGCTGTAGAATTTTTCAACAAGGCCTGTAACAATCAGGTCCGTTGCGGCAGGTTGTTTTCTTGCAATCCGCAGAGTTGGAGGATTCCGCCCGCCTCGAAATTTTCCGGGAGCTGGCGGACCATTTCAAGGCCCTCGCACCCTTTCCCCCCGAGGCCGTCGAGGACCTCAGCGATGAACAATACGTCCGAAACGCCGTCGAAACCCTCTATCGCAGGTAGGTGGGCTAGCGCGCTCTATCGGGAGATACCCATCTGTCATGCTGAGCCGCCGGGGCGCATGCGCGACCGGCGTGTCGAAGCATCTCCTGCCGCCCTGGGGATCCCTTGACGGTGCTTGGGCTGATGGAGGAGGATGGGAGCAGAGGTGGCCTGACTCGTTTTCGCGGGGCGGGAGCAAATCACGCGTGATCTTGGCCCCTCCGCGGCGTTGCTTCGGCCAGGGCGGACAAAAGTCCAGCCCTGACCTCGCCCAGACCGCAAAGCCGGTCTTGCCTTGCGGAGGGACCAAGCTGACGCGCTCTTGCTTCGTATTCCCCCGCGAAGCCTGAGTCAGGCCGCCTGGTATCCGCTTGCCTGTCGCTGACGCTCCGGCAAGATAAGAGCTTTCGTCCACGTCTCCACCTGTTCGTATCCATGGTGGCGGGAGCATCCCTCTGCCGCCGCTGGCGCGGTCAATGAAACACGCTGGCGAGGAGGGCTTTCGCGGCGGCGCGCCCCCGGGGATCAAAGGCTGGGCGGTGGGGCAGGTGGATGAAGAGGCGGCGGGCCGCGAGGCGCCGGCGCCCGGGCGGGGAGACCAGCCGGTCCAGCCAGTGTGAGGGGAGTCGGCGGAGGGCCGCGATGAGGGCCTCCAGCAGGTCAAGGGGTTCCTCGGATTTAGGCGCCAACAAGGTGGGCGGGAATTGCGGGTGGGCCATGGGGAAGCGCGCCAGGAAGGCCAGCGAGCGCTCGATGTCGGGCATGCCCTGGTGGGGCAGTCCATACATGAAATCAATGGTGGGTTTGATTCCGTGGCGCTGTAATCGTTCGATGCCCTCCGTGATGTTGGCCAGGTGTGCGGCGCGGCGGGTCAATCTGGAAGAGACTCGAGCTGGACCTGCTCTTTTTGATCGCCGATGGCGGTGATGCGGAAGCGATATTCGCGGCCTTGGTGGAGCGTGCTGACCACATCCTGTTCGTAGAAGATGCCGGAGCCGATCAAGGCCATGCGTTGGTTTCCCTGTTTCATGACGCCGTTGACTTTTAATGAGGCTCGAGCCAGCGCCCAGTTGTCCGGCGCAGGGGGTTTGGGTTCGGCCGCCCGTCCGGCCGTGGGCGTTGTTTTGGGCGTGGAGGGAGGGGCCGGTGCGGGCCGTCCGTGGGCTTGGAAGGAGTCGCGGACGGCCTGAACAAGTTGTTCGTATTGGGCGTGCTGTTTTTTGTCGTCGCAGGTGATGGCGATGGAATAGGCGCTTTGTCCGCCCACGAGGGCGAAGGCGCTGGCCCATTTGGAGGGGCTCTCCTGGCGGTCGGTCATGAGCAATTCATAGCCATCGGCGCCGCCCAGTTGAAGGAGCTCATGGCGTTCAATTTCTACGGGCCGTCCAATGGGCGACCGTCCGGCGGTGATTTCGGCCACTTTCTTATCCATGCTTTCCTGGGGATTCCACGGCTTGGGCATTTCGCTGGCGATGATCCACATGGAGAGGGAGGGGCCGTAGTTGAATGAGCGTTTGGACTTCGCGTGGGTGGACTGATCGGTCTGGGAATGCCCAGGTGGAAGCTGGATCGAATAATAGCCCAAAGGATCTTTGAAATCGGTGAGGGGTTCTCCTGCAGCAACGCACGCGATGCAGGCAATCAGGAGGGCCGTGAGTCCCGCGGTTCTGCCTGTGCGATGACCAGATCTGCTGTTCATGTACGCAGGTTATCATTCCGTACTGGGGCGATCAAGCGGATGCTTCTGCCAAGTGATCTTGCGTGATGCTCAGGCCATTTGGTTTCGGGCGTTTGGGGTGGGGGATGTTTTTCTTTGCCACAAGAGGCCCAGCGCGGCAGTGCCGCAACCAAACGGGTTGAATTCTGGGGCTTGGAAATGGGCGTGATGGGAGCCAGCCTGCGGCGCTACATCCGAATCCCCCGGCCTTGCGCCGGGGTGTATAAGGCTGGGGCCACCCATGCCACCTTACAGGAAGGCAATAAACGTGGCCACTTCCCTCTTTCTCGCCTGTCACTTGTCAGAAAAACAAGAAAACGAATGAAAGCTCGGAGGGCCTTTGGAGGGCGGCAGGCTCTTCCGCCGTGTGGTTACAAGGCGATAGTGTGGGCAACAGAATGTCGGGATGTTAAGTGATGAAGGTAGAGCCATCCAACAAGGTGGGGCAGGCATTCCTGCCTGCGCCACCCTCATCGGAAATGCTCGAAGCCATCGGAGGGCAGGGGGAGGTCCGCGCCTTGCGCATCCAGCAGTACCAGTTGATTCGGCGTATCCGTAATGCGTCCGATGCGGGTGCAGGGCAGGGGGAAGGCCGTACCCCAAACCGCCTCGAAGGCCGCCTGTTTTTCTGGGCGGACACAGAAGAGCAGTTCAAAATCCTCGCCATCACAGAGCGCCCGTTCCAGCGGGGAGCGGGGGGAGCCTGCGCGCCGGGCGTCAGGCGAAATAGGGATGCGTGAGGCATGCACCTCCGCGCCGGCCTTGCTCATTTCGAGAAGATGCCGGAGATCGGTGGCCAGGCCGTCGCTGAGGTCAATCATGGCGGTGGCCCAGCCCTGGTCGCGCAACCACAGCCCTTCCTTCACGCGCGGCTCAAAGGCCAGGTGCTTGCCGTGGATGCTTCCGCCCAGATCGCCGGTGACGTACAGCCCGTCGCCTGGCTTTGCGCCGGAGCGCAGGAGGGCGGTCCCGGCAGGCACGCGCCCGACCGCGAAGACGTGCAGTTCCAGCACCGGCCCCTGTGCGAGATCGCCACCCACAATTGCCAGGCCGTATTTACCGGCCAGCGCCGCCAAGCCGCGATACACGGCCTCGATCCGCTCGACCGGCTCATCCGGCTTTGAGACGACGTCCACCAGCGCCCATAGCGGTTCGCCGCCGGTGGCCGCCAAATCGCTCAGTGCCCGCCCGATGGCCTTGTGGCCGATTTGTTCCGGCGGCGTGTCCGGCAGAAAATGCGTGCCTTCGATGACGGCATCGGAGGTCAGCAATAGATCGTGGGCGCCGTTGGACACCACGGCGACATCGTCGCCGATATGGACCCGCACATCCGGACGCGTGGGCAGGATCGCCGCGAGCCGCCGGATGGCGGCCCGCTCCCCGAGCTGGCGGAGCGGGGTCATGATGCGGTGGCCGATTTTTTGGGCACGGAGAATTTCTGGGCGGCGAGGCGCTTCAGGCTTTTCGCGAAGGGCGGGCGGGCGATGCCATTCTCGCAGACGATGGCGGTGATGTATTTGGCAGGGGTGACATCGAAGGCGGGGGAATACACCTTCACGCCCTGGGGCGCGGTGCGCCGTCCGAAGCCGCAGGTGACTTCCCCGGCCTCGCGGTGTTCGATGGGGATGCGGTCGCCTGCAGGCAGGGTCAGGTCAAAGGTGGTGGTGGGGGCCAGCACATAGAAGGGAATCTTGTGTGCGCGAGCGAGCACGGCGACGGAGTAGGTGCCGATCTTGTTGGCGGTGTCGCCATTGGCGGCAATGCGGTCGGCGCCGACCAGCACGGCGTGGATGCGGCCTTCCCGCATGACCTGCGCGGCCATGTTGTCGCAAATGAGGGTGACATCAATGCCCTCCTGCATCAGCTCCCAGGCGGTCAGCCGCGCGCCCTGCAACAGGGGGCGGGTTTCGTCCGCGAAGACCTGAATGGTTTTGCCCTGGTCCTTGGCGACATAGACGGGGGAAAGGGCGGTGCCGAATTGGGCAGTGGCCAGGCTTCCGGCATTGCAGTGGGTGAGGATCGTCTGGCCGTCCTTGAGCAACGTGGCGCCATGGCGTCCGATGGACTGGCAGAGCGCGGCATCCTCTTCGCAGATGGCGACGGCCTCCGCCGCCAGCCGCGCCTTGAGTGCCTGGGGAGAGAGGCGGCGGTTCATGCGGGCCACCAGCTTCATCCGGTCAATCGCATAAAAAAGATTCACGGCGGTGGGGCGCGAGGTGGCGAGGTAGTCGCCGGTCTGGCTGACGAGCTTGAGCAGTTCCACGGAGGTGCGCACCCTGGCTTTTTGGATGCCCGCCACGAGGCCCATGGCCGCGGCAACGCCAATGGCCGGGGCGCCCCGGACCTGCAGGGACTTGATGGCCGCCCAGATTTTGCGGATATCATCTGTCTCCAGATAGACCAGCTCGTTGGGCAGGCGGGTCTGGTCAATCATGCGCGCGGCGCCGGGGATCAGCGACCCCGCCTTCTTTGATACCCATTCGATTGTTTTTAAGTGCATAGATTTTTTTCCAAGGATTGGAAAAAATATGACAGATTTTTCCAAGGATTGGAAAAAAAATCGCGGAGTTTTCCAATCCTTGGAAAAAGTCCGCGCCGCGCGCCAGGTGGCGGGCTTTCGAGGAAAGTGGCTGAACAGGAGCGGGGGGGCGGGTTAGTTTTATTGCCTGAAGAAGGCTTGATTGGTGAAGAAAAAACGAACATGATCAGCCTGTTTGCGTACAGGCCTTGGTTTGTGAGCAGGGGGGAATCAAACGATGAGCATTGCCGCAGAGTCCAAATTGGAATGGAAAGACTCGCATAAACATCCGCCTGGCTTTCGTGCCCGCCGGGGCCTCAATTGGTTCACGGTGGGGCTCATGTATTCGATGTATTACATGTGCCGCTACAACTTCCGCTTTGCCGCGCCGGGCATGCGGGAGGAGCTGGGTTTTTCTATCACGCAGATTTCCGACATTCTCTTCTGGTTTTCCGTCGCGTACGGGACCGGCCAGCTGGTCAATGGCCTCTTTTGCGACCGTATCGGCGGAAAGGCTTCCATGTTGATTGGCGCGGCGGGGACGATCCTGGTCAATCTGGTCTTTGGGTTTGGGTCGTTCGCGGGCACCTTCAGCACCTTCGCGGCGCTGTGGCTGTTGAATGGCTATATCCAGGCGGCGGGCACGCCGGGCATGGTGAAGATCAACGCGGCCTGGTTTAACAAGGAGGAGCGGGGCGTCTTCTCAGGCATCTTCGGCTTCATGATTCAATCCGGGCAGGTGTTCATCAGCAAGCTGGCGCCGGTGTTGCTCGCGGGGTTCACCTTCGCGGCCTTTGTGGTCAAGCCCGGCGACTGGCGGATGTTGTTCGCGATTCCGCCGGTCTTTGTGGCGATGGTCGCCGTGGCGCTGGCCATCTTTGCCAAGGAGTCGCCGGAGGAGGCGGGCTATCCAGGGGCGATTCACGACGATGTGGACAACTCATCCGGCACTACCGTGCCGGTGAAGGAGGCCTTCAAGTTTGTCTTCTCCAATCCGCTGGTCTGGTTCTATGCGGTGGCCTACGCCTGCACGGGCGCGGTGCGGCACAGCTCGGACCAGCTGACCATGCTGTTCTTTGAGGACGTGATGAAGTTCAACATGAAGACCGACCTGCCGGGGATCGCCATCAATACGCTGGCGCTGATTCCAATTGTGGCGGTGGGCGGCTCGGTGCTGTCGGGCTGGATGTCCGACCGGTTCTTCCGTGGGAATCGGTATCCGGTGGCGATGGTGCTCTACTTTATGGGTGCGGGGGTGCTGACGCTGGCGTCCATCACCCTGGCGATGGGGAAAATCGGGCCGACGACGGGCGGCATTCTGCTGGGGTGCCTGTTCCTGGTGCTGATTGCCATCATGGCCAACAGCACGCATTCGATTGTCGGCGCCGCCGCGCCGATGGATATTGGCGGCAAGAAGATGGCGGGCTTCGCATCGGGCGTCATTGATTCGTTCCAGTACTACGGCGCGGCGATTTCGCTGGCCGTCACGGGGCGCGTGCTCGACGCCACGAAGGCTTCCTATGGCTGGAATTACTGGTTCATCATCATGACCGGTTTTGCCGCGCTGGGGGGATGCTCGATGCTGGCGCTGATGCTTCGCCAGCGGGGCAAGCGCGCCGCAATGAAGGTGGTGATCACGGTCATGCTGGTCGTCACCGTGGCGGCGACCGTCATCGGCGTTGTTCAATACCGCGCCATTGTGAAGGAAAATGCGGAAAAGGCCGCTCGGGCGGAGGCCGTTGAGGCGCCGGCCCAGGAAATCCCGGCCACGGTTCCATCCAAATAAGGGAGTGCATCATGACCACCACGCATACACCGGTTCCCCTCTCGCCCTTTCAACAGCGGCTGAAAAATTTCTGCATCTGGATTGAAACCCTGTTTGAGTGCCGGCTGGCCCGTCCGGCCTTCGCCGTGCGGATGGCGATTGCCGTCGCCGTGCTGGGCGGCATGGTCTATGTGCAGAAGGCCTGGCTGGCGGATTCGTTCTGGCTGGTGAGGCTGGGCGCCTGGCTTCTGCTGGCCTGGGCCGCGTTTTGGGGCATTTTGCAGATCGTGCGGCGCTTGCACGATCTGGGCCGCTCGGGCGGATTGTTCTGGGCCATGGCGGTTCCCTTCTGGGCGCTGTGGAAAATGACCGGGCTCTTTCCGAACCTGTGGTTTGTTTGGGTGGTGATCTGCGCCTGGCCCATCCTGCTCGCGCTTCGGCTTTTCTTCCAGCCCGGTGTGGAAGGTGCCGGCGGCTATCACGGGCGCTGACTGCAATCGCCAGTGGGAA
>CAZFSE010000072.1:0-1478 GCA_964521805.1 uncultured Verrucomicrobiota bacterium
GCATGAGTACGAGTATGAGGGTGAGGATAAAGGGGCAGATAACCGCTTGACATGGCTATATATTGTGGCTATTTGAACAGGGCATACCACAAACGGTGGGGGTGCAACCCGGAGGTGTTATGCGCTGTCCAAAGTGCAGTAATGTGGATGACAAGGTCATTGATAGCCGGTCGGTTCGCAATGGGGATGTGATCCGGCGCCGCCGCATTTGTGCGAAGTGCGGGTATCGCTTCACCACGTACGAAGAGGTGGTGAAGGCCAGTCTGCGGGTGATCAAGCGCGATGGGCGGCATGAGGAATTTGACCGCAAGAAGATTTTGGGCGGGATCGAAATCGCCTGCGAGAAGCGCCCCATCAGCGCCCAGCAGATCGAGGGCATGGTGGATGGCATTATCAGCGAGTTGGAAGGTGAATTTGAGCGCGAGGTGCCGAGCACCGTGATCGGCAAGAAAGTGATGGAACGGCTGGAGAAGATGGATGAGGTAGCGTATGTGCGTTTTGCCTCGGTGTATCGCCGGTTCCGCGATGTAAACCAATTTTTAAGCGAAGTGGAAGGATTGATTGGACGACAATGATCTGGCGTACCCTCAGTGATCAACAGGAAGGGCAGGAAGCCCTTCAAAAACATGTGGTGGCGGAGATTCTCTCGGCCTGCCCCGAAATCCAGTTGCATGAGGAAAGCCTCACGGAACTGGCGCAGGTGGTGGCGGAGTTCTGCACCGAGCAGGGCTATGAACAGCAGATTCCCTCCGATTTCCTGGCGCTGGCGCTCACCCGGGCCCTGCGGGGGATTGGGGAAGGACAGGCGGCGCAACGCCTGGAGGAGGCGCGCGCCTCTTCCCGCCAGGATGTGGCCTTGCTGGATGCCACTTGGCCTGGGGCCATTGATGCGGAAACCTGGAACATCTTTGCCTCGCGCCTGATGCGTCCGTCCCGCTGGTTTACGGGGGATGGCCAGATCATGTGGGTGCTGGATTTTTCGCGCTTGTCGCAGGATGTGGATCTCTCCATTGAGCTGGCTTTGTTGCCGTCCCTGCGCATCTTGCTGGAGCGCATGGCGGATGTCTGGGATTCCAGCGGCGGCGCGGGCACATTGGGCCTGCGCGAGGCTCCGGCCTTCTTTAGCTGGTCCGGCAAACGCAAGTCCGCCCGCCGGGGCGGCATTGATCTGGCGGCCTACTGCGAGGCCGTCCTGGGAAAAATCCAGGAACACCGCGGCTGGAAAGCGGCGCCCCGCGTGGTGCGCATGGATTTTTCTCTGCGGCGGTGAGGGCTTGTGCCCCGCGCTGATTTGGATCTCCTGAAGGGCTTGTGCCTCCCTCGCCGGATTACGGCACGATGGCGCGGATGCGATAGACGCGGGTGGTGTCGGAGCGGCCATCATAGAACACCAGGTTGCTTCCCGTTCCCGTGATGGCGTTGATCCAGTTGCTCCAGGGGCCATCAGGAAGCAGATAAGGCCTGACATCCACCGAGTA
>CAZFSE010000072.1:1578-20070 GCA_964521805.1 uncultured Verrucomicrobiota bacterium
GAACGATCGTGTTCTGGGAGGCGGACTTTTGGACACCCAGGTCGGCATAGCGCACACCAAAGAGACGGACGTACCCTTCGGCATCGCCCGTGACGATTTGCTGTCCGTTGCTGGACCATTGCGCCGCGTGAATGGCGTTGGTGCTTTCGTATTCTGCCATCAGCACCAACTGGGTGGTGGCGGCCAGATATCGGAAGATCTTGATTTCCCCGCCAGCGCCATTCGTCAGGCCCGCCAGCAACATGGAGCCCGTGGGATCCCAGCTCAAGGCCTGTACGCTTCTGGGTTCATGCAAGCTGACCATGGGGCTGAGCGTGGTCCCGTTGAATCCATACAGGCGAATCCTGTTGGTTTCGAGATTGACGAGGGAATGCGCGAGGCCGATGGCAAGTCGGTCGCCGGATGGATGCCAATTAAGGGCCGCCACATCCGCCCAGATAAAGGATTGGTCAAGAATGAAGCTATATCCAACGGTATTCAATTGATAGATTGCCAATTCGTCGGGGGATGAACTTCCATAGGGACTCCCCAAGGCAAAATTGCTGCTAGTGGGCTGAAAATCAAGCGCGTTGGGCATTATGGTTCTGGGCGATCCTCCGATGTCCTGCGTCGCCATGCAGGAAAGGCGTCCGGGGGCTGTGTAGCGGTATCCCCGCAGTTCAGGGGAAGAACAGGTGGCTACGGCCAGGCGTTCGCCATTTTTGTTCCAGCCCACGGCCTGCACCGGGCCGTTATGGGCGAACGAGGTGGCTACGTTCAACGAGGCGGAGTTGGTGAAGTGGTACAGGGTGAGCTGGCCGGAGCCTGTAATGCCTTCCAGTCCTTCGCCGACCGCCAGATACTGGCCGTTGGGAGAGGCTTGGGGGTGCCAGCGGACGGAAATGGCGTCATCCTGCAGACCCAGATTCCGGGAGGTTCTTGTGGCCAGGGTGTTGTTGGTCAGGATGAAGAGTTCGTCCCCGGCTTGGCGCCGGTAGCCAACGGCCAGATGCGTGTTGCCCAAGGACCAATCCAGCGAGTAGAGCCTCGCGCTGACGGGGCGCACGTTGGCGGTGTTGGTCAGCGGACCGGCGGAATGGGCTGTTGCCGCCACCCCAAGGACAAAGGCCCCGGCCAGCGCCAGGAATTGGATTTTTCTGGAAAATTTCATTTTCATTGGGTTGGACACGTTCCCGTTGTGTTTGTTCAAAAATGCCAAGAAACAGGCCTTGGCAAACACCGACCCCATGCTGGCAGACTTGCGGACCGCTGGCAAGTTTGACTTTGGCTTGGTTTGGGCGTTGACTTTCCAAAATAAATAGGCAAATATCCGCCCCTCTTTTGGGTGAATAAGAACAGGTTAGAGAAGGAGCAGTTATCATGTCCATGCATGCCAGTTTGAAGTCGGCGAGCAAGATCAAGACGCGCCGCAACGTATTGAAGCGCTTTGAGCGCATTGACATTCTTCGTGCCAAGGGCAAATGGAAAGAGGGGTCCAGCCGTGCGTATGGACTGCCCAAGACCAAGCCGCCCGCGTGATCCATCGAAGATTCCATGAAAAAATCGGCCGGGGCACGTCCCGCGGCCGATTTTTGCTGTCTTAAAACGGAGGATTGAATATGGCGATGCGCTGGACCAAACAATTGATTCCGACCCTGCGGGAGGTGCCGCAGGAGGCGGAGATTCCGAGTCATCAGCTTCTGCTTCGCGCGGGGCTCATCCGCAAGCTGGGGGGCGGGCTGTACACGTTCCTGCCGCTGGCGTTCCGGGCCTTGAAGAAGGTCGAGCGGATTGTCCGCGAGGAGATGGACCGTGCCGGCGCGCTGGAGATCTTGATGCCGGCCCTGCATCCCCGCGAAATCTGGGAGCGCTCGGGCCGCTACGAGATCATGCGCGACGTCATGTTCAACATCAAGGACCGCCAGGACCGTCCGATGGTGCTGGGGCCGACGCACGAGGAGATCGTCACGGATCTCGCCGCGCACGAGATTCACTCGTACCGGCAGTTGCCGGTCAATCTCTACCAGATTCAGACCAAGTTCCGGGATGAAATCCGTCCGCGCTTCGGGCTGATGCGCGCGAAGGAGTTCATCATGAAGGATGCCTACAGCTTTGATGTGGGCTGGGATGAGGCGGACGCGAGCTATAAGGCGATGTATGAGGCCTATGAGCGCATCTTCAAGCGGTGCGGCCTGCGGACGAAGGTGGTCGAGGCCGATACGGGCGCGATGGGCGGCAACTGGTCGCACGAATTCATGGTGCTGGCCGACGCCGGCGAGGACGGCCTGGTGGAATGCGACACCTGCTCCTACGCCGCGAACCTTGAGCGCGCGGAAAGCCGCCTGGGCGGCACGGCAGAGTTTGACGGTGCGGAGAAGGCCTGCGAAGTGGTTCCAACCCCTGGAAAGCGGACGGTGCAGGAGGTGGCGGCTTTCTTCCAGTCTCCCGAGGCGCGCCTGATCAAGACGTTGATTTACCTGGCGGATGGCAAGCCGGTGGCGGCGCTGGTCCCGGGCGACCGTGATGTGAATGAGATCAAGCTTAAGCGGGCCCTGAAGGCCAAGGAGCTGGCGCTGGCGGGTGATGAGGCCATTGAAAAAGCGACTGGCGCGCCGGTGGGTTTTGCCGGGCCGGTGGGGCTGGCGATTCCGATCGTGGCGGACGTGCGGCTCAAAGGCTACAAGGGCGCGATTACCGGCGCCAACCAGGCCGATGCGCACCGGGTGAATGTGGATCTGGAGCGCGATGCGAAGGTCACGGAATTTGCCGACCTGACGATGTCCAAGGAGGGCGATGGCTGTCCGCGGTGCAAGGGAACCTTGCACGAGAAGCGCGGCATCGAGGTGGGGCATGTCTTCAAGCTGGGGACCAAGTATAGCGAGCTGATGGGCGCGAACTATCTGGATGTGGACGGCAAGCAAAAGCCGGCGGTGATGGGATGCTACGGCATCGGCGTCACGCGCACCCTGCAGTCGGTCATTGAGCAGAGCCATGACGACCATGGCATTGTCTGGCCGATTTCGATTGCGCCGTACCAGGTGGAGATTCTCGTACTCAACATGCAACACGCGGAAAGCGTGAGCCTGGCGGAGCAACTCATCAAAGACCTCGAAGCGCGCGGCGTGGAGGTGTTGCTGGATGACCGCGATGAGCGTCCGGGTGTGAAGTTCAAGGATGCCGATTTGCTGGGCCTGCCGGTCCGCGTCAACATTGGCGAGCGCGGGCTGGGGAAGGGGATCATCGAGATCAAGGTCCGCAAGTCGCCCGACCTGAAGACGGCGCCCGTCGCCGAAGCCTCGCAAGCGGTCCTGGCGTGCGTGGACGAGCTGTGGAAAGACGTGACGGTGTAGGTGTTTTTTCTGGCGCGCGCTGGCCACCGAACTGATTCCGCCTCCTTCGCGAAGCCGCTCCGGCGGGCTGGGCCGGCCACGCGAGGTGGCCGATGGTTGAATCAAATGGATTTCAGATTTCCCCTTGACCCTTTTATGAAATGGTATAATGTTCTATCAACAAATGCTTTGAGACCAAAGGGATGAAATAAGGAGCACGCATGACAAAGAGAGATTTGGTAATCCGCATTTCCGAAGAGACGGGATTGATTCAGCAGGATGTCTACGCGGTCATTCAAAAGACCTTGGATTACATTGTTGAAAGCCTCAACAAGGGGGAGAACGTCGAGTTCCGTAATTTTGGGGTGTTTGAGGTTCGCCAGCGTAAACAGCGCATCGGACGCAATCCCAACAAGCCGGAACAGGTCGTCACCATCCCTCAGCGCAACGTGGTTAAATTCAAGCCGGGCAAGGTGATGAAGAAGCTCATCACCGGCATCTGACGGCGGGATTGGAACAGAATGTCCTCTGGCAATTTTCAGCCCATTCAGGGCATGTCCGACCTTTGTGCTCCCGAGATTCTCCTGTGGCAGGAAATCGAAGGAAAGGCGCGCAGTCTTCTGTCGTTGTACGGGTATAGCGAGGTGCGGACGCCCATTCCTGAGTACACCGCTGTCTTTACCAGGTCCTTGGGCGACACCACGGACGTCGTCCAAAAAGAGATGTACACGTTTGAGGATCGTGGCGGGCGGCAGATTTCCCTGCGTCCGGAAGGCACGGCGGGCGTCATTCGGTTTGTGGCCTCGCTGGGGCCGGAAGCCGCCGGACAGCGCTTGTATTACATTGGCCCCATGTTTCGATGCGAGCGCCCGCAGGCGGGACGCAAGCGGCAGTTTCACCAGCTGGGCACGGAAGCCATCGGCCCGGCGTCGCCGGCGGCGGATGCCGAGTGTCTCGCCCTGCAGGTGCATTTGCTTTCCGAGTGGGGGCTGAAGAATTTTCAGGTGGAGCTGAATACGCGCGGGGCACTGACCGACCGGGCGGCCGTGGCAGAAGGATTCTCCGCCGCGCTCCAGCCGCATCGCTCCGCCCTCTGCGAGGACTGCCAGCGCCGTTTTGAAACCAACATCCTTCGGATTCTGGACTGCAAGAAAGAAGCTTGCCGGGCCCTGGTGGAGGGTTTGCCACCCGTCACGTCATTCATGAGCGAGGAGTCCCGGCACTATTTTAGCGAGGTCCAGCGCCTGTTGAAGGTGTTGCATGTTCCGGTGCGCATCAATCCCCGCCTGGTGCGCGGATTGGATTACTACCAGCACACGGTGTGGGAGATTGTGCATGGCTCGCTGGGCGCGCAAAACGCCTTGGCGGGTGGTGGCCGCTATCTGATTGAGATGGACGGGCTTGCCATTGAAGGCGTCGGCTTTGCGATGGGCCTGGAGCGCATGGTGGCGGCTTTGCAGGCATCGAACGTTCCGGTGGCCGGTGCATTGCCCATGCAGGTCTGGCTGGTCTCTCTGGGCCAGCCCGCCTTTGAGGAAAATCTTGTGCTGGCGCAGACCCTGCGAAAACGCGGCGTGCGGTGCGGGCTCGATCTGAATCCCGCCAGCATGAAATCCCAAATGCGCGCGGCCAACCGGCAGGGCGCGGCGCAGGTCGTGATTCGCGGTGACCGCGAAATTGAGAGCGGCCTCTTCCTGCTCAAGAACATGGCCGATGGCGTTCAGGAGGAGCTGGACATGATCCAGCTCATGGAAAAACTCACCCCCGGCCTGGCCTAAGCGCCCGGCGGGTGCTTGTTTCAGGGATTGCGCCCAGCGGCGGGACCCGCTAGACTCCCACCG
Source organism: uncultured Verrucomicrobiota bacterium (assembly GCA_964521805.1). Classification (GTDB taxonomy): domain Bacteria; phylum Verrucomicrobiota; class Kiritimatiellia; order CAIQIC01; family GWF2-57-35; genus CAZFSE01. The sequence goes on from CAZFSE010000072.1 coordinate 6,728, forward strand.
TTTTCCAACCCTTGGAACTTTTTTTTCGATTTTTTCCAAGGGTTGGAACTTTTTGCAAAAAAATTTCCAATCCTTGGAAAAACAGCGGAGAGAACAATTATGATGCGGACACATACATGCGGCGAGTTGCGGAAGAGCGCGGTCGGAACCCGGGTCTGCCTGTGCGGCTGGGTGGATACCGTCCGGGACCATGGCGGACTGATCTTTATTGATTTGCGAGACCGCTACGGCCTGACGCAGGTGATCTTTGATCCGGCGGATTCCAAGGAAGCCTGGGATGTGGCCCAATCCACGCGCGGGGAATGCGTGATCCGCATCGAAGGCGTGGTCGAAGCCCGCCCGGACAACATGGTCAACACCAAGTTGCCGACCGGCGAAATCGAGATCCGCTCCAACCACATTGAAGTGCTCAACAAGAGCAAGACCCCGCCGTTTCCGCTGGACGACGAGCAGGCGGCCAAGGTCGCCGAGGATCTGCGGCTGGCCTACCGCTACATGGATTTGCGGCGCCCGCGCATGCTGGGCAATCTCGTGCTCCGCCACAAGCTCTTGCAGGCCGCGCGCAACTATCTCGATGGCCTGCAGTTTACCGAGGTGGAAACCCCCATCCTCACCAAGAGCACGCCGGAAGGTGCGCGGGATTATCTCGTGCCCAGCCGCGTCATGCCCGGCATGTTCTTTGCCCTGCCGCAGGCCCCTCAGCAGTACAAGCAGTTGCTGATGGTCTCCGGCCTGGACCGCTATTTCCAGATTGCCCGTTGTTTCCGCGATGAAGATCTGCGGGCCGACCGCCAGCCCGAGTTTACCCAGATTGATTTGGAAATGTCGTTCATCACCCCCGAGGATATCATCGGAGTAGTGGATGGCCTGATGGCCTCGATGATGAAGACCGCGGGCCTGGGCGAGATCACCCTGCCGCTTCCCCGCATGACCTATGCCGAGGCGATGGATCGCTTTGGAAGTGACAAGCCGGACCTGCGGTTTGGCATGGAGCTGGTGGACCTCTCCGCGCTCTTCAAGGGCACGCAGTTCAAGGTGTTTGGCGGTGTGCTGGAGAAGGGTGGGGTGGTCAAGGCCATCAATGCCAAAGGCCTGGGCGCCGTGCCGCCGCGCGCGATTGACGACTGGACCGTGATGGCCAAAGAAGCCGGCCTCGGCGGTCTGGCCTACATCCGGGTCCAGGATGACGGCTCCTGGAAGTCGCCCATTGTGAAGTTTTTCTCCGAGGCCGAGAAGGCCGGGCTACAGGAGAAGATGCAGATCCAGAACGGCGACTTGATTCTCTTCGCCGCCGACAAGCCCGCGGTGGTCAATGTCGCGCTGGGCCGTCTGCGCCTGCTGGCGGGGGCGATGGCCAACGCCATTCCCAAGGACCAATACAAGTTCATCTGGGTCACCGACTTTCCGCTCTTTGAAAAGAGCGATGAAGGCCGGCCCACGCCGATGCATCATCCCTTCACCGCGGCCCGCCCGCAGGATTTGCCCCTGCTGGAGAGCGATCCGTTCAAGGTCTGCGCGCAGGCGTATGATATTGTGCTCAATGGCGTCGAACTCGGTGGGGGAAGCATCCGGATTCATGACTCCGAGACGCAGAACCGCCTGTTCAAGGTGCTGGGCTTCCCGCCCGAGGAGATTGAAGACCGCTTTGGACATCTGCTCCGCGCCTTTTCGTATGGCGCGCCGCCGCACGGCGGCCTGGCCATCGGCGCCGACCGGCTGGTCATGTTGCTGGCCGGGTGTGAATCCATCCGCGACGTGATTGCGTTCCCCAAGACGCAAAAGGCGGTGGATATGCTGATGAACGCACCCGCCAAGGTGGACGCCCGCCAGTTGCGCGACATCCATATCCAGTCCGTTGTGGCGGCGGCCGAGCCGGCGAAATAGGAAATGATGCAGGCAGAAGATGGGCCAAAGGGGAGGCTCACCTCATGATGCGCCAGCATCTTGACCTCGCGCGACGCTGGATGTAGCGTACCGCCATGAGAATAACCCTGACGATGGATGACGATTTGCTGGCGGCGGCCAGGAGCCTTGCAAGGGACCGCTCAGAATCGATCGGTGACGCCATTTCAGAGTTGATTCGGCGTGGCTTGGCGGCCGCTCCACAAATTCACACGGCGGCCCGGACGTCTGGATTCCCCGTGTTTGCGGTTCCCCCACGCGCACATCCCATCACCTTGGAGGATGTGCGCCAGGCGGAGGATGATGCATGAGTGTTGTGCCGGTGGGATAAGTCTTACATCGCGGCCTCGCCCCGTTCACCCGTGCGGATTCGGATGGCGTCCTCGAGGTCGCAGAGATAGATGTTGCCATCGCCGGGCAGGCCGGTATGCGCCTTGGCTTGGATGGTTTCCATGATTTCGTTGACCAGGGCGCCGGGGCAGGCGATCTCGATGCGCATGGAGCGGGGCAGTTCATGGTAGGGGGTTCGGTCCTTGTCATTTGCCCGCCGGCCCAAACCTCGCCCGATCCCCTGCACCTCCGAAAGGCTGGCTCCCGGGAAGCCCTCGATTTCATGAAGCGCAAAGATGACATCGTCCAGCATGTTGGGTTTTACAAACGCAATAATGTGTTTCATTTTTTATTCCTTCTGTTGTTAGGAGCCGGCTTGTTGGCGTTGGTTCCACTCTTCCCCCCACACGTAAACGGCAGGGATGACAAAGAGGGTCAGCAGGGTGGAGGTGGCCAGTCCAAAGACCACGACAACGGCCAGGGGCCGTTGTACATCGGCGCCGATTCCCCGGGCCAGCAGGAGCGGGAGCAGTCCAAAGATGGTGGTCAAGGCAGTCATCAGCACCGGACGCAAGCGCAGTTCGGCGCCTTCGGTTACGGCCTCGACGGCGCTCTTGCCGCGGTCCCGCAAGTCATTAAAGCAGGTCACAATCACCATGCTGTTCTGGACGGCGATTCCAAACAGGGCGATGAAGCCCACCGAGGCCGGGACGGAGAGGTATTCGCCCGTGAGCAACAGGCCCAGGATGCCGCCGATCAGCGCCAGGGGGACATTGAGCAGGATCATCAGGGCATGGCGAATGGCGCCAAACGACAGCCACAGCATGACCAGCACCATGGCCAGGACGGAGGGAACGATGAAGGACAGGCGCCGCATCGCGCGCTGTTGATTCTCAAACTGGCCGCCGTATTCGATGGAGTAGCCCGGCGGGAGTTGGACCTTTTCGGCAATGAGATCTTGAATATCCGCCACGACGCCGCCCAAATCGCGCCCCCGGACATTGCCCTGCACCATCCAGCGGCGCTGGTTGTTCTCACGGTTGATTTGAATGGGCCCGATCACCTGCGTGACCTCGGCCACCTGGGAGAGGGGGATCCGGGCCCCGCCACTGGTTTGCACCAGCAGGCTTCGAATCGCCTCGGGATCGGAGCGGTAGGGTTCCTGAACGCGCAGATGGATGCCAAACCGGCGCGTGTTGAGGTACACCTGGCCAATCACCTCTCCTCCAACGGCCAGCTCGACCATTTCCATGATGCCATCCACGGTTACGCCATACCGCGCGCACGCCGCGCGCTGGGCGGAAATCTGCACCTGCGGCTGGCCGAAGCTCTGCTCCGTTGAAAGATCCACCAGCCCCGGAACCTCGTCAATGGCGGCGCGAATTTCATCGGCCTTGCTTCTCAGCACATCCAGCTCCTCTCCATAGATCTTGATGGCGAGCTGGGCCTTGATGCCGGAAAGCAGTTCATCAAAGGCGTTTTGAATGGGTTGAGTAAAGTTGAGCTGTACGCCGGGAAACGGCTTTAATTTCTCGCCGATGGCCGCAATGAGTTCGTCCTTGTTTCTGAACCCCTTCCATTCCGCCAGGGGTTTGAGCTCGATGTGAACTTCCGCATAATTGACCGGGTGTGGATGACTGCCCGCCTCGGGCCTTCCAATCCGGGAGACGGTTTCCTTGACGGGATCGAATGGAACGATTTCACGTTCCATTTCCATGATCAGCCGGACGCCTTCCTCCAGGGAAATGGAGGGCGCCATGGCCACCCCGATCAGAATGGAGCCCTCCTCCAACGTGGGCATGAATTCGGTTCCCAGGCGCGGCACAAGCGCAAGACTGCCCAGCAGGGCGGCGGCGGAGGCGCCAAGAACGATGGATTTGAAGCGCAACGCGCCGGACAAGAGCGGGCGGTAGGCGGATTTCAGCCATCGGACAAGCGCGAGCTCCCGGGAGGGGGCATGCTTCAACATCAGCAGAGAGAGCGCGGGCGCCAGGATGACGGCAAAGAGAAGCGATCCGAGAAGGGCGAAGACCATGACGAATGACATGGGGGAAAACATCTTGCCTTCGACGCCCTGCAGGGTAAAGAGGGGCAGGAAGACCAGCATGATGATGACAATCGAAAAGACAATGGGGCGGCTGACTTCCCGGGCGGCCTCGTGGATGATCATCGCCTTTGACTCGTGCCGGCCCTGGCGTTCCCCCAGATGGCGGAAGATATTCTCCACCATCACAATGGCGCCATCGCCCAGCATGCCAATGGCAATGGCGATTCCTCCCAGCGACATCAGATTGGCGGAGATGCCCTTCCAGCCCATGCACAGCACGGCAAAGAGCGCGCAGACCGGCAGGGAAAGCGCCACAATGAACGCGGTTCGAAAATTGCCGAGAAACAAGACCAGCGTCGCCACCACCAGCGCGGCCCCAATCAGGAGAGATTTTTTCACGGTCCAGGTGGCGTTCCGCACCAGCTCCGCCTGCTCGTAGTAGGGTGTCAGCGTTACGCCGGCCGGCAGGGAGCGCTGGACCTCCAGGACCTTCCTGTGGAGGCGTTCGATCACTTGCGAGGTGTTTTCCCCAAACAGCTTGAGCACCATGCCGGAAACGACTTCCCGCTCGCCATTGTGGGTGACCACGCCGCGCCGGATTTCGTTGCCATACTGCACCTCCGCCACGTCGGAGAGCAGGACGGGGCGACCTTGATCCTCTTTGACAGGGATGCGGCGGATGTCCTCCAGGCTCTCGACCAGGCCGACCCCGCGCACCAGATATTCCTCCGATCCCAGCACCAGAAACTGGCCGCCCACATTGCGGTTGTTGGCATTTACCGCCGCGACCAGATCCTCCAGGGCCAGCCCGTATGTCAGCAGGGCATTGGGATTGACCTGAATCTGGTATTGCAGAACGTGTCCACCGATGGACAGGATGTCCGTCACGCCGGGCACGGTTTGGAGTTGAAACTTGACCACCCAGTCGTTCAGTTCCCGGAGCCAGGTGTCGAGTGGTTTTCCGCCGGTATCCACCCCCGCCGGATCCGCCTCCAGGTAGTACAGGAAGATCTGGCCCAGTCCCGTGGAGATGGGGCCCAGCTTGGGCGGCTCGTCCGTTTTGGGCAGTTCAGCGGCCACGCCGGCCATCCGCTCGGCGACCAATTGACGGGCGAAGTAAATGTCCGTGTTATCCTTGAAGTAGACATAGATAACGGCCATGCCAAAGGCCGAGGTGGACTTGATCTGGGTCACATCGGGCAAGCCGTTCATGGCCGACTCGATGGGGTACGTGATCAGGCGCTCGATCTCCTCCGGGGCCATGCCATGGCCCTCCGCAAAGACCGGGACCATGATGGGCGAGATATCCGGGAAGGCATCCACGGGCATCCGCTGGTATTGCCAGGCGCCCGCGACGAGCAGGACTGCCATGCCCAGGACCACAAGCCCCGGCAGTTTCAAGGCTGATTGGATCATTTTTTCAATCATGTGGGTTCCTCCGGAATCAATGGCCGTGTCCGGCATGCGAATCAAGGGCGCTGGTCACGACGGTGGCCTTCAGTTGGAATGCGCCTTCGGCGGCATAGCGGGCTCCCGCCGCCAGGCCGGTGGTGATTTCCACGGAGGTGCGGTCCGCGCGGCCCAGCGTGACGGGCGTGATTTCGAAGACGCCTTCATGTTCCACGAAAACGATGTCGCGGCCTTCAAGATTCTGCACCGCGTGGCGGGGAACCACCACCGGCAGGTTGTCCTCCGAGGTGGCCATGAATCCGGTCGCAAAGGTGCCGGGGGTCCACCGTCCATCGGTGTTGTCCAGTACAATGCGCGCGGTGGCCGAGCGGGTGGAGGCATCAACAAAAGGGGTGACCATGGCAATCGTTCCCTGCGCCTGCGCACCGTCGTGGTCGAGCCGCAACATGACCTCCTGTCCGGCGCGAACCGCCGGCAGGTTGCGTAGATGAACGGCCAGGTTGATCCACACGCTGGCGGTGTCGGCGACGGTGAAGATGTCGGCATCCGCCGCCAGGCTTTCACCCAAGGCAATATGCTTTTCCGTGACCACGCCGTCCAGGGGCGCGCGGATTTCGTAGCGCGTAATGGCTTCCTCGTGCTGGCCGTCCAGTGCGGCCACCACGGGGCCGGGCAACCCAAGCGCATGGAGCTTTTGCTCGGAGGTGCGCAATACGATGCGGGCTTCCGCGAGGGCTTGTTCGGCTTCGAGGAGTTCCTGTTCGGCGGATATCTTCTGAGCGCGCAGGGACGCTTCCCGCTCATGCACTTTTCCGGCCAGCGCGGCGCGCGCCTTGGCGGCGAGGTATTCCGCCTTGGCGTCCGCCAATTCGCGGCTGTCCATCACCGCCATCACCTCGCCCGCGTCGACCCTGTCGCCCACGGTCTTGAGCACTTCACGGGCGATTCCCGCCACGCGGGGGGTCACGTGCACCACGCGGTCCTCGTTAAAGACAATCTCGCCCGGCAGGCTCACCTCGTTTCGCAGGCTTCCCGGGCCGGCGGTTTGAACCACGATGCCAAAGCGTTTCCTTTGCTCCGGCGTCAGCCGCAGGCCTTCGTCTTCGTGCCCGGCCTCGGTGGAATCCTGCGGATCCTCGCTGGCAGGGTCGTTTGCCGCTTCTTCCTGGTGTTCGGCGTGATCATGGCCTTCGCACTCTTCTTGCCCATGCGCCGGGGGCATGTGCTCATGTTCTTCGGCATAGGCCGCGGCGATGGTAAAAATTAGGATGAAAGCGGCGATTCCCGCGAGGGGCGTTCTTGGATATTTCATGAGGGGTTTCCTTTTGTTTAGGGTTGAAGGGTCTCGAAGGGCTGTCCGGTCAGGGCTTCCAACTCCGCCGCGGCCTTGTGAAAAGCGGCGAGCGCGGCCCCTTGGCCGGCCCGGGCCTCGTTGAGTGTTCGTTGCGCATCCAGCACGTCCAGAAGGGCAGACTTGCCCTGACGATAGCCCGCTTGCGAGGCCTCGAAGGACTTTTGGGCGGCGGGAAGGAGCGATTCACGAATGGCCAGCGCGAGGGTCCTGCTGTTTTCCAGTTGGGCATGGGTCTCCGCCAGGCGGGTGGCGGCTCGAAGGCGCGCGGCCTCGTGTTCATGGTCCGCGCGGGTGGCCTGATGTTGCGCCGCCTGGATTCCGCCTGTGTTGCGGTCGAACAGCGGCAGGGGCAGGGCGATCGAAGCCACCGCGGCATGCGATCCATCTTCCTCGAAGCGGCGGATGCCCGCGCTTACCGAAACATCCGGGATGCGTTGGGCCTTTGCCAGGGCCAGAGCCTCTTTGCCGGCTTCTCGTCCGCTGACCCAGCGGGCCATCTCGGGCGACTCGTCCAAGGCCTCCATAAGCTGGTCCAACGAAGCGGATGGGGGAAGGTTCTCCAGCGAGCCGGCGGCCTCCGTGAAGAGGGGCTTCCCGCTGTTCCAGTTGGCGGCCAGCAACAGGCGTGCAAGGTCCAGATCGCGACGGGCCTGATCGAAGGCCAACCCAGCGGACAAGGCCTCCACGCCGGCTTTGGTTTCCTCCAGTTCGGAAACCTTGCCGGCCTTGACCCGTTCCGCGGCGATCCTGCGCACGTCCTCGGCCAGGGTCAGGGCCTCCCGGGCCAGGGCCACCTGCGCCTGAGCCCTGAGGACTTCCACAAATGCCTGCTTGGTTCTATTCCGCACCTCCAGGCGCATGGCCTCTGCCTCCAGAGCGGCGCGGTGCGCTTCGGTGCGTGAGAGAGCCTTCCTTCCGGAGATTTTTCCGCCCAGCTCGATGGGCTGGCTGATGCGGGCGGTCATCTGGGCGGAGTCAAAGCCCTTCCGCGTTTCGGAGCCGCCAAACTCTTCGGCTTCAATCTCCAGCTCCGGATTTTGACAGGCTCCGGCCTGGCGGGCGTTGCCCTCGGCGGCCAGGGCGCCCTGTTCCGCGGCGGCCAGTTCGGGGTTGTGCGCCAGGGCCAGGTCAAGGGCTTGATTCAGGGTCAGCGCGCCATCGGGGTCAAGGTTGGCGCGGGCCGGATGAGCCAGCACCAGCGCCATGGCCAGGCTTGCTAAATAACAGGATGTATATCGTTTCATTTGGAGTCCTCCATCAAGAAGAATGCGCAAGAACTTGCCCGCCGCGCCGGGCCTCATGGAGGTATGCGCTAGCGGCAAGAAACTGTGGTGAGCAGGCGGGCGGAACGCCCGTTACTGGCAGGCCGGAGGACGGAAGATGTCGGAGGAGGGCAGTCTGCCCTGAAGGAGATCCTTGGGGAATCCGGCGAAGGAAAGCGTAGCATTCTTTACGGCGCCAGGCTGTTCCATCGCTACAAAGTGCGGGGTGGTATGGCACTCACAAGCGCACTCGGAGGCACAGTCTGAAGCATGATCACTCTCGCAATGCGCGGCGCTCGAAAGCGGGGCAAGAAATGGCAGGACCACCAGAAAAAAGATGATTGTTCTCACGATCCATTTCATGCGTTCACGGTACCACTCGCCCTTGGATGCGTCAAGGGTGGGGGTAGAACTCTGATCCTCGCGCTTTGCTCACTATGCGCACGGCAGTCGAGCCGACCGCCCTCCACGGGACGCTTCTGGAGGGCGGCAGGCTCTGCCGCCGCGTGGTTGTAAGGCGAGAAGTGGGCAACAAAATACCGGAACGTTGCTAGCCGAGGATTTGAGAAGAAATGGTGTAACCCGAATCCCTCGCGAAGGATTCGGGATGCCGTTGTGCCACAAAACAGAATGGACGCGGGTTGTCCTTCGTGCTAGCTTGACCGCATCGCAACCGGGATTTGTGAACTTGTTGACTGCGAAAATAAGGAGAACCAACCATGAGCACCTGCGCGAGTGAACCCTGCTGTCCACGATTTGATCCTGCGCCTTGGGACGAGAAGGAAGTCCGTTGGCAGGACAAGCGCTTTGTGAAAGACCGGGTGGTGAGCTTCCTGCACATCCCGCTGAACTTCGGCGCTGTGATGAAGCGCAACATGAGCCGGATTCAGGCCGCAGGCGCCGTTGAAGATGCCATGGTTGTTCTTTCGGATGAGAATTCCCTTTGGGGTGCCGATGTGTATATCTCGGTGGCGAAGGAGGTTCCCGGCGCACAGATGGCCCGTCTGTCGGGAACCTTTCTGTGCAAGGTATTTGAGGGCCCTTACAAGAACATGGGAACCTGGGTCTCCGAGATGAAGGCTTTTGTCCAACGCAAGGGCAAGGCTCTCCAGAAGTTGTTTTTCTACTACACAACGTGTCCTGCCTGCGCGAAGAAGTATGGCAAGAACTACGTCGTGATCCTGGCGCAACAATAGAACCTGCGGGCGGCTGGCAAGCCGCTGTGCCGGCATTCTGTTGACCACACGGTCTCCTTATAACTAAGCGGCGGCAACCCGCCGCCTTAGGCAAGGATTACGGGCTGTTATGCGGGAGCGCGCGATTTCTTTTTCGTCCTCGACCAATCCCCCCTTGCTTTCATCCCACACAATCTGTCAAATAACCTGCGATGGGAGGCCGCCATGCGCGCATGCGCTTGGGGGGGGCGACCGGGGGCCATCCTTTGGACAGCATTGGCAGAACGTTGAACAGGCGAAAGGACGAAGGCAACATGAACAGTTCCCTGGCGGCGAACCGCATTTTCAACAGCCCGGCCCGGGCCGGCAGATCGTCTGGCGTGGTGGTGGCCGTTCTTGGCGCCGTGGTTGGAGGGCCGGCAGGGCCGCAGGAGGCCGAAGCCGCAACGAACCGCCCCAACATCCTGCTCATCATTGCGGACGATTTCGGGGTGGACAGCCATCCCTATTATAACGACCACCCCTCCGCCAGTTTTGCGCCCACGCCCAACATCAACCGACTTTACAGCAATGGCGTGATGTTCAAGAACTGCTACAGTTATCCAACCAGTTCACCCACCCGTTCCTGTCTTTTAACGGGGCGCTACGGGTTCCGTACCGGCGTGGGGTATGCGCTGGAAACAACGAATGACCCGGCGCTGACCCCCTATGAACTTACGCTCCCGGAGCTTTTGTTATCGGCTGGGGCCGGCTACGAGTGCGCCATGTTCGGGAAATGGCACGCCACGCTTACAGATGACGGCCCCAACACGGTCGGAGGGTTCCCTTTGTTCATGGGGGGCATCCATGGGCAGGCCATCCCGGGTTACTACGATTGGTGGATGGTGTCCAACGGCTACGGAAGAATATGCACGGAGTATTCCACCCGGTTCATTGCGGAGGAGTCCGCGCGCTGGATCGAGTCGCGGCCGACAGACACCAATTGGTTCTGCTGGGTGGCTTTCCATGCATCGCATGTCCCTTATCACAAGCCGCCAGACGAGATGTGCCCGACGTACACCCACCTGCCGACCAGTCACCTGGCCATCGCCCTGAATCCGCGTTCCTACTGGGAGGCCATAACCGAATCGCTGGACTGGGGGGTCGGCCATCTGCTCGATGCGGTGGACCTCACGAATACGCTGGTGTTGTTTGTCGGCGACAATGGCACGATAGGCGGTCTTGACCTGGGCGAGGGAACGCGGCGCGTCATCCAGGAGCCCTACAGCACCGAACGCGGCAAGGCCACGCTCTATCAAGGCGGTGTGCATGTGCCCATGTTCGCCGCCGGGGCGGGGGTGTCCAGTCCCACCCGCGTCTGCTCCAACCTCGTTTCTGTCGTGGATTTTTTTGCGACGATTCTTGAGGTGGCGGGGGTGGACGTTGCCGCGCGCTATTCCCCGGCGAGGCCGTTGGATGCGCTCAGCTTTGGCGAGGCTCTGCGCGATCCGGGCGCGCCGCCGCATCGCACATGGGTGCTGACGGAAAACTTCTCCTCCCACACGGAGTCCAACCGGGCCGGGCGCAGTATCCTGGACGACCGCCACAAGTACATCGCCTTCGAGAGCAACAGCAACGCCTTCTTCGATCTTTGGAGCGATCCGCTCGAACTGACCAATCTCTACGGCCAGGTGCTCGATCCCGCTTCGTCCAACAGCCTGGCCGCGCTTCAGAGCCAGTTGAACGAATTGCAGAACAATCCCTGCATCATGGATGTGCGGGGCGATCTCTCGGAAGTCTCTGTGGCCTTCATCAATGCCGTGGACTTCACGCTCTGGTCCTCGTTCTCCATGACGACAGGCGGCTGGCAACAGGTGTCCGGCGCCACGGTCACCACCAATGAGGCCGAGGTCCGGTTCGAGCAGTTGCCGGAGGCCGGCGCTCCGGCTGTTTTTTACAAGGCCAGCGCGCCGGAGCGATAACCCCAGGAGGCACACATGACAGCGACCGACATGATGCTAGGAGACGCGAAGAAAAAGAAAAAATTGCTGATCGCCTTTGTGGCCCTGTTCACGGTGTTTGCCTTGTTTCGCATTCTGCTTATGCCCCGGATTCATGACTGGCTGATGGGCATGGAAAAGGCGCGGGCGTTTTCTCTGGTAACCCGGACAATGGCCGCTTGTTTGCTTTTGATGGTTCCCGTCGGACTGTATCTGTTTCGCCTGGCCGGCAAGGTTCTGCGCGAGGGGCGATTCCCCCCGTCCGATTCCACCGTCATTCGTGATACCCCCATTCGGAGGGGGAAGCATGCCAAGGCCATGGCCCTGCTGTTTATTGTGGTGGGCCTGGCTCTCATCGTGCTGAGTCTTTTGGCGGCGGTCCTCGTCTTGTTTTTTATTCCGGACGCCATGTCGCGCACATGACGGATCCATTGCCATCTGCGGGCCTCGCGCCGCCGCCTCCGCCCTCCCTGTGGAAGGGGCGTCCCCTGGTGCGCTTTCATGTCATGGCCAAGCCCGTTGGCCCGATGTGCAACCTCCGGTGCGAGTATTGTTTTTATCTGCACAAGCGGGAGTTGCTTTCGATGCCGGGCGCCTGCCGCATGTCTGACGAGGTCCTTGAATCCTTTATCCGCCAATACATCGTTCAGCAAAACTCGCCGGAAGTCATTTTCTCCTGGCAAGGAGGCGAGCCGGTTTTGGCGGGGTTGGAGTTTTTCGAGAAAGTTGTCGCGCTTCAGAAGCACTACGCCCACCCCGGCCTGCGCATCGAAAACGATTTGCAAACGAACGGGACCCTGCTGGATGACGACTGGTGCCGGTTTCTGGCAAAACATCATTTCCTCGTTGGGCTGAGCGTCGACGGCCCCCGCAAGCTTCACGATCAACGGCGGAAATATGCCGATGGACATGGAAGCTTCGACGAGGTCTGGAAGGCCGCCCAACGATTGCGCCGGCATGGGGTTCCGTTCAACACCCTCACCTGCATTCACAGCGGCAATGCCGGGCGGCCATTGGATGTCTATCGTTTCCTTACAAGGGAATTGGGGTCCACACGGCTTCAATTCATCCCGATTGTCGAGCCCCGCGCCTTTTGCTCCATCGCCCCGCATCAGTGGGACAGGACGCAATGCCCCCGAACGGGAGGGGCCCAGGCGCAACCTGAGCCGCTGAACGGATTTGTTCATGACTGGTCCGTATCGCCAGAACAGTGGGGTTTTTTTCTCTGCAAGGTTTTCGACGACTGGCATCGCCGCGACGTCGGCAAGGTCGGGGTCTATCTCTTTGATAGCGCCCTTCGGCAATTGCGCGGGGATGTCGCTTCTCTGTGCTCGCTGGCGCCCATCTGTGGAAAGGCGCTGGCCATCGAGCACAACGGCGATGTGTATGCCTGCGATCATTATGTGTATCCCGAATACCGCCTGGGGAACATCCTGCAGACGCCGCTGGTTGATCTGTGCCTTTCTCCGAGGCAGGAGCGGTTCGGATACGCCAAGGACCTCTCCCTCCCTCCGACCTGCCGCGCATGCCGGCATCTGTGGCTGTGCGCGGGAGGGTGTCCCAAGGATCGCTTTGTCCTGGAAGGGGAAAGCGGCGCCGCCATCTCTTACCTGTGCGAAGGCTGGAAACGCTACTTCGATCACCTCGCGGGCCACGATGTATCCCGGCTTTTTCCGTCGTGAACTCTTCATACTGCACGGTAATCTTCCACGATTGCTTTCTGTGTCCCGGTTTGGTTAATTTTGGCCTGTTTTCGGGTGGCGGGCAGAGGCTCCGGGCAACCATCAAAAAGGAGGGATGCAATGAAGAGTTTTGTGTGGATTGGGCTATGGATGCTGGGGGCATTTTCTGTCTTTTCCGCGCCGCTTCCGGCGCGAACGGTGG
>CAZFSE010000073.1:0-19854 GCA_964521805.1 uncultured Verrucomicrobiota bacterium
GGGTTGGAGCGGCGGATGGCTTAGGGGCTGGAGCGGCGGTGGTTTGTGGAGCGGTTTTTGGCGCGGCGGCGGGTGCGGCAGGCGCCGCGGACGCGCCTTCGAGGGTCAGGATGGGCTGGCCGACCTTGACCTTGTCGCCGGCCTTGAGGTGCAGGGCGGTAACCTTGCCACCAGCGGTGGAGGGGACTTCGACGCTGGCCTTTCCGGTTTCGACTTCGACGATGGGCTGGTCCTTGGTGATGGTGTCGCCGACGGCCACGAGGACGCGGACGATGTCTCCGTCCGTGATGTTTTCGCCCAGTTCAGGAATTTTGATGTCAGTTGCCATGGGGTTGCTCCAAATAGCTTATGCGGTCATGGGGTTGGCTTTTTCGGGGTTGATATCGAGATCTTTCATGGCCTGGGCCACGACGGAGGTGGGGATGCTTTTCTCCCGGGTGGCGAGGCTGGAGAGGGTGGCGAGGGTGATATAGCGGGCATCCACCTCGAAGAAGTCGCGCAGGGCGTCGCGTCCGTCACTGCGGCCATAGCCATCGGTGCCGAGGGCGACGATGGGACGGGGCATCCAGCGGCAGACGGCATTGGGCAGGACGCGCAGGTAATCGGTGGCGGCGACGATGGCGCCGGGCGCGTTGTTCAGGGCCTGGGAGACATAGGGCGTGCGCGGGGCTTCGGCGGGATGGAGGAGATTCCAGCGCTCGCATTCGATGGCATCGCGGTGCAATTCCTTGTAGCTGGTGGCGGACCAGACGTCCGCGGCCACGCCGTATTTCTCGGCCAGGATGGCCTGAGCCTTCACGGCCTCGTTGAGGATGGCGCCGCTTCCGAGGAGCTGGGCCTTGAGGGGGGCGTCCGGGTTGGGGGCGGCCTTGAACTTGTAGAGGCCCTTGAGGATGCCCTCCCTGGCGCCGGCAGGCATGGCGGGCTGGAGGTAGTTTTCGTTCATCACGGTCAGGTAGTAGAAGATGTTCTCTCCCTTTTCGTACATGCGCCGGATTCCGTCCTGGATGATGACCGCCAGCTCGTAGGCATAGGCCGGGTCATAGGCCATCAGATTGGGGACGGGCAGGGCCAGCACATGGCTGTTGCCATCCTGGTGCTGGAGCCCCTCGCCGGCCAGCGTGGTGCGTCCGGCGGTTCCTCCGACCAGAAAGCCCTTGCAACGCATATCGCCGGCGGCCCAGACGAGGTCGCCGACGCGCTGGAGCCCGAACATCGAATAGTAGATGAAGAAGGGGATGGTGTTGATGCCGTGGGCGGCGTAGGCCGCGCCCGCCGCGATGAAGGAGGACATCGAGCCGGCCTCCGTGATGCCTTCCTCGAGGATCTGGCCATTTTTGGCTTCCTTGTAGTAGAGCAGGCTGTCCGCATCCACCGGCTCGTAGAGCTGGCCGGGATGCGAGTAGATGCCGCATTGCCGGAACAGCGATTCCATGCCGAAGGTGCGGGCCTCGTCGGGGACGATGGGGACGATGAGCTTGCCCAGCTCCGGATCGCGCAGAAGCTTGGTGAGAATCCGCACGAACACCATCGTGGTCGAGACCTCGCGGTCCGAGCCCTTGGTGAACTCCTCGAAGAGGGCGTCCTCCGGCGTCTTCAGGCTGACAAAGGTGGTGGAGCGCATGGGGACGCGCCCGCCGAGCGCTGTGCGGCGCTCGCGGACATACCGCATTTCGGGGCTGTCCTCGGGGGGGCGGTAGAAGGGGAGGCTGTTGATTTCCTCATCCGAGATGGGAATGCCGAAACGATTGCGGAACTCGCGCAGTTCCGCTTCGTTGAGTTTCTTTTGCGAGTGCGTGATGTTCTTGCCTTCGCCGCCTTCGCCCAGGCCGTAGCCCTTGATGGTCTTGGCGAGGACGACGGTGGGCGCGCCCTTGTGCTCCGTGGCGGACTTGAACGCGGCATAGACCTTTTCCGGGTCATGTCCGCCGCGCCGCATCTTGCGGAGCTGGTCATCCGAGAGGTGGGCGGCCATCTCCTGCAGGCCGGGATACTTGCCGAAGAAATGCTGGCGGATATACCCGCCGTCTTCCACCACGTACTTCTGATATTCGCCATCCACCACTTCCGACATGCGGCGGACGAGCAGGCCTTCCTTGTCCTTGGCCAGCAGGGGATCCCAATCGGAGCCCCAGATCGCCTTGATGACATTCCATCCGGCGCCGCGGAAGGCCGCTTCCAACTCCTGGATGATCTTGGCATTGCCGCGGACCGGCCCATCGAGCCGCTGGAGGTTGCAGTTGATGACGAAGATGAGGTTGTCGAGCTTTTCGCGCGAGGCGAGGTTGATGGCGCCGAGCGTCTCGGGCTCGTCGGTTTCGCCATCGCCCAGGAAGGCCCAGACCTTCTGATCGGAAGGGGCCTTCAGGCCGCGATCCTCAAGGTAGCGGATAAAGCGGGCGTGGTAGATGGCCATGATGGGCCCGAGGCCCATCGAGACGGTGGGAAACTGCCAGAAGTCCGGCATCAGCCACGGGTGCGGATACGAGGACAGCCCCGGCTCGCTGTGCAGTTCGTGGCGAAAATTCTTGAGGCGCTCCACGGGCAGATGGCCTTCCAGGAAGGCGCGCGCGTAAATGCCGGGCGAGGCATGGCCCTGGAAATAGATGATGTCGCCGGGATGCTGATCGGTCTTGCCCCGGAAAAAGTGGTTGAAGCCGATTTCATAAAGCGTGGCGGCCGAGGCATACGTCGAGATGTGGCCGCCGATGCCTTCCTCCTCGCGATTGGCGCGGACGACCATGGCCATGGCATTCCAGCGCACGATGCTCTTGATGCGCCGCTCCATCTCGCGGTTGCCGGGAAAGGTGGGCTGGCTGGCGGCGGGTATGGTGTTGATATAGGGGGTATTGGCGGAAAACGGCATCTCAACGCCGGCCTGATGCGCCCGAATCTGCAGTTCCCGCAGGATTTTTTGCGTCCGCTCGGGGCCGGAGCGCGTCATCACATCATCCAGCGATTCCAGCCAGTCGTTGATTTCCAGTGTTTCCTCATCCCCTTGGCCTGTTCGTGTCTGTTCATTCATAAAAAAATGCCTTTATCCATGAAAGATGAAAGTTCCCCACGCCCCCCCGAGAATAACACGGCTAACAGTAATCCATAAATGGAATCTCGCAAATGAAAAAAGGGGCGCTTTTCCGTGCTCCTTTTTCTCATTTTTATGAAAGCCCGCGCTTATGATTTTTTCCGACTTTTATCTTTGGAGCGTTTCGTTCTGCTTTCAAAGGGTTTAAGCCCTGTGCGCTGGGATTGTGAATGTTTTCACAAGAGTTGGCATCCTTTGGGCTCTGAATGCAGGGGATGAAGCGCATTGTTACACGGGGGCATGGATGCATGCTGGCGGGGTTGGTTTGTATGACAGCCGTGCGGGCGTTTTGTTTGCCTTGTCAGGATGTGCAGTTGCGGTCTTCAGAGGATGGCGCCTATTTCGTAGGCAGTTTTGAGGGGAGCAGTAGCACGGATGGGAAGTCGCGGTTTCGGTGGCTGGTTAATGGGCAAGTGTTTCAGGATGGACCGGTTGAGGAGGTTTTGTATCTGCCCTGTGATGGAACGATGCAGGGGGCGGGCGGGGAGATCCCCCTTGAAAATGTGGGATCAGGCTTTGGGGCAGGCCGCTGGGGACAGGCATTGGTCATGGCGCCGGGGGGACGGTTACGGTATGCCCGGGAGGGCCAGCTGACCTTGCGGGAAGGCACGATTGAGCTGTGGCTGGCCCTTTTGCAAGACGGAACAAGTTCTGTTTATACCGCCAGCTGGCATCCTCTGTTTCATTATCAGGCCTCTGAGGCGGATACCTTTTCCATCATGCAGGCCTCGGGTTCTGGAGTGCTCTATGCCGGGGGAAATTCCGCTGGCCGTTGGCAGAGTGCCTTTGGCTCTGGCGCGTCCATGTTGAGTTGGAAGGCCGGAGAGTGGCATCACTTCGCGCTGACCTATTCCTCGTCAGGTAATTTCCTGCGCGTCTATCTGGATGGGCGGCTGGTGGCGGATTCCAACGAGGGGGGGTACGTTCCTCCCTCATCGGCGGGAAATGATTTTTGGATTGGCTCGCTGTGGGGACAAGCGGCGGCGTATGTCCTCGATGAGGTGCGATTTTCCTCGCGCGCCCTGTCGCCTGTCGAAGTGGCGGCCCGGGCTCGGCGGACAACGGAGCCGGCGCCCAACGAAGTCTGGCTGGAGGCCGCCCAGCTCTCCATGGGGAATTCATTGGTTTTTGAAGCCCTCCCTTCTGGCACGGATTCCTTCAGCCCCTCCTGTTTTAGCGATCCGCTGTCCGTGGCCGGCATCCCCCTGATCCATCCCTTCCCCGCCAGCGCCCTGCTGGCGGCGGGCACGACCAATCTCCTGTTGTCTCTCGAATCCATCGTGCCCACGACGTGCCGGTACTCTGTGAATGAGCCCTTGGACTATGCGCAAATGTCCTTCTTTGAGTCTGGGAGCGGCGGTACCCAGCATTTCGCCACGATTCAGGGGCTCAATCCGGATCCTCTGGTGGTCAACCGGGTCTTTGTGCGATGCGAGGCTTCCCCTGACGCCTTTTTGGAGCTTCGCTACCGGTGCCTCACGACCAACCAACCCTCCTATCCCCGGACCTTCAATCTCTGGGGCGAAGGCTCTTTTTATGACAAGAGCCTGGAGGACATCTCCAGGATCGACCTGTGGATTGGCGCTTGGTTTGATGAGCCGGAGTCGCGCATCCTGCGGCAGATGAATCCGGCGATCCGTCTGCTGACCTGGATGGATGCGATTGCCGTCAACTATGAGGCGCCGGACGAGTATTACCTGCGCGACACGCAAGGCCAGCGAGTGGAGCTCTGGGTGGGGTGCTATCTGCTGAACATCACCCGTCCGGAGGTGGTGGACTACATGGTTCAGCGCGCCTATGAGCGGACCGTGGCGCACAATCTCTCGTACGATGGATGCTTCTTTGACAATGTCATGCTCACGCAGTCCTGGCGCACGGAGGATATTTACGGGCGTCCTGTGGCCTATGACGCCGATGAAGATGGCGTGCCCGACGATCCCGCCGCTTTTGATGCCGCCTGGGGGGCGGGGGTCCGGCGTCTGTTGTCGGAGTTTCGCCGGCGCCTGCCGGGCGCGCTGATGATGTGCCATTCCTTCCATGCGTGGGAGCCGGGATTTGTTGAGTTGTACAATGGGACCAGCCTAGGGTTTTATGGCCCGGAAGTACGCGCGGGCGAACGGGATTTCGGCGAACTGTGGGATACGCTTCAGATTTGGAAGGATCGCAGTCACGCGCCGGCCCTCAACGCGTTCGAGGCCGCTGTCCATCCGGAGTTGGGATATGGCTACGGCTACGAGCCTTGGACGGTGATTCCCCCCGCCACGCTGGAGTTTGTTCGCACCGACTATGCCGCCATGCGCTTTGGGCTGGCGCTCAGCTTGATGGGGGACGAGTATTACACCTATGAGTTCAGCGATACGTGGCACGGAAATGATTGGTGGTATGACGAGCTGGACTTCGATCTGGGGCGTCCGCTGGGGCCGTGTCGGAGGGTGCCCTGCGTTGCGGAATGTCCGCCGGACTTGCAACAGAATGGAGGTTTTGAAGCAGGCCTGGTTTCCTCGTGGTGGTTTTCAGCGGGGAGTGGCTCCTCCATTTCGCTGTCTGCGGACCATCGTGTTGAGGGGCTGGTCTCGGCGCGCGTGGATGTCCCGGCCGCCCCTGCTGTGTATTGGGAAATTGTCCTCGCCCTCTTGGGGGTGCCGCTGACCGGAGGGGTCGAGTACGAGGTGAGTTTTTGTGTGCGCAGTGAGGCCCCGGGCGCCCTTCATCTGGCGGTCATCGACGGAGTTTCCGGCTGGAAAAATCTTGGCCTGACGCGTCGCGTGGCGGTTGGAACTCAGTGGAGGACGAATACCGTGACCTTTCGGGCAACGGACAGCACGGCGGGCGCGCATGTACAATTCCTCCTGGGCGAAAACGCCGGCGTGTATTGGCTGGATGATGTGCAAGTCCGCCCCCTGCGTCCGGAAATCCTGCGCCGCGATTTTGCCCACGGGGTGGTGTTGCTGAATCGCTCCAGCCAGCCGCAAACACTGGAGTTGGAGCCGGGCCTGCAACGGCTGGCCGGAGAGCAGGCGCCGCGGCATGATTGGATCGTGGATGATGCCGGGGCGTCTTTCTCCGCGAGCGCCCCCCTGGTGGAGGTTTCGCTGGATAGTGGGAAGATGAAGGCAACAGGGCCTTACTATCATGATTGGGGGCCTTCCTGCCATCTGGGCTCTGGTACGCAGGCCCGCGCAACGTGGAGGCTGGAGGTGCCAGAGGCGGGCTCGTATGTGTTGAGCGCCTGGTGGCCCGCGGCGCCCGGAGCGGGCGCCTGGAGCACCAATGTGGTCTTTGAGATTTGGGACGGACCGGAACTGCTGGCGTCGCGAACCGTGAACCAGCGGCAGGACGGGGACCAGTGGAACCTGCTGGCCACGGTGGATCTTCATCCGTCGGAGGCTCTCGCGGTCCGGATGTTGTGCCCCCAGGGAGGCGCCTTCGTGGCCGATGCTTTGCACGTGAGCTCCCTGGCCCGCTATAACGATGGGGCGGACGTGCAGACGGTGGTCCTGGGTCCGCTGGATGGCCTCGTTTTGCGGCGGGCGGATTCTGTTTTCCCCGGGGAATGGACCCGCCGGTATTTTCCGGAATCGACAGACATCCAACCCTTGGAAGATTCCGATGGCGATGGCATGAGCAATTGGGATGAGTACCTGGCCGGTTCCGATCCCACAGATGGGCAGTCTGTTTTCCGACTGCCCTCCGCCCGATGGAGCGGAGACGCGCTGGCCTGGAGCCTGCCGACCCTGCTGGACCGGGTGTACACGTTGCAGGAAACCCCCGGGCTTCATCCCTCGGCCTGGAGCAATCTGTTCTCCTTCCAGGGGACCGGAGGGGACGTCTTGATCACCAATGTGCAATGGAATGCGTGGCAGGGCTTCTACCGCTTGATCGTGGCCCCTGACTGACGACGGGGCGAAACACCTCACGAGAAGGCCCAGCGCGGCAGTGCCGCAACCAAACGGATTTAATTCTGAGGCTTGGAGATGGGCGTGATGGGAGCCGGCCTGCGGCGCTACCATCCAAATCCCCCGGCCTTGCGCCGGGGTGTATAAGGCTGGGGCCGCCATGCCCCCTTGCAGGAAGGCAATAAACGCGGCAACTTTCCGCTTTCTCGCCTGTCACTTGTCAGAAAAACAAGAAAACGACGGATAGTAGTACGAAGGAATGGGGACGTCTTCGTGGGGCCGAAATCTGTTCGGCCTTCTTGCCCAAGTGTGTCCCATATTTCTACTGATCACTGGCCACTGATCACGTGACGGCGGGCTATGGCGTGCCGTGTCAGGGCATCCAATGTGTGCGGAGATCGGCGTGGATTTGGTCCAGCCGGGCTTTTTGCGGTTCCGTCAGTTCCATTCGCAATTCGAAAAAGGCCTGTTCCATCAGCGATTCCAGATAAGGTCGTTGATTGGTTTTGAGTCGTTGCAGTCCCCGGTGCGTGCGATCCACGATGGGGAGAATCCGCTCCTGTTGTTCTGGGGTCAGCTTCAACTCTCGTTCCAGCCGGCTCACCACCACGTTGCGAATAGCCTCTGGTCCTTGCTGAACGGTTCGCCGTACCTGGAGGCGGGCGAGGGTCAGCCCTCCCACAAAGCCGGCCAAGACCCCGGAGAGGAAGATGACGCCCACAGCCATCCATTTGCCGCGCTTCTTCATGGCAGGCCTCCCAGCGACCATTGAATCCAAAGGTCCTGTACCAGGGAGGCGTCGCTGAACCAAAGCCTGGAGAGTTCCTCGACCGGCTGGGTCCATCCAGCCAGCACCGCCAGCAGGGATGCGCCCAAGGCCACGCACATCGAGAGAAATGCCGCCTTCCAGATCGCCGGGAAACGATCAGGGGCCAGACTTTCCTGTATGCGGGTGTTCATGCCGTCTGCACCCACTATACCCCATCGTGGAACCTTCGTCACGGCGTGTTTTGGGAACCCCGGCGGTGTCCTTTAGTTATTGTCACAGCCCCATGAATTTGGCAAAGTGCGACAGTGCATCAACCTTTCGCCGTTTCGACCATCAAGGAGTGGATATGAAAACCTTCAGCCGTATTCTTATGTTCATGGTTGTTCCCGTCATGGCCTTCGCGAACGGGGTTCCGCTGGTTTTTAGCATCCCCTCGGAGCAGAATCCAAGCAACACGTTTGTCAATTTTGTCACGGTGAACACGAATTTTTCGGGCATGTACCGCGACGCCTCCGGCACGGCGCATTCCCTGGTCCGAAATACCAACTACTCCCTGGCCACCCTCATCAGCCCTGTTTCTGTCGGCGGCGGCGCGCCCTCCAACCATCCGGCGGTCCTGATTTCCAACTTCATCTCCGGGCGCATTTATTTCAATTACGGCGCCGCCGGCCTGGTCAATATATCGGATGGCTACCGGCCCGCGGCGCAGACCCCCGCCGATCCCAACTATAAAACCCGCTGGGCGTATCTTGAACCCACGGTTGAAAACTCCAAGTTCACCGGGAATCTTTCGTATATTGACATGTTTGCTTTTTCCATTTCCCTGGAGGCCATCAATGCCCCCCATGCGGTCAATAATCCCCAGCTCAGCGCGCATGGGAAGGCCTTTGCCGAGGCAACGGCGGCCACCAGTATTGGCGTGGGCTCCAATATCCTGCCGGATGCCGGCGCCATGCTCCCCAGCACCAACTTTGCGCGCATCATCGCGCCCCAGTTGCGGGGCGATTTGTACACCAGCTGGTCAAATTACTTGAAGGGCTACCTTCCAGGAAAAACCAACACGCTCAAGGGCCTTTTTGCGGGCGTGGGTACCCAGCCCTCCGGCCATCCGCTGACGCAAATGCAGACCTATGAATTCAAGGTCACCTTCGACACCAACGGCAACGCCCATCTCAAGGCACAGCCGGGCTCCGGCGATGGCTATACCCATGTCAGCGCGCCGAATCGCGGTCCTGGCGTGTGGGACACCAACCAGAGCGTTACGATTACCTTTGCGGTGCTGGATTCCATCAAGGGCATTTATGGGAACGACCCGTCCTACACCGTCACCAACAACGGCGTGCTTCTCACCAATACCGCCAGCATTGTGAATGACTACTTTGGCTGGGTGGTTGGCGATTTGATGGCCGGTTTGAGCTTTGGCTATCTCAGCAGTACGGTGGATTTCAGAGGCACAGCCATTGGAGATCTGTACAGCGCCCAATGGTGGGGCGGCTATACCGCTGATGGGACCAAGATCGACATCACCAACACCCCGGCCGGGCATGCGATCTACTTTGGCAAGGCCCAGCCGGACCATCCCGCCAACTATCACCGTTATGCCGCCAGCATCGAGCCCCTGACTTCCGGGTATGGCTTTGCCTTGCAGGATCGCCCGGGCAAAAATCTGCTGGAGCTTCTCACCAGCACCGATACAAGCGGATACTTGCTCATCACCCTTAATCCCGATGAGGATCCCGAGACCCCGCTCTTCATCCATACGGTGGACGATGCTGTTGTGCTAAGCTGGCCGGCCAGCAAAACGAACTTCCTTCTGCGGAGCGAATCAAAGCTCATTCAACCGGTCTGGACTCCCGTGGGCGTTACCCCGGTCGTCGCCGATGGCTATCTGGTCGTCACCAGCCCCATCAGCGGATCCGTGCAATTCTACCGCCTCGAAGATTGACCCAGTGGCCGGCGGATAAACAATGGACATGCTGAAGGCAATCCTCATGGGGGTGGTTGAGGGGGTGACCGAATTTCTTCCGGTCTCCTCCACGGGGCATCTTATCCTGGCCAAGCAACTGCTCTCCTTCGAGATTAATGACAGCTTCGAGATTTTCATCCAGATGGGCGCCATGCTGGCCGTGCTCTGGCTCTACCGTCAGCGATTTGTCGGATTGCTGAATTTCAAACAGCGCGTGGGGTTCTCCGGGGGGCGCGGGATTTCCCTGCTGGCGCTGACCACGCTTCCGGCCCTGGTTGCAGGGTTTCTTCTGCACGGAGTGATCAAGGAACGGCTATTCAACAGTCTGACGGTCGCCCTGGGGCTTGGGGCGGGGGCGGTATGGATTCTGCTGGCGGAAAGAGGGGGGCGCGGCCAAGAGGAAAGCGGCATCGACCAGATCACTTGGAAACAGGCATTGGCCATTGGGCTGTTCCAATGTCTCGCGCTCTGGCCGGGGATGTCCCGCTCGGCTTGCACGATCCTGGGCGCTTTGTGGATGGGGCTTTCCCGGAAGGCGGCGGCGGAATACTCCTTTTTTGCCGCCGTGCCGCTTTTGATGGCCGCGGGACTTTATGATTTGTGGAAGAACCTTCCGGACTTGACCACCTCTGATGCGCCGCTGTTTGCCACCGGGTTGATCGTCTCGTTCCTGGGGGCGTGGGTGGCGATTCGCTGGCTGATGCGCCTGCTGGCCCGGCATACCCTGGCGCCCTTTGGCTGGTACCGGCTGGCGCTGGCGCTGGTCATTCTTTTGCTGTGGGCGCTGGCGGGTCAGAACCCCGCGGCCTGATCACCGTGATAGGTTTTCTTGGCGGTGCTCTGGACGCTCCCGCAGGCCGCGCGCCATAGCGAGACACGATCCGTCAACCCCAGCCGTTCCATGTACTCCATGTCCATTTTGTCCAGGGCCTCTCCCGAGTGCCGGGGTTGTATCTCATGGTCAAAAACGTTGGCGGCATGCACAGTGGTCAGCGGTCCAAAGCTCTGGTCCTTGCACTGCGAAGGCTGGTGGTGGAAGGCGCAGGCTTGCACAATGGGTTCGGCAAAGCCCCACAGCCCCAGCAGATAGGCCCCCACCTCGGCATGGCTGGCCCCCAAAACCTCGTGCTCGATGTCCACGGCGCACACATGCTGTTTGCGGGCTTCCGCCAGCGCCTTCCCATACGGCTCGGGCATGTTGGACATCAGCACCAATTTGCCCAGATCGTGGAACAGCCCTGCAATAAAGGCCATTTCAGCAGACTTCTTTTCAATGTTCTGTTGAACCGCAATGTCCTGGGACATCAGGGCCACCGAGAGGCTGTGCGTCCAGAGGTCTTTCATCGAAAAGCCGCTGACGGCCAGTCCGTTCTTTTCGCTGAAAATATGCACCACCAGTACGAGCGATTTCAGAATGTCCACGCCCAGCAAGGTCGCCGCCTGCGTGGGGCTGGAGATGTGCTGGCGCAAGCCAAAGAACGCCGAATTGACCATCTGCAGGAGCTTGGCGCTCATCGCCATGTCCTGACTGATGATGGAGCCCACCTTGTCGAGAGAGGGGTTGGGCGATTGCAGTTCGCGAAGCACCTGGTAGTACAGCTCCGGCAGGCTGGGGAGGGTCTTGATCTGAGAGACCATCAACTCGAGGCTTTCCGCGGTCAACATTTCCTTCAGCGAAATCGCACGGGCGATGGTGTCCTTGATCAGCGACAGGTCGTAGGGTTTCAACAGAAACTGATGTGTCGAGCCTACCAGCCGGTACACGACATCCCGGTCGGACTCGCTGGAAAAAACAAACCGCGCCATGCGGGGGTAGTCGGCCTTGACCTTGTTTAACAGCTCCACGCCGTCCATGCCCGGCATGCGGACATCGGAAACAATGACATCGTAGGGGGCCTCTTTCATCAGGGCCAGGGCCTCCTGGCCGCTCTTGGCAAAGGACATTTCCCATTCCAAAAGCATGTTGCGAAGCATGTGCCGAAGCATTTCCAGGATGCTGGATTCGTCATCCACAAAAAGGATTCGTTTTTTCATACCGTGACCAATGTACCGCGTTCCCCGGGGGGCGTCTATAGCGGGATTGCGCTTTTTCTCCCGCCTTTTCTGTTTTTCAGGGAAAATGAATAAACCCGGTGTGCCTGCGTCCAAGGCTGTAGAAAGGAGACAGCGTCATGAAAACAGCCATTTGTCTTTGGATGGTGATCTTGTTGGTGGCGGGGTCAACAACCGCGCAGGCGATGAATCGTGAATGGGCGGCCGCACTGGGCTTTCTGGGGGGCGTGGTGGTGGCGGATGCCTGGAATAACCGGTGCCCTCCGGCACGCACCGAAGTCTATGTGGATCGTCCGGTCTATGTGGAGCGCCCCGTCTATGTGGAGCGCCCGGTGGTGGTGGAGCGGCGCCCGGTACGAAGGGGCCGCTATATCCATCAGCCTCGCCGGGAATGGGTGCCGGGTTGCTGGGTGCATGAGCGCACGCGCGGCGGACGAGTTTGCCGGGTCTGGCAACCGGGCTATTACCGGACCTTTACGGCCAGGGTGTGGGTGGAGGATGGCCACCATGGACGTTGGGATGAGGAGTAAGCTGTTCGCCTGACAGGAGCCGAACGGAGATTAAAAACCGCCAGGGCCGGGCTTTAAACCCCGCCTTGGCGGTTTGCGGCGTTGAGGCGGGCTGGGACTGCTCACCCATGGCTTGGGGCGAAGAAACAGGGAAATCAGCAGGGATCTCCATCAAACGTCAGGGGTGCAATTGCCGTGAGCTCCCTCTTGCAATGCGCCGGTTGACTTTCTACACTGGCCTCTCTCTTTAAAAATGGAGGATGGATTGTGGCGGACTTTTCTCAACAGGCGGAAGGGATGGATGTGCGGTATGTTGCGCATCTGGCCCGGCTGGATTTGACGGATGAGGAGGCGGCGCTTTTTCAAGGGCAGTTGGATCACATCCTGGACTATGTGAAGGAGCTGGGCGCCCTGAAGGTCGAGGGCGTGGAGCCCACGGCTCATGCCGTGCCGGTGCAGAACGTGTTGCGCAAGGATGAGCCCCGTCCCTGCATGGACCGCGAGAAGGCGCTGGCCAACGCTCCGTTGGAACGCAACGGGCAGTTTGTGGCACCCAAGATCATTGAATAGGGGAAGACAATGGAACTTTACGAACACACCCTTCATTCCGCCGGGCGCTTGTTGGCGAAGGGACAATGCAGTTCCGAGGAAATCGTCCGGGCATTGCTCCAGCGCATGGAGGCCGTTGAGCCCCGGATTCATGCCTATCTGTCCGTGGATGCGGAATCGGCGCTGGCCCAGGCACGCGAGGCGGACCGCCTGCGCGCGGGCGGTGGCGTGTGCGATCCCTGGCTGGGGCTCCCGGTGGCCATCAAGGATGTGCTGAACGTGGCCGGCCAGCCCTGTACCTGCGGTTCCAAGATTCTCCAGGGCTATGTGTCACCCTATGATGCAACGGCGGTGGCCCGCCTGCGCGCTCGCGGCATGATTTTTCTGGGCCGCGCCAACATGGATGAGTTTGCCATGGGCTCGACCACGGAGAACTCGGCGTATCAGAAGACGCGGAATCCGTGGAATCTGGAGTATGTTCCCGGCGGCTCGAGCGGTGGATCCGCCGCCGCCGTGGCGGCGGATGAAGCGCTCGCGGCGCTGGGCTCGGATACCGGCGGCTCGATCCGCCAGCCGGCTTCATTCTGCGGGTGCGTGGGGCTCAAGCCGTCGTATGGGCGTGTCTCGCGGTATGGGCTGACCGCCTATGCCTCTTCGCTGGACCAAATTGGCCCGATGACCAAGGACGTGCGGGATGCCGCGCTGTTGCTGGAGGCCATGGCCGGGCTCGATCCAATGGACTCCAGCACGGTGAACCTCCCCGTGCCGGACTATTCCGCGGCACTGATTCCGGATCTCAAGGGGATGAAGCTGGGCCTGCCGAAAGAGTATTTCGTGAAGGGGATGTCGCCTTCCGTGGAACAGGCGGTTTGCGCGGCCGTGGAACAATGCCGGGCGCTTGGCGCGGAGGTGGTTGATGTCAGCCTGCCCCATACCCGGTACGCGATCGCGGCGTATTATGTCATTGCCACGGCGGAGGCGTCTGCCAACCTCGCGCGGTTCGATGGCATGCGCTATGGCTTGCGCGTCGAGGGCGAGGATCCGACAGATCAGTATAACAAGACCCGCGCCGCGGGATTTGGCACCGAGGTCAAACGGCGCATCATTCTGGGCGCTTATGTGCTTAGCAGTGGCTACTATGACGCCTATTACCTGCGCGCGCAAAAGGTGCGCACCCTCATTCGCAACGATTTCCGGAAGGCGTTTGAACAATGCGATGCGCTGTTGACCCCCGTCGCGCCCACGGCGGCCTATCGGCTGGGCGAGCAGATGGATGATCCGCTCCAAATGTACCTGGGCGATATCTTTACCGTCACCGCCAACCTGGCCGGCATCTGCGGGCTGTCGGTGCCGTGCGGCTTCACCCCGGAGGGCCTGCCAATCGGATTGCAAGTCCTGGGCCCGGCCTTTCAGGAGGATCGCATCCTGCGCGTGGGCCATGCCTATGAGCAGGCGTCTGGCGTCTGCGCCAGAAGACCCGGCCCGCGGGCGGAGGTGAGCTCATGAAGTATATTCCCACCATTGGATTGGAAGTGCATGTGCAGTTGAAGACCCGCACCAAAATGTTCTGCGGATGCCCCACCAGCTTTGGCACGGAGCCCAACACCAACATCTGCCCGGTTTGCCTGGGTTATCCCGGCGCCATGCCGGTGATGAACGAGGAGGCGATCCGCCTCTGTGTGATGACCGGCCTGATGATCGGGTGCCGCATCAATCCGTACAGCAAGTTCGACCGGAAGAATTATTTCTATCCCGACATGCCGAAGAACTACCAGATTTCCCAGTATGACCAGCCCCTGTGCTTGGGCGGAGGTGTCGAAATCGAGGTGGAAGGGCAGAGGAGGGTGGTCAAGGTCACCCGCATTCACCAGGAAGAGGATGTGGGCAAAAACATGCATTTTGACAATTCCAGCGGCATTGATTTCAACCGGGCGGGTACTCCGTTGATGGAGTTGGTGACGGAGCCGGACCTTTGTTCGGCGGACGAGGCGTTTGCCTTTCTCCTGGCGCTCAAGCAAATCCTGGTGTATGGCGGCATCAGCGAGTGCAATCTGGAGGAGGGCAATCTGCGGTGCGACGTCAATTGCAGTGTGCGCCCCGAGGGGCAGAAGGAGCTGGGGGTCAAGACCGAGCTGAAGAACATGAACACCTTCAAAGGCGTGCATCGGGCGCTTTCGTATGAAATCAAACGGCAGATGGAGGTGCTGGGCAAGGGCGGGACCATTCAGCAGGAAACCCGCCGCTGGGATGATGCCGCCGGGGTGACCCTGGCCATGCGGAGCAAGGAGTATGCCCATGACTACCGCTATTTCCCCGAACCGGACCTAATGCCCGTGGTGCTGAGCCAGGAGCAGATCGAGCAGTGGAGAAAGCAATTGCCCGAACTGCCGGGGGCTCGCCGCGAGCGCTTCCTCAAGGAGTACAGCCTGCCCGAATACGATGCCGGCGTTCTGGTGGCCGATCAGGCAGTGGCCGATTATTACGAAGAGACCGCCCGGCTGTGCGGCAGTCCAAAGGCCGCCTCCAACTGGATTATGACCGAAGTGCTTCGCGCGCTCACCGAGAAGGGCATGGACATTCAGCAGGCGCGCGTGACGCCCAAGGCGCTGGCGGAATTGATCCAGCTGGTGGAGTCCAAAACCATCAATATGCCTAGCGCCAAGGAGGTGTTCAACCACCTGCTGGAGCGGGGTGGGGATCCTGCGAAGATCGTGCAGGAAAAGGGCATGGCGCAGGTCAGTGATTCCGGCGCGCTGGAGGAATTTGCCAATCAGGCCATTGCCGCCAATCCCAAGTCCGTGGCCGATTTCAAGGCCGGGAAAAAGGCCGCCTTGCAACATTTGGTGGGCCAGGTGATGAAACTCAGCCGCGGCAAAGCCAACCCCCAGGTGGTCATGGCCCTGCTGGAGCAGAAGCTGGGATAAGGCCGGGCGTTCGCTACACAGCACTTTTTGATCCGAAGCGGCGGATCACGCACCCCACAGAGATTCCAGTGACGAAAAGCCCGGTGATCGCCCAGGCGTCTGGCGCATACTCCGCGATGGCCTTGCGTACCGTGGCGGCGAGCGTCATGGGCGAATAATAACAGCAGTGATCGCTGTGGACGGTTTCACGATAGAGGCGGTCGCCGCCCCTGCTCACCCATCCAAAGCTCCCGGGGTTGTGCAGGACCATGTCTATGGCGTTTGGAGCAATCAGCAAAATCTCGGAGGTGTTCAGCTTCATCAGTTGCTGAAGAAACAATCCCGCATTGAGGGTATGCTCCAGCACCTCCGGGACGAGGACCACGTCGTATGCCTCTGTCACCTGGTCAAAGGCGCTGTACAGTGGCTGGTTCACATGGCGGCTCAGTTCTTCAATGCCCTGCCGGTCAATGTCCAGCCCATGCAGGGCGGCCAGTTCGAAGCGGTTGAGCGTGATGTGCAGATTGTTCGCGGGATTGAAGCGGGGAAAATCGGTACAGCCAACATGCAGGACGCGCTTGCCCTTGAGATACTCGCGGAAGAATGCCAGACGATCCCCCGCCTCAATCAGGGCTATGTGATGGTTCATGATCGTGTCAGAGCGAATTTGCTGGGTCATAAAGCCTCCTTGTCAGCAGGTGGCTGGAACTTGGGCAGGAGGTCGAAGGGCGGCAAAGTCACCTGGTAGACGCGCCCCTGGGTCAGGCACAGCCAGCCATAAAAACGCGAGTGGACAAAGCGCGGATTCTTGTGCCAGGCATTGAGTTCCTCGGGCAACCGATCCGTGACAACGGCCACGCGCTTGCTTTCCAAGTCCAGGACGAACCACGCCGGCTTTCGCCGCGGATGGCAGATGAGATGCAGGTTCTTTCCGTCAACAAAGATGGCCTGGAAGATGGAGCCGCCCGAGCCTCCTTCTTCGTAGGGGTAGGGTGTCTGTTCGTACCATAAGGCAGGAGCTTCACCTTGA
Organism: uncultured Verrucomicrobiota bacterium; assembly: GCA_964521805.1. Taxonomy (GTDB): domain Bacteria; phylum Verrucomicrobiota; class Kiritimatiellia; order CAIQIC01; family GWF2-57-35; genus CAZFSE01. The sequence goes on from CAZFSE010000073.1 coordinate 16,760, forward strand.
TTGCCCCACCGGAAAATTTTCCAGCTTTGCTGGTGGTCTTCAAAGTCACTGGCCGCAAGCCAGACCGTGTCCTGGTCGTTCACGGCACAGAAACTGCGATGCAGGCCTTTCGGGAGGGGCTGGGTGCTTTCGTTCTTGAAGTCCAGGCAGAGCGGGTTGTTCCCGTAGGCGCCCACCTTGTATTCCGCAGGCGCGCCAATTCGGAGCACCCAGCTTGGCGTAAAGGCCACATGAAGGGTGTTGCCGTCGTCCTTTTGCGCATGGGCCTCAAAGAAAGTTGTGACGGCACCAGCCCCGTCCGCCCCCGCATTTCGGATGTCGAAATTGGCCGCCCAGTTTCGCCGGGCACCCTCTTTTTCCTCCGCCGCGAAAAAGCCGCACCATCCAGGCTCAAATGAAAAAAGCCAGCATTTGTCTGCCAGCAAGGGAAATGGCAAGGCATCACCTTGAAAGGCGGCGATTTCCTTGGCGTTCGGCAACCGAATGGAGAGGCTTTGGGCTGTCAGCAACCATAGATGGCGTCCGTCCCATGTCATGCGCTCTGCGCCGTCCTCAGCGAACAAGGAGAAGGCGTTGGGGCCTGTGACGGCATGGATGCCCTTGTCTGTGGAGACATATTCCAAGCCGCCGGCCTCTATGATCCAGTCGGTCACATTCGAGGCGCCTGCAGGCGATTGGGCCAGGATGTGCGCGGTCATGTTGGAGAGGCTGAGCCCTGTGGCGCCGGTGATGATCTCCGCCTTGCGGCTGGCCATCCGCCTTTGCAGAATCGTGTCTGCAACCTTGCGGATCTGCTGTTGGTCAGCAAGGCTCAGGGTGTCGTAGCCTTTAACCGATTCAATCTCTTTCCACAGCTTGTCATGACTGTCCGGATCCCTGATCTGGCGGACCAGATGGCTGAGGGTCGCGACGAGGCGAATCTGTGCGTTGTCCGAAGCCTCAAGCTTATCAAATGAAATGGAATAATACGTTCGCGTAAGATTGGCGAACTGCAGGCTGAAGCCATTGCTGTAGGGGTTTAGCGTCAGCAGGAGTTCCATCCAGAGATCATCGGCGTACTTTGGATCCTGCTTGGAAATCACATCCGCACACTTGCCTGCAAGACGGGCTGACGTTCGCGTCAGCTCATCCGGATTCATCTTCCGGCTGGATTGCCTGAGTGTGAACAAAGCAGTTTCGGCAAGGTCCGCGCAGGCCATTCGGTAGCGGGTCTTCATGGTTTCGTCCACCTCGATCGGACTGCCAAAGAAGTGAAAATAGGAGCACAGTATCCCTTGGGCCTTGCTGATCCGGTCCCGTCCGGTCACGTAACATCCCTCTGGCAGGGACGCGAGGAGGTCAGCCATTCGCTCTCCCAGCTCAATGATATCGAATTCATGCCCCATTTTCGTGGGTGGTATTTTGAGCACATCGGCATATGTATCGAGCAATCCAAGGGCGGCCTCTTCGGACTTCGGATCCACAAGAAGCGCGGCATGGTAGAGGGCAATGGCCTCTTTCCAGTAGCCCACCATGCTGAAGTCCCTGGCTTGCCGCACCAGGCCGGCACATTCCTGCCGGGCATCGAAAGGGTGCGTGACGCCTGCCTTGACGTGGGTCTTGACCAATTCGGCCACCGTCATCTGCAAGACAGTTGCGGTCTCGTGCAGAGGCAGGGGCGGAGTTTGCCTCGTCTCCAGGGTCTGGTTGCCAAGGGCCATGGTGAGGCTAAAACAGACGGTGCGTTCATTCTCAGCCACCTCATTTCGGAAAGCCCCGGTAATGAAATAGGGCAACGGACGCTTGGCTCCGTCGGAGGCCAGAAGCATGGCTTCTGCCTCCTCGATTTCCACAACCACAGCCCCCTCCTGCGCCAGCAGTTGTTGCTCCACAAAGGTGGCGTAGGGTTGCATGAGGTAAGCATATCTTAGCGAAATGTCCTGGCATTTGAAGGGAGGCACCGCATAGACCACGCTCACGCCAGCGCGTCGTTTTTCGTTGGCATAGCGGATGGCCTCGACGATGGCCTGGGCCAGGGACTCCGACTTGCCCTTTTTCCACGCGAACGTTTCGACCAACAGCCGGATTCCCATGCTGGTTTCCGCCACGATCAGGTTGACGGCCGTGGCTTCGTTGAAGGTGACGGTATCCATCAGGACCAACAGCTCGCTATCAAGCTCCGCTCCAAGTTGAACCCTCGACACAACGCCCCCATCAGTGAAGGATCCGTTGATCGCGCTGGTATTCCGTGCAACAACGCCGCCCTCTCCGTGGGCCAGGGTAATCTGTTGATCGTTTTGGAGTTGCCGCCGAACCTCCGCAATGATTTCCTGCTGAACCGGATCGTCAGGTTGGCGCGTGAAAATAGCGCAGGTTGCCTCTCCGTTCACCCCACGGCAGAGCATAATGCTGAGGAGGCAGGCAAAGAACACGGTTCTGTGAAGGCGTTTCTTCATATGCTTCCTTTTTCTACAGCGGCCTGTTTCGCGGGCCAGGTGCTATGTCGCATGATGAAAAGCATGTTGCCTGAAAGCAGAATTACTGCAAGCCAGCAGTTCCTTTGGGGGGACAGGCAAAATATTTCATTTATTTTCAAAAAAGTACCGGAAAAACGGGGTGCTCGTTTCTTTATGATAGTAGGAGGCTATCATGAAAGGAACGAACCATGCGCAGACCACGCTTTAAGCCGGACGACCGTCCGATGTTTTATCATTTGTTTAACCGGGTGGCGGGGGAACCCGCCGATTTCCCATTTGGCTACAAGGAAAAGGAGTTCTTTATCAGGCTGTTACATAAGCAGGACGCCTTTTACACCGTCAAGGTTGTGGCCTATCACGTCATGTCCAACCATTTCCATGTGGTCGCTCATGCGCCGGCAGAGTCTCCCACGCCCGAGGAGGTGTGCGCTCGCTATAACGCCTATCACAAAGGCCGCCGCACCCTGACTCCCTCCGATCCCCGCTGTGCCAAGATAGGGGCGCGCATGAGAGACATCAGCCACTACATGCAGACCTTGGAGCAAGACTTTTCCCGCTGGTTCAATCGCACTCGCAAGACCCGCAGACGCGGGCATCTATGGGCGGAGCGATTCAAGCACACCCTGCTGGGAGATGCCC
>CAZFSE010000074.1:0-19783 GCA_964521805.1 uncultured Verrucomicrobiota bacterium
TGGCGGGGCGACTAGGTGTGTGAGCAGGATTCGTGCTTTTCCTCATCCGTGGGACCGCTTTGCCATCCGTGGGGTTAATTCCTTTTCTTGTTTTGGATTGTTGGCCCCCTTCGCGAAGACGCAACGGCGGGGCAAGCAACGAACGAGGGATTCCCGGGGGCGGCAGGAGATGCTTCGACATGCCGGGGGCGCATGCGCCCCGGCGGCTCAGCATGACAGACGGGTTTGAATAGGCCGAATATCTCGCTATAGAGCGTGCAAGCCCACAAGGATGAGAATGAGTATGAGTACGAGTAAGAGTATGAGTACGAGGATGAGTTGCGAGGGACTCAGCCGGTCACGCCTTGGGGAATTTTATAAAGGCCCTTGGAGATGCGTTCAAGATCCTTGAGGTTGTGCGCGGCGAGGAGTTCGGGGGTGGCGCGGGCCACATCAAGGCCCAGATCCTCCGGGGTCTTCACGAGGCCGGCGCGGCGCAGGGCGCCGATGGAGGACTTGCGGAGGGTGCGCCCCACCGGGGTATCGCCTGCGACGGCGGCAAGGGCCTTCATGCGGGTCTCCAGGTCGGGGCACCGGTCGAGATAGGCGATGCCTTTCTCTGTGACAATATGCGTGACCTGGTCGCCGGCGATCATGACCGGTGGTTTGGCAAAGAGTCCGCGGCGGTGCAGTTCCAGGGCATCGAGTTCATCCACAAAAACAGGGATACCTTTCTTCTCGCTGACGGTGGGGGTGATCTGGACCACCAGCTTGCGCCCCTGAAAGACGCCGCCGTCGTGCCATTGGCCGGCCTTGATGAGCGCGGGGGAATAGTTGCGGCGGCCCGGCGGGGTGCCGCCCAGATTGGGCGCGCCGCCAAAGCCGGCGATCATGCCCTGGATGGCGGTCGAGCTGTTGCCATAGCGGTCTATCTGCAACGTGGCGCCAATGAAAAGGTCAATGGCATAGAGCCCGGCGATATGCGCAAAACAGCGATTCGAGCGCATGTGGCCATCCGGCCCGATGGAGAAGACATCGCTTCGGGCCCGGACATAGTCCTCCATGCCCGGCTCGCCGCCAAAGGCATAGACATGTTCGACAAAGCCTCGCTCAATGGCGGGAATCAGGGTGGGATGCGGATTGAGCACCCACTGGGTGCAGACCTTTCCCTTCAGCCCCAGCTCGCGCCCGTAGGTGGGCAGAAGAAGCTCGATGGCGGCGGTGGCATATCCCAGCCCGTGGTTCAGCGAGCGCACGCCATATTCCTGATAGATGCCCTTCAGGGTCATCATCGCCATGAGCACCTGCTGGGAGGTGATGCGCGCCGGATCGCGGGTGAACAGCGCCTGGAGGTGGCAGTCCTCACCCGTGACGACAATGAAATCCACCCAGTCCGCCGGAATATCCACGCGCGGCAGGCGGCGCATTTTCTTTTTCACCTGTACGACGACCACGCCCATCTTGAAATGGGTGGCCTCGGCAATCAGGGCGGTATCCTCGGTGTTGAAACCGGTGAAGAGATTGCCGTCTTCGTCGCAGGCCTCGGCCACCAGCAGGGACACCTGCGGGCACAGGTCCACGAAATAGCGCCCGTACAATTCCAGGTAGGTGTGAATCGCGCCGATGCGGACCTTCTTTTCCTCGACAAGCTGAAACAGCGCCTTGGATTGTGGCCCGGAATACGCGAAGTCCAGGCGCGAGGCAATCCCGCGCCGGAACAGCTCGATGTGCTCGGGCAGGGCCACGGTGGACTGGATCATGTGCAAATCGTGGATGCGCCGGCGGTCCACTTCGAGGAGGCACCGCGCAAAAAAATCCGCCTGCTTCTGGTTGTCGCCTTCGAGGCACACCCGGTCGCCCCGGCGCAGGATAGCGTTGAGCAGGGCCGTGGCCTCGCTTTTTTCTACGAGACGTCCGCGGGCGAACTTGCGCCCGGCGGCGAGCCGGCGCTCATACTCTTTTTTACGGGAATCGAAGGGCATCAGGACCTCCCGCGCGCGGACGGCCGGCGCTTGGAATGATGAAGACTGAACCGGCGGGCCGGCTCAAAGAGACTGCGCGAAGGACGGGTGAGCACGTCGCCATAGGAGGCCACGTTTCGGTCTTCCAAATGGTCGAAATGCATGGGCGCATCCGACCCATAGGTCAGCCGCTTGATAGGGTCCGGATCCAGCCGGGCATAGATGATTTCCTCGGTGCCGCGCGCCTGCGCCAGGCACTGGGCAATGGGCGAAACCACCATGCTGTGTCCAAAGTAATGCGTGCCAGAGGCGTCCGTGCCCACGGCATTGACGGCCACGACATAGGCATGATTGTCGTACGCGCGCACCTTGTTGGTGGTTTCCCAGATGTCAAAACCCCTCAGCAGGGCGGAGGGACGGGCGATGATTTGCGCGCCCTTGATGGCCAGGATGCGGGAAACCTCCGGGAAATCGCCGTCATAACAAATCATCATGCCCACCGCGCCAAACTCCGTGGGGATGACCGGATACTCATGCCCTGGCGTGGTCCAGCCGCCCGCGCTCAGCCGCTCGCTGGGGAACGGATGCGTCTTGCGGTAGATGCCCGCCACCTCGCCGTGGGCGTCAATCAGAAAGGCGCTGTTGTAGATGGTGTGCCGCTCGCGGCCACGCTCGTAGGTGGGCAGGACGCAATAGGCGCGGGCCTCGCGGCAGGCCTTTTGGACAGGCCGCAGAATGGAATCAATATTGCGGGGCAACAGCGCATGAAAGTCCTCCATCGGCATATTGGGATGGAAGCCTGTCGTGATGCTCTCCGGAAAGACCACCAACCGGGCGCCTGTCTCCTGAACGGCACGGCGGTACCACGTAATGGTTTTTTCCAAATTGTAGGCAATGTCATTCGGTCGCGGCGCAATCTGCACCCCCGCCACCTGGACCGCCTTGACCCTGCAAACCGGCTCGTTGTGCTCGTATTTTCGGGGCATCGGCATCCTTTCTTGCGCCGGGTGTCACGGCTTATTGGATGGTGCTCTTGGTCGCCTTCATCAGGGCTTTCCAAAGCTTGTCGGGTGTCTCGCACTCCAACAGCTTCTCCCGGGCCTCCTCCTTCTGGAAGGTCTGGGCAAGCCCAGAAAGCAATTTGAGATAGAACGCGCTCGCGGCCGTGGGAATCACCATGAAAAAAACGACCTTGGTCAGCGCTTTTGAACCGGCGCTGAACTTGATGCCCTTCTTGCTCAGGCCCAAGGCCATGGTCAGCGCGCCGCCCTCCACGCCACGCACGTGCGGGAACGCCAGGCCGCCCTCGACCGCCGTGCTGACAATCGCCTCACGGCGCAAGGCTTCCTCGAACAGCCGGGCGCCATTATCCACAAAGGATTCGGCCTCCAGCTTGTTGCACAGTTCGGCAATCACATCATCACGCTCGGTGGAGGCCAGCTGGGGAACCATCAATTCCTGCGAGGAGAACCGTTCAATGCCGACCCTGGGAGCCTCGCTCCGGCGCTGGCTTTTGCGGATATTGCGTGCGGACGACTCGGGATAATACAGGATGCGGGCGCAACTTGGGCAGGAATGCAGTTTCTCGGCGGCATGAACCGCATGGACGAGACTCACCGGCAAGACCATGCCACAAGCCGAGCAGACCCCTTTGGCGACCGGCACCACGGCCACCAGGCCCTTTTTTTCCAACCGATGGAATTGGCTGTAAATGGGCGCGGGCAATTCGCTGGCCAGCGTTTGAATGGAGGACTCCAGTTGCGCCAGGCGGGTGCCGGGCATGGATGCCTCCTGCTGGGCAAGGGCTATCGTCAGCTCCTGGAGTTGGATGAGATGGTTGGTGATGCGGTGCATGGCGCCGCGGCTATTTTGTGGGGATTCAGATCCTGCTTTTTCGTTCAAAGATTCCTCCTGTTGGCTGATGGTGAAATGAAATAGAGTATTCACCTTATATCAAGCCCCCGCCAGAATGCAATCCTTCAAAAAATCTTGACAGTTTCGCGGTTGCATAAAATCCGGCGCACGGCTATAGTGCCCACCCTTTGACCACGATGGAGGATGAAGAAGAAATGAAGATCACAGTTGTTGGAACGGGCTATGTGGGGCTGGTGACAGGCACTTGTTTTTCGGAAATCGGGCACGAGGTGATGTGCGTGGACAACGATGAGCGCAAGATCGCCATGCTCAAGCAGATGCACATGCCGATCTATGAGCCGGGCCTGGAAGAAATGGTCAAGCGCAACGTGGACGCCGGGCGCCTGCGCTTCTCGACCTCCATCCAGGAAGGCACTGAGTTCGCGGAGGTGATTTTTATTGCCGTGGGCACCCCCCCGGGCGCGCGCGGCGAGGCCAATCTCTCCTACGTCGAGCAGGTGGGCCGCAAAGTCGCGGAGCACATGACCTCTTACCGCCTGCTGGTCGAGAAAAGCACGGTTCCGGCCAATACGGGCGAGGAACTCAAGCGCGCGGTCACCAAATACTTGCGCTCGGACATTGATTTTGACGTGGCCTCCAATCCAGAATTTCTGCGGGAAGGCTCCGCCATCGAGGATGCCTTCAGCCCCGACCGCATTGTCGTGGGCGTGGAAAGCGAACGCGCGGCCAAGCTCCTGCGCGACATTTATGCGCCCATCATTCAAAAGAGCGGCTGTGAATTCCTTCAGATGAGCGTGACCAGCGCGGAACTGACTAAGCACGCCTCCAACTCCTTCCTGGCCATCAAGATATCCTACATCAACGCCGTCAGCCGCATTTGCGAGCTGGCCGGGGCGGATGTGGAGGAAGTCGCTCGCGGAATGGGCCTGGACAAGCGCATTGGCCCGCGCTTCCTAAATGCCGGGGTCGGATTCGGCGGGTCCTGCTTCCCGAAGGATGTGGACGCCTTCGTCCATCTGGCGGACCGGATGGGCTACAACTTCGAACTGCTCAAGGAGGTCCAACGCATCAACAAGGCCCAGCGCGAGTACCTGCTGAAGAAAATTCAGCACGAACTCTGGGTGGTGCAGGACAAGACCGTAGCCATCTTCGGACTGGCCTTCAAGCCCAATACCGACGACATCCGGGAGGCCCCCTCGCTCTATATCGTCTCCCAGTTGCTGGAAAATAAGGCCAAACTCAAGTTGTGGGACCCGGTGGCCGAGTCCAAGTTCCGGGAACAATTCCCGGATTTGGACTATTACCAGGATCTGCTGGAATGCGCCAAGGGCGCCGATTTGCTGGTTATTTTGACGGAATGGCCGCAGGTCAAAGACATTGACCTGAAGAAATTGAAGGATGTCATGGCCTGCCCGGTCATGATTGATGGTCGCAACACATTCGACCCCAAAATAATGCAAAAACTCGGCTTTACGTACCATTCCATGGGCCGCCAGGCGGTATCCAGCACCCATAAATAGATACAGCTTCCGTTTGACAATGCCGGGGCATTTCACTAGCGTTCCCGGTTTGAAAGAAAAAGCCTGTACCAGGCACCAGGATCAGGAAGGGAGAGTGAATTTAAACCGTGTCCGAAGTTAAAATACGCAAAGGCGAATCCGTGGACAAGGCGCTTCGCCGCTTGAAAAAGAAATTGGATCGCGAAGGCATCATGCGGGAAATCCGTGCGCATCGGCATTATGAAAAGCCGAGTGAAAAGCGCCGCCGGAAATCTGCGCGTGCGCGCATGCGCAGTTTCTAGTCAAACAGCCATATGGCTGACGGCGCCATCCGCCCCCAAGGGGCGGATGACCGCCGAAAAAATGCGGGAGGGGCCAATGCTGGATATTGGCCCTTCCTGTTTTACACGAACATTCCCCCTTTTTCTCCCGGACTGTTCTGTGCTAGAGTTCCAGATCAACTTGAAATCATGAAGATCGCACTGACAACACGATGGAATGCCGGACGCCATATCCGGGGAGAGGACATGATCCAGGAAATCCTGGACATGGGCTTCGATACGGTGGAGCTGGGCTATGACCTGCGCGTGGAGCTCGCGCCAGGCGTGCTCGACATGGTCAGGAAAAACGCCGTCCGCATAGACAGCGTGCATAATTTCTGCCCCGTTCCCGTCGGAGCACCCCACGGACACCCCGAGTTGTTCACCCCGGCGGATCCCGACCCGCGCCTGCGGGAAAGCGCCGTGACCCATATCCACCGCACCATCCGCTTTGCCGCGGAAGTGGGCGCCAAAGCGGTCATTGTCCATTCCGGGAACGTCTCCATGGATGACTTCTCCCGCCAGCTCCATGCCCTCTACGAGCAGGGCCAGCAATTCGGAGATCAGTACGAAAAAATCAAGTTGAAGCTCCAAGTCCAGCGCGAGAAGAAGGTCCACAAGCAGTTGGACTACTTGGGCGAAAGCATTGAAAAGCTCCTGCCCGTGCTGGAAGAATACCGCGTCCGCCTGGCCATTGAAAATCTGCCCACCTGGGAGTCCATCCCCACCGAGGTGGAGATGGAGGATCTCTTCCGGCGCTTCGACTCTCCCTGGCTGGCCCATTGGCACGACATCGGGCACGGGCGCATCCGCGAAATCCTGGGCTTCATCAACCAGGAACGCTGGCTCGACCGGTTCAGCCCCCGGCTGGCCGGCCTGCATATCCACGATGTAATCCCCCCGGCCCAGGACCATTTGATGCCTGGACAGGGCGGAGTGGACTTCGCGCGCCTGAAACGATTTGCCGGGCCGGATGTCATCAAGGTCATCGAACCCACGCCGCGCACCCCGCGCGAGGCGGTGCTGGAAGGCCTCAACACCATACGACAAAAATGGGGGTCTGAACCCTGAAGCAAAGGAACACATGAAAGCATTGATTACGGGCATCACGGGACAGGACGGCTCCTACCTGGCGGATTTTCTGCTGGAAAAGGGCTACACGGTGTATGGCATGGTCCGCAGGGCCAGCACGGAAACCTATGAACGCATTGGCCACATCAAGGACCGCCTCCATCTGCGGCAGGCCGACCTGCTCGACCAGCTTTCGCTCATCAAGCTCCTGGAAGAGGTCCAGCCGGACGAGGTGTACAACCTCGCCGCCATGTCATTTGTGCCCACCTCCTGGAACCAGCCGATGCTGACCGGCGAGTTCACCGCCATCGGCGTTACGCGCGTGCTGGAAGCCCTCCGGCTGGTTTGCCCCAAGGCCCGCTTTTACCAAGCCTCCAGCAGTGAAATGTTCGGCAAGGTGCGCGAGGTCCCGCAGGTGGAGACCACCCCCTTCCATCCCCGCAGTCCCTATGGCGTCGCCAAGGCCTACGGCCACTACATCACCGTCAACTATCGCGAAAGCTACGGCCTCTACGCCCTCTCCGGCATCCTCTTCAACCACGAGAGCCCGCGCCGCGGCAAGGAATTCGTCACCCGCAAAATCACGGATGCCGTGGCCCAAATCAAGCTGGGCCTGGCCGACAAGCTCCCCATGGGCAACATCGAAGCCGAGCGCGATTGGGGGTTCGCCGGCGACTATGTCCGCGCCATGTGGATGATGCTCCAGCAGGACCAGCCGGATGACTATGTCGTGGCCACCGGCGTCACCCATTCCGTGCGCGAATTTCTCGAGGCCGCCTTCAGCCATGTCGGCCTTGACTGGCAGAAATATGTGACGACGGATCCCTCCCTCATGCGCCCGGCGGAAGTGGACCAACTGCTCGGCAACTCAGCCAAAGCCCGGAAGAATCTGGGCTGGGTGCCCGAGGTGGACTTCAACGGGTTGGTCCGGATGATGGTGGATGCCGACCTGGAACGCTGGAAGCAGGTGAAGAAGTAACGCATGCGGGTCCTGCTCACAGGCGCCATGGGATTCGTGGGCCGCCGCGCCACGGAACTCCTCCAGTCTGAGGGGCATGAGGTGCTGGGACTGGACCTGCCCGCGCATGTCCCCGCTGGCGCCCAAAACCTGCATGGCCTGGATTTGCGCAATGCCACCGGCCTGGAGTCGCTGATCCGGGAGATCCAGCCCGATGCCGCCCTGCACTTGGGTGGCATCGCCTTTGTTCCCCTGGGTTGGACTGATCCGGATTTGGTCTTTTCGGTCAATGTCATTGGAACCCTTCACCTGCTGGAGGCCTTCCGCCGCCAGGCGCCTTCCGCCCGGGTGCTCGTGGTGACCTCCGCCGAGATTTATGGCAAGGCCGCCAATGCCCTGCACGCCCTGTCCGAAAGCGAACCCCTCCACCCCGAGAATCCCTACGCCATATCCAAAATGAGCGCCGACCTGCTGGCCCTGCTCTATGCCCGGCGCTACGGACTCCACGCCATGACCGCCCGCCCCATCAACCATATTGGCCCCGGGCAATCGCGCCGCTTCGTGGTCTCCTCCTTCGCCGCCCAACTGGCGGAGATCGCCCTCCAGCGGCGCGAGCCGGTCCTCCGCGTGGGCAACATGGAGGCAGAACGGGATTTCACGGATGTCCGGGACGTCTGCCGGGCCTACTCCCTGCTCCTGGAAAAAGGCCGTGCCGGCGAGGCCTACAACATCGCCGCCGGCTCGCCGGTCCGCATCGGGGAAATTCTCCACCAGCTCTGCCAGATCGCCGGGCTCTCCCCCAGCATCGAGGTGGCTCCCGATCTTTACCGCCCCACCGATCGCCGCCCCATCCTCGATACCAGCAAGCTCCGCCAGGATACCGGCTGGACGCCCCGCATTCACCTGTTCGACACCCTGCGCGATGTCTATCAGGACCTGTATCAACAATTCCAAACCCCGCCCCATGAACCTGGCACCGCTTAAATCAGCCGGATGGACCAGCCTCCGAGTGGCCTTGGGCTGTGGCCTGATGGCCCTCCTGCTGGCCGGGATCCCCGAGGGAACCCTGGGGAAAATTTTGGAACTGGCCCTTACCCGCCGGCACTGGCTGGTGGCGGGCGTCCTGCTGGCCTTTGCAGGCCTCTGCTCGGGCGCCTGGCGCTGGCACCTCATTCTCCTGGCCCAGGGGTTTCGCTTCGCGCCCGCGGAGGTGTTCCGGCTCTTTTTCATCGGCCAATTTTTTAATGCCTTCATGCTGGGCGCCTGCGGAGGCGACGTGGCCCGCGCCTATCTGGTTACGCGCGGTTCAGAAGACAAAAAAACCGAGGCGGCCACCACCGTGTTCCTGGATCGGGCCGCCGGCCTGCTGGTGCTGATGGCCTTTGGCGGACTGATGGTGGTGATCCGATTTCCTTTGTTTCTCCAACAGCCGGCCACTCTCTGGCCGGCCCTGCTGGTGCTCATCCTGCTGGCGGGATTCAGCTCCGCCCTCTTTGTTCTTTTTCACCATAACCGGTTCGAGCATTGGGCCCTTTTCCAACGCCTGGAAAAAAACACCCGTCTCGGGCCCTGGATTCGACGCGCCTATGACAGCATCTATTTTTTTCGGAGCCACCCGCGCGCTGTTGGATGGGCGGTCGTGCTCTCGCTGGTCAATACCCTCCTGCTGACCCTCTCCTGCGCCGCCTTTGGGCGGGCTCTATATTTGCCCGTGACCAATGCCGACTACCTCACCCTCTTTCCCCTCATCACCGTCCTGGCCGCCATCCCGCTCACGCCCGGAAGCCTGGGCGTGCGGGAAGGCTTGTTCGTCACCCTGTTTGGCGCCCTCGGCATTGACCGTCCCTCCGCCTTTCTCCTGTCCCTCCTGGTGTATGCCGCCGGCACCGTCTGGAGCGTGTTCGGAGGCTTGCTCTTCCTGGCTGGGCCGGAAAAAAAGAAAAGAAAAAAGGGCGCCTGAACCCCGCCCGCCGCAGGATTACTTCAGCGACTGATTGAGCTGGAGCACGGGGAGCAGAATCGAGAGGGCGATCATCAGGACAAACAGGCCCACCACCAGGATCAGGACGGGTTCCAGCACGCTCAGCAGGCGCGCCACGCGCCGGTCCCACCGCTGTTGATAGCGGTCCGCGGCGTTATCCAGCAGGCCCTCCAGGCGTCCGCTGGCTTCGCCGGCGCGCATCCAGCCGGGCAGGGACTCGCCCAGCGGCCCCATCAGCCGGACGGCATCGGACAGGTTCACCCCTTGGCGCACGGCCAGGGCCTGCTCCATAGCCAGGCGCTGAATCCAGGCATTCCCCGTGGCCTTTCCCGCCAGCGCCAATCCCTCCACCACCGGCACGCCGCCCTTGAGCAGGAGCGCCAGGGTGCGCGCAAAACGCATGTTCACCAGCGCGGCATACGGAGCCCCCATCAACGGCCAGCGAAACATTCGCCGGGCCCATTTTTCCCGAAGATCCTCCCGCACGGACATCTGCTTGCGATACAGCACCACCAGCACCGGGATCAGCACCAGCGCCGGGGCCAGGGCCGGCAAGACCCAATCCCCCAGGGCCATCATCATCCGGGTTAAAAAAGGCAGGGGAATGCGGCTTTCCTCCAGCATGCGGCCCAGGGACGGCACCATGACGCCCAGCAGGACCGTCACAATCACCAGCGCCATCGCCAGCACCAGCGCGGGATAGATCAAAGCGGTCTGCACCTTCTCCGTCATGCGAACCTGCTCCTCCATGAAGGAGGCCAGCCGGTCCAGGATCTCCTCCAGCGTGCCGGAACGCTCACCCACCTCAATCACCGCACGCTCAAAGGGGCTGACCTTCCGGCTCGCTTCCGCCAGCGCGGCGGAAAAGCCCGCCCCCTCGCGGATGCGATCCCGAATACCCGCCAGCACGGGCCGTTGCTCCCCCAGCTCAGGCGCCTGGATCAGCACCTCCAGCGCCTGCGCCAGCGGAAGGCCGGCCTTGAGCAGGGAGCCCAGTTCACGATAGAGCATGGCGCGCACATCCGCGTTCAGGCGCCGGTCGCCGCGCCCGGCGCGCGGCGCACCCGCCGCCGCCACGGTCTCCGGCAGAACGCCCAGGGCCGTGATTTTCTCACGCGCATCCTTGAGGTCGAGCGCCTCCATCAGGCCGCGGCGCACCACGCCCACATGGTCATATCCCTTATATTCAAAAGTGGTCATGCAGAGGATCCGCTTCGCCCGACGGAACGCATTACTTCGGCCACACTGGTCTCGCCTTGGAGAATCTTGTCCACGCCATCCTCCGCCAGCCGCTTCATCCCGGAGGCGCACGCCAGCCGGATCAACTCATCGCGGCCCCGCCCTTCGCGGATGGCCTCGCTGAGCGCCGGGGTGATTTGCATCAGCTCGTAGATGCCGGTTCGCCCCTTGTAGCCGCCACGGCACGCGGGGCATCCCACCGCCTCTCCCACCATGCGCCCCTCCAGCCGCTTGCCCCACGGCCCCAGCCCCTCCAGCTCCTGCCGGGACAATTCCCGCATGCGGCGGCAGTCCGGACAAAGCGTGCGCACCAGCCGCTGGGCCAGCGAAGCCCGGATCGCGGGCGCCAGCAGATAGGACGGCACGCCCATGTCCTGCAGGCGAACCACCGCCCCCGCCGCATCGTTCGTGTGCAGAGTGCTGAACACCAAATGCCCGGTCATCGAGGCCCGAATGACAATCTCCGCCGTTTCCAAATCGCGGGTTTCCCCCACCAGGATGACGTCCGGATCCTGCCGCAGGATATGCCGCAGGCCCTGCGCAAAGGTGAACCCGATCTTGGGCTTGACCTGCATCTGCCCAATCCGGGGCAACTGGTACTCGATGGGATCCTCAATGGTCAGGACATTCAGATGCCGGGTGTCCAACTCCCGCAAAGAGGCGTACAGCGTGGTGGTCTTTCCACTGCCCGTCGGCCCCGTGACCAACACCACGCCATTGGGCTCCAGCAGGCACTCGCGAAAGCTCCGCAAAATTCCCGGAGGCATGCCCAGCGACTCCAGCGGCAACAGCGTGGACTCGCGATTCAACAGGCGCAACACCACACGCTCGCCCTCCGCCACCGGGATGGTGGACACGCGGATGTCAATCTCGCGCTCCCCCACGCGCACGCGGGCCGTGCCGTCCTGCGGCAACCTTTTTTCCGCAATGTCCAGGCGGGCCATCACCTTCAAGCGCGAGACCAGCGCCGCCTCCAACTGCTTCGGAGGCGAGGCTTGTTCATACAACAAGCCGTCTATGCGATAGCGCACCATCAGGCTTTTCTCGAAGGGCTCCACATGCACGTCGGAGGCGCGGGCCTTGACGGCCTCCAGCAGAATGCTGTTCACCAACTGGGCGACGGGCGCCTGGTCGGCCGTGCGGAGCAAATCATCACCAGAGGCCGCGGTGTCCGCCACGGGCGCGCTTTCCGCGGCCATGTTGCGCAGAACATCCTCGGTCCGGCTGTCCTGATTGTAATAGCACCGCTCGATCGCGCGCAGAATTTCACGGCGGGGCGCCAGGAGATATTCCGGCTCGCTCTCCAGCAAAAGAGAAAGATCCTCCAGGGGGGTCATTCGGGTGGGATCGCTCGTGGCCACCGCCACGCGCCCGTTCGCCCGCACCGGCAGGACGCCGTGTGTGCGCGCCCACTCCACGGGCAGGCCGCTCACCAAAGCCGGGTCCAGCCATCCATCACCCAGAACCGGCACAAATTCCAAGCCAAACTGGCGGCCCAGGGCCTCCAGCACATCGTCCTCCCGAATCACGCCAGCCTCGATCAGGATCTCCCCGATCCGGCGGCGTCCCGTTTGCTGGCGTTGCGTTTCCAGGGCCTCTTCCACCTGCTGGGCGGTAGCCCTCCCCTGCTCCACCAGAATCTCGCCAAGATACATGCGCCGTGCTCCTACCGGAAAGGCCGGACATCCAAGTTGGTCTGCACATTTTCCATGCCGGTGGTTTTTTCCAGGCGATTCTTCATCGCCGTGGCCTCGCGGACGTCGGTGACAATGGTCGGCGTCACAAAAATCAGCAGGTTGGTCCGCTCTTTCCGGTCCGTCTTGCTTCGGAACAGAAATCCGACCAGGGGCAGATCGCCCAGGATGGGAATCTTGGAAACGGATTTGATCCGGTCCTCGCGAATCAGGCCGCTGATGACCACCGTGGACCGGTCAGGCACCGTGACCGTCGTCGAGACTTCGCGCTTCGCGATGGTGGGCGCAAAGGGGATGTCGGAGGGCCCTTCGTCAATGATGGCCTCAATGCTGGGATTCAACTGCAACAGGATCTCCCGGTCCGGGTTCACATGGGGCGTCAGCTTGAGCTTGATGCCCACATCCACGCGCTCAATGTTCTGAATAATGTCCCGCGCCGTCCCGGCGCCCCCTTCGATGGTGGACTTCAGAATCGGGATGTTGTTGACCACGCTGACGGAGGCCTCGGTATTGTTTTGCGCCCACAGCGGAACATTGGAAAGAATGCGCACATCACGGTTCCCCGACAGGGCCTTGATCAGGAACGGAATCTGCGGAACGAGCTTCCCGCTGGCATCGGTGTACGAGCCGTTCGCAATGCCCACCGCCAGCCCCTGCGGGAAGGTGCCCTTGGTGATGATGTCCATCAGGGTGTCCGTCTCGCCCATGCGACTGCGGCCAATCACCGCCGTTTCCCCCTCAGCGGGAATTTCGATGTTGGACCACTCCACCCCCAGCTCCAGGCTCTTGCCCAGCGTCACCTCGGCGATCAGCACTTCCACCATCACCTGCTGGGGCGCCTCGTCCAACCGCTCCACCAGCTTTCGCACATATTCAAAATCCTGCGGCGAGGCATCTACGATCAGGGCATTGTTGGGGATGCTGGGTTCGATCGCCATGCGCTGGCGCTGGTCCTTGTCCACCGACTTGGCCAGCAGGGCATTCAGATTCTTGGAGGCCTCCTCCGCGGAGAGATACTTCAGGAAAATCGCGTTCAGCCGCCCATAGCCGGTGGTGGATTCCACATCCATCATCTCCAGGACCTTCTTGATCTCGGCAATTTGCAGGGGCGTTCCCACCAGCACGAGGCTGTTGGCCTGGGGAGAGGGCACCACCATCACATCCGTGGGCAAGGCCCCGCCGCCCTCCGCCAACTGCTGAAAGTGGCGGTTGACGCGGTTGCCGGCCGTGGCCATCCCCTGCATCGCCGCCATCACCTGCGCCGCCAGTTCCTCGGCGGACGCATGCCGCAGGCGCACGATCTCGACGACCCGGGCGGAGCCCGGCTTGTCCAGCTCCGCAATAATCCGCTCCAGACGAATGACGTTATCCAGCGTATCCGTGAGGATCAGATGATTCGTCGGCCCGAAGGCCGCCAGGGCGCCCGTCTTGCCGCCCCGCACCATGCCCTCCAGCACCTTCTTCAATTCCAGCGCGCTGATGTGCTGAACCGCAATGATCTTGGTCACCAGCCCCAGCGGCAACCCGTCCCCGGCCAGCGGCGCGATGGACAGGCCCTTTTCCGGCAAGGGAATAATAGTATGCACGGAGCCCGACTCCACCACGGTGAATCCACTGGCCTCCAGGATCGAGAGAAACAGCGGATAAATCTCCTCGGCGGGAATCTGCGGGGGCGTAATGACCGTCACCTTGCCGCTGACCACCTCACTGAGCACAAACCGCTTCCCGGTGATCTCCCCCACCAGCTTGACCAGCAACCGAAGGTCCACCTGATCAAAGCTGAAGTTGACATGCGTGGCGGAAGAACCTGCGGTCTTCTGCCCGCCAGCACCCACCGCCAGGCCGGCGATCAGCCAGGCCATGCATACCCATGTGCGTCCGCGCCGCATTATTTTGAAATGCCCCTTTCAGACGTCCGGACAAACTCCAGCAGATATTGGATTTCCGGCACGAGCTCCAATTCGGCCTGTATCTTCTCAAGAGACTGCTGGGTGGACAAGCCTTCCCGGTAAAGGATTTTGTAGGCCTTCTTCAACAACCGCTGGGACTCCTCCGGAATGCCCCGGCGCTTGAGCCCTTCGCCATTGGTGGTATGCACCTTCAGGGGGCTCCCGTCCGCCAGCATAAAGGGAGGCACATCCTGGACCACCTTGGTCATCCCCCCCAGATAAGCCATCCGGCCCACGCGCACAAATTGATGAATCCCGCACAACCCGCCGATGCCCGCATAATCCTCCACGACCACATGGCCCGCCAGCGTGGCCGCGTTGGCCAGAATGGTGTGGCTTCCAATCCGGCAGTCATGCGCAATATGCGCATACGCCATGATCAGATTGTGATCGCCCAGCACCGTGGCCTGGCCATCCAACGTGGCGGCATGCACGGTCACGTATTCCCGGATGGTGTTGTGATTCCCGATCTCCACGCGGGGTGCGCCGCCCTTGAATTTCAAGTCCTGCGTCTGCCCGCCCACATAGGCAAACGGGAACACCACGTTGTCCTCGCCCAACGTTGTCCAGCCATCCACGCACACATGGGACATCAGGCGGGTCCGCGCCCCAAGGCGCACATGAGGGCCAACCACGCAATATGGGCCGATGACGGCGGACGCGTCCAACTCCGCGCCTGGATCCACCACGGCCGTGGGATGTAGTTCAGCCATGACGGGGTCAATCCTCCTTGGCGCCAAACATCATGTCGGCTTCGCACGCCAGCTCCCCATCCACCAACACCTTGCCGTGCAGTTTGTACATGTTCAGGCGCGACTTCAGCAGTTCAATCTCCATGCGCATGGTGTCGCCCGGATGCACCAGCCGGCGGAACCGCGCATTGTCCACCGCCAGGTAATAGGCAATTCCACCTTCTTTTTTCATCTTCTTGTTCAGCAGGACGCCCGCCGTCTGCGCCATCGCCTCCAATTCCAGAACCCCCGGCATCACCGGATGCCCCGGAAAATGGCCCTGGAAAAAGGGCTCATTGATGGTCAGGTTTTTGATGCCGACAATGCGGGTCTCAAAGTCGCATTCAATGATCTTGTCCACCAACAACATCGGGAAGCGGTGGGGCAAAATGCCCATAATTTCTTCGGTTGTAAATATCGCCATATGCTCCTCATTTCCTTCCAACAATCACTTTGCCACAGGGTCTGCCAATGCACCCCACCCCACCCCTGCGTTCAATACAGCAAAGAAAGCATAAGAAAGCGCCCAAAGGCAAGAAGGATGTCGCGGGGTGCATGCGGGATCGGGCATGTGGGCCAAGACCGATTGAAACCCGATGTGGCCTCTTTTTCGTGTTTTTGAACGACTAGCCCGCCGTTCGTCAGAGAAAAAATTCTCGCCGTATGTTTTACGGGTACGACAAAAATGCATAATCCCCTTTTGCGTTCTTCTTTGTTACCTTTGTGGCCTTCAGTGAAAAATCTTTGCTGTTGGGTTGCGAGCAAAGTCCGCTTTGGATTATGAGCATGATTACGATGACCAGCAGGATTTAGATTGGGAGAGAGCCCCCCGCAGTTCCACATCCAACACTTGAAGCCCGCGGTCCGGCGGCATACAATGGCGTCCACAGTCATAAGGAGATAGCGGCATGGAAACACGCAGGTCCTTCTTTCGTACGCTGGCCGCCGCCACCGCGGGTGCCTGTCTGGCCCCCCGCACCTCGAACGCCCTCTCCCCGGCAAACACTTGGATCTCCGTCGGGAAGATCGAAGGCTTCCCCTTGAACTCCACCCAAGTTCTCTTTAACGAACCCGTCATCATCCGCCATGCGGAGGACGGGTTCAAAGCCTGGTCATCCCTCTGCACCCACATGCAATGCCCCGTCCTGTGGAATGAAACAAGCCGGTGCTTTGAGTGTGGATGCCACGGATCTGTTTTTGACTCCGAGGGCCGCGTTGTGAACGGCCCTGCCGAAGCCCCCCTGCCCTCCCTGCACGTCAAAACCGAAGGAGGCATGCTCTGGGTCCGGAAAGAGGCCCTGCCAGACTAACCCGTGCTCCGGCGTCTGCCCCCTACTCCTTGATGTGCTTCTTAACGGACTTGATGAAACGGCCGAAGGATCGGTCCTTCCTCCGCTTCTCAACGTAGGAGAGATTATGGAATTCGGTTTCCTTCTTGAGCTTCAGGTAGCTCTGATACCGGTCCTCGCTTAAAGCCCCGCTCTCCACCGCCAGGAGGACCGCGCATCCTGGCTCCTCGGTGTGCGTGCAGTCCGCGAACCGGCAGTTCACAGCGTACTCGCCAATCTCGGCGAACGTGTCGTCCAACCCGTCGCTCGTCCCCAGAAGGCCCACCTCGCGCATCCCTGGCGTGTCAATCAACAGAGCCCCATGATCAAGAACGAGCAACTGACGGCGGGCCGTGGTATGAACCCCCTCTCCAGTTCCGCTGACAGCCTTTGTGTCAAACGCATCACGTCCCATCAGCCGGTTCAGAAGCGTCGTCTTCCCGACGCCCGAGGAGCCCAGCAGGCAGTACGTCCCTCCGGGTGCAAGGAGTGCGCGGAACTCGTCCAGCCCCACGCCCGTTGTATTGCTGAGGGCAAGAACCTGGGTGGATCTGCGGGTCTGCCTCACCTGCCCAATGGCCTCGTCGAGTTGCGCGGGCGAGATGAGATCCGTCTTGGTCAGGATGATCCAGGGCTCAATCGCGCCCTCGTTCACCATCACAAGGTACCGGTCGAGCCGGGCTGGGTTGAAATCGTATCCACAGGCCTGCACGATGAAGGCCACATCAAGGTTCGCCGCAATCATCTGGAAATCTACGGTCTTGCCGGGGCACTTGCGGCGCAGGAACGTCCTCCTTGGGACAACACCATGAATGATGGCCGGACCGCCCGAGGCGTGGCACTGCACACACACCCAGTCGCCCACACACGGCAGATCGGGGGCGGCCTCAACCGCATAACGATACTTGCCCGCCAGTTCCGCATACAGCTCGGCATCCTGATTTCGGACAAGGAAGGCCCCCCTGTCAACCGCCGTGACGCGAGCCAGGCTCTGTCCTGGTTGCAGGAGCGGGGCGGAACGTTTCTCAAACCAGCCATCAAATCCTAGAGCGGTCAATTCCATGATCTTCTCTTGTACCACACGTTGCAGGTGGACGCGCTAGGGCAAACTAGCGCCTCATCCATCAGGGCGCAAGAGCCTTTTCGGGCAAAGTGCCGCTCACCCATGCTTCCCGCCTTCTGGAGGGTTTTGCTCCGTCAAAAACGGATGCCAGAGGCGGCCCACGGATGAAGAAAAGGCAGGAGATGAAAGGGCCACAAAAAGCTCAGAATTCACACAGAAAAAATGTTCCAAGGGTTGGAACTTTTTTTGACATTTTTTCCAAGGGTTGGAACTTTTTTTTGGCACATTAAACCGACCTGTTGGCTCCCTCGGAAAAATCGGCATCCTTCAGGCTTGCGTCCTATCCTCCACACTCGGAACCCTGTGGCTGTGCATCCTACTCTCCGCTCCTTGTCGGATCGCACAATCTCCCGACAAAAAGAATACTGCCTGTTTGCTTCTCTTGAATCAGGAATACAAATGGATGATCCGCACGGAACGTGGGCGGGCTTGCGGGAAGCGCACGTTTTGCCATGACCACAGCCGTCGCCGCCGCGGCTTCTGTTCCCTCCTCATTCACGTCCACATAGGCCTTGTGAATAACCGAACTGATGTACAACCCGTCTGGTCGCCCATCCATGCCCGCGAAGTTGGCCTTCGTCTCACGGAAGGCATCCATCATGCCCATGGACGCGAGCGTGTCGTTGAGTCCAAACCGACACGTCACCTTGAACCTGGGCATAGACACGAGGACTTCCTGTTCGTACAGGGCGTTCAGCCATTTTGCCAGGTTCTCTGCCGTCAGTTCACGCTCGAGCTTCTGAAGGCCGTCGTTCTGCTTCGGCAGAAGGATGACCATCGAAAGACGTTCGCCAACATAAGGCATTTCGAGGAGGTCCATCTCAGGAAGGCTGGCATACCGGCATTCCATCTTCTGCGTCATCATGGGCACCTCAACCACCTTGCCGGGCAACACATGAAAGGGCCCTGTCTTTGTGTTGCCCGCCTTGAACTGGCTCGCCCACTTCCCCTTAAAGTAGATCGCATTCACAAGGACAAGGCGTGTGAGAGCCGAAAGATCGCTAGGCTGAAGGAGGTCTGTTATCTTGTTCTCGGTCTTGTCCTCCACCCAGCGATTGATCTCTTTGCGTGCGGACTCGCGCGCGTTCTCATAGTCCACGGGGGTAATAACGACGCCGTAGTACCGTTTGGCCACAGAGAGAAAGTCATCCAGAAACGGATGCCCCTTCTGCGGCCAGAGTGAGTTTGCCACGCGCAACCGAATGCCATTACGCTCGGCCTTTTTCAGTCGAACGCGTAGCGCCCCGAACGCCGGATGCAACTCCGACTGACCGACGGAGAAATGAAGCGCCTCTGCCATTTCCTTTTCGGTGTTGCCGCGCGCGCCCGCATAGGTCATGCCAAGAGCCGTGGAGATGCTGTAGGGCGAGAAGAGGAGATTCCCTTCCGTCGGCGCGAGCTTGCCGTACAGACTCAAAGCAAATGCCGTGTTATCACGCACAAGCGTGCCGACCTCCAATTGCACCCCTGCGGTGGGCAAAGCGTTCAGGGCCAGGAACAGGATCACCGCGAGGAGCACGGCGGCACATGTGATCTTCATTCTCATTTCATCCTTGTGTAATCCATTTTCAGGCAATGGGTAAAGTAGCTCCTCGTCCTTCATGGCGCAAGAGCCTTTTCGGACAACCTTAATCTTTGGCGAAGCGGGGCGGGGCCCCTCGTCAAAACCAATTCCCAACTCTCGGTTGCGACGGAGCTCAACCCTCCAAAACAAAAAAGCAGTACCCCACGGATGCCAGAGGCGGCCCACGGATGAAGAAAAAGAAGGAGATGAAAGGGCCACAAAAGCTCAGGATTCACACAGAGAAATTTTGTGCCATCTGTACTACTATCCGTCGTTTTCTTGTTTTTCTGACAAGTTTTTACGATTGAAACCAACTGGGGCGGCAGGAGATCCCTCGACAAAGCTCGGGATGACAGGCGAGAGCGCGGGAAGTGACGCGTTTATTGCCTTCCTGTGGGGGGGCACGGTGGCCCCAGCCTTATACACCCCGGCGCAAGGCCGGGGGATTTGGATGGTAGCGCCGCAGGCTGGCTCTTGCCGGCCGCGCCCCGACACTTCGGGGGGCGGCGGG
>CAZFSE010000075.1:0-19500 GCA_964521805.1 uncultured Verrucomicrobiota bacterium
TAGGGGGCATGGTGGCCCCAGCCTTATACACCCCGTCGCAAGGCCGGGGGATTCGGATGGTAGCGCCGCAGGCTGGCTCTTGCCGGTCATGCTCCCGAAGTGCCGGGGCAGGCTGAGTTGTTTCGCCCCGCCGCCCGGTGTGCTACCCATCCCGCCCATCCAGTTCAAGTTTTGAGCGGATGCGATGGACGGGAAGGAGCCGCCTTTTTTTACGTTCGCCTTGCCTTCATCACGCGCTGCTGGCGTTTTAAATAGGACTTCCGTTCCTGGGTAATGGCCTTAAGAAACCCCAGAGCCTGTTCAGCCTTCATCGAATAGGGATCAAAGTCATGATGCGTGCTGTATTTACGCAACAGACTTTCATCAATTTCATCGGATCGAACATAGGCCATGGACCAGTCTTCAAAATCCCTCTGCTGTATTTCCGCATATCTGATCAAGGTCACGTCCACATGCCGGGAGTCCAGCACAATGCGATTGTACAACTGGTTCACCACCTTTGCAGGCCCCTCAATGATCTGCAAAAAACCCTGAGGGGAATAGCACAACGCTCCCGTCACCCCCAACTCCCGGTTGTTCTTTCGGGAAACCTCCAGAATCCGCTCCAGGGCCACACGGTTGCAATCCTTTGACAAACGGCTGGCATAAATCAAATGCACCAAGTTCATTCTTCCCTCCACTTGTTTAGGTTTTCAAGGGGATAATAGCGCGTAATCCGGAAAGAACAAGCGGTCCAATGCATCTTTCGACTCGGAGAGCGAGGGAAAGAGGCCCCACCCATGACGACCCCGCCGCCCCTATTAACACAGGTATTCGGCGCGGGTATTCGTATGAGCAAGTACAGCGTCTTGGCGAGGCTTGAGTGGATGTGGCTATGCATGCAAGCATCAGACAATGGGCGGGATTATTCGTTCTGGCACTACCCACGGCTCTGCTTGCGGCCTCCTTCCCTTCCTGGATTGACTTGGGCGGCACGAAGCCCGGCGTGACCGCTCTACAGCCCGCTCCCGATCAACTGCAACTGGTCTTTTCCATGGCCGGCTTTGCCCTGAAACCCGTTCAGATTGAAGGCGAAACCTGGCACCAGCCCTCGCTCCCCGGCGGCGCGCTCTGCATGCAAAAGGGCGCCCCCTCCCTGCCCCTGCTGTCCGGAAGCGTCATCTTGCCGGACACCGGCGCCGTCACCCTGCGAGTCACAACCTTTGAGCATCAGGATCTCACCGGCATCCGAATCGCGCCCTCCAAAGGCTCTCTGCCCCGCACGATCAACCCAGAAACAGTTCCCTACGAGTTCGGCCCCGCCTACCAGCAATCCCAATGGCCGGCGAAGCCAGCCTCAATGGATGAGCCCTATATCCTGCGCGATCATCGTGGCGCCACAGTGCGGGTCTGCCCCTTCCGCTATTTCCCCGCCGAGCAGCGCCTCCGGGTCTTCACCCGCATCGTGGTCGAGCTGGATATCGCCCCCAGCGAGCGCGGCATCAACGAAATCTCCGACTCCACGCGCCCCGCGCCAAACCCCGAGTTTGCCGGCCTCTACGCACGCCATTTCTTGAATTACGACCCCTCCAGAGCGTTGACCTACACCCCGCTGGCCGACCAGGGCGAACTGCTGATCATCGGCAAGGATGCCCTGCTGGGCGCCCTTCAACCCCTGGTGGACTGGAAGCGCCAGAAGGGCATCCGGACCACCGTGGTCCCCCTCTCCTCCATTGGCACATCCGCCGATCAAATCAAAACGTATGTCCAGAATTACTACAACACCAACGGCCTGGCTTTTCTGCTTCTGGTCGGCGATGCGGAGGATGTTCCCACGCTCAGCGCCTCGGGTGGCTCTTCAGATCCTTCCTATAGCAAGCTGTCCGGGAGCGATGACTACCCGGATATTTTTGTGGGCCGCTTCAGCGGAAGCACCACCCAGCAGATCGCCACCATGGCCGCCCGCACCATTCGGTATGAGAAACAGCCCGAAGCGGGCGGCACCTGGTACCGCCTGGCCACCGGCATCGCCTCCGACGAAGGCGAAGCTCCTTCCGACATCGAGCACATGAACGCCATCCGCACCGATCTGCTGGCGCGCGGCTATGCCGCCGTGGACCCGCTGTACGATCCGGGCGCCAGCAAGACCACTCTGGGCAACTACATCAATGCCGGGCGGGGCCTGATCAATTACGTGGGCCATGGCGACGTGGCCGAGTGGGTGACCACCGGCTTCAGCAACTCGGATATTGGCGCGCTGACCAACACCACCCGCTGGCCGTTCATCTTCGATGTGGCCTGCGTGAATGGGCAGTTCGCCGGGTCCACCTGTTTTGCGGAGGCCTGGTTGCGCGCGGAAAGCGGCGGGCACCCCTCGGGCGCGCTGGCCATCTATGCCTCCACCATCAATCAGGAATGGAGCCCGCCCATGACCGCGCAGAATGAGTTTAATGAGCTGTTGCTGGCGGGCGCCAAGGGTTCGTTCGGCGGGCTTTGCTTCAACGCCTCCATGAAAATGATGGATGAGTGGGGAATGGATGGCAAGAACATGTTCAACACCTGGACGGTCTTCGGCGATCCATCCGTCCAGGTGCGAACCCTGGCCCCATCCAGCCTGGCCGTCACCCATGCCGCGACCCTCTCCTCCCTGAGCTATACCGTCCAGGTCGCCGGCGTCAGCGGCGCACTGGCCGCGCTCAGCCAGACCAACCACCTGCTCGCCAAAGCCTACAGCGGAGCGGATGGAAAGGCGGTCATAACCTTGTCCGCGCCACCCTCCGGAGCGCTCCTGCTGACCGTGACGTCCGCCAACGCCATCCCCTACACCTCCACCGTGCATTCTACGTTTGGCTCAGCCCTGCTCGAACTCAACACTTCCTCCCTCGCCGTGGAAATGGAAGAAGGAGAGTCAAGGATCTGCCCATTGGCCATCACGAACGCAGGCGAGGCCGGTTCGATCCTGATCTATTCCCTCTCCACTCAGCCTGACTTCAGCTCTACCCGCGCCGCATCGCTCATGGGGCAGAATGACCGCAATCTCAACGGCAGTGCCCTTCAAGTGAGTCCCGGCACATATGAAGCAGGAACGGATGTGGCCCTCAAACTGGTCATCACCAATGCCAGCTTGGATGATGAGTGGATCGGGCGCGTTACCCTGCGCTTCCCCGCTTCCATCACCGTAAACAGCGCCACCCCGATTTACACGGACAATGTGAGACTGCGCTACAACGGAGCAAAGGGCATTGGCGCGACAGCCATCTGGGAAGGCTGGGATGAGGGCAATTATGGAGGCCTTATCCTGAAGGGCACCGGCACGGTGCAAATTAGCGTTTCCCCCAGCGCCTCCGGCCCGCTGGCCATCGGATGGACGCTTGACGGGGACTTATACGGATCAGAGCCCCATTCCATCACCGGCGTGGTGTACCTGGCCACACCCGAGCCCCTGGCGGCCTCTCTAACGCTCACCGCCCCCGTCGGCGGAGAAACCTGGACCATCGGCTCTACCCAACACATTGCCTGGACCTCAATCGCCTACAGTGAACCCGTCTGCCTGGACGCCTCCATCAATGGAGGCGCCAGCTGGGTTCCCATGGCCACCGGCCTCCCGAACAATGGCGCCTATTCCTGGGTCATTGATTCTCCGCAGGGTACAAACACCCGCATCCGCGCGCGGTCCCCGGATGGCGCGGTGGCCTCCATCAGTCCTGCGTCATTCTGCCTGGCCGATCCCCTCGACTGGATCTCGCTGAGCGCCTCAGGAGGGGCCATCACGGGCCGCCAGAGCCGTACCGTGTCCGTGACGCTGAACGCCGCAGGAAAACCCGCGGGCGATTACCACGCCATCCTGCGTGTGGAAACATCGGCAGGGGTGAGCAACCTCCCCATCTATATGTCCGTTCTGCCCAGTCCAGTTCCAGGCGGGCCTTGGACCCTCCAGGCCACGGCAGGCGAGAATGGCAGTATCTCGCCCAGCGGCGCCATCACGGTCCCACACGGGGGAGGCGCCTCCTTTGTAATCACCGCGCAAACCGGCTATTTCATCGCCGGCGTGGCCACCAATGGCCATTCCACCCTAGGAGCCGCGGGCTTGAGAACCTACACCTCTGTTTGGAACAACGTCAGGGGAACCGGCCTTGTTCAAGCCACCTTTGCCAGCATCAGCGGCCATGCCGCGGTCAACAACACCCCGGTGCCCTGGCTGAGGGATTATTACACCACGGCCGCCAGCCTGGCCGAATTGGAAGACTTTGCCAACCAGGATACGGATGGCGACGGACTCCTCGGCTGGCAGGAATGCCTGGCCCTGACCGACCCCACCGACGCCTCGTCATTCTTCGCGGTTCGCCAGACAGGGAAAACACCCGCCGGCATGCTGTTGCAATGGTGGGCCGGGCCAGGCCGAACCTATGACCTCTACTCTTCAACCAATCTGATGAGCGGCATGCAATGCGTGGCCAGCAATCTGGTGTTTGATTCCACAGGCATGGCCTCCTATACCGGACGAACGGACAGCGCCAGGCACTTCTATCAGCTGATTGTCCGGCCTTGATTTCCGCAAGCACCACGGCTCTTGCGGCCTCCGGCTTTATAGCTTGCGCAAGCGGTAGAACTGCGCGGGCGGCAGGGCGTTGGTGGAAAAGACAAACCGCCCCAGGCCTCCCGTGGAAATGCCGGCCACCCCCTGCCATCCGGAAGCCAGTGTTTCGGAGGCTTCCAGGGAGTAGCCCTGGCCATCGGTCACCCAGCCCTCCACCTGAAGAGGCTGGCCCTGAAGGGATGCCTCGCACCAGAAATCGGCACGATTCGTCCAGATC
This sequence comes from uncultured Verrucomicrobiota bacterium, assembly GCA_964521805.1. Lineage (GTDB taxonomy): Bacteria > Verrucomicrobiota > Kiritimatiellia > CAIQIC01 > GWF2-57-35 > CAZFSE01. Next base: position 4,794 of record CAZFSE010000075.1, read on the forward strand.
CCGGTCATCCGCTTAAACTGCGCATAAAACAGCCGGGCCAGGGGCGCATGCCGCAGGAAGACGATATTCTCATCGTTGTAATTCGTAGAGCCCATCGCAGAATACGTCCAGTTGGCCGACCCATGAATCAGGATGGGGCGAGATCCCCAGGGATCAATCACCATGTACTTGGCGTGGATCAAATCCGTCTCACCTGCATCGTAGGTGCTTCCATTGGCCCGGCTGTAGGGGCGCACAAAATGAACTTGGTTCGTACTGGTGTAATGCGCGGCGTTGGTCAGATAGGTGTAGATCGCGTAAGAAGCATCCGCCGGGGTTTCATAATTGCTCAAGGGAAGCGCACCGGTGATCAGCACCCCGCGATCCGCCGCAGCCACTAGGGCCTCTTGGACCGTCGAAAGCGTAATGGAATTGAGGCCAAAAACAATCTCCTTCTGGGCCTCGGCAATCATCGTGCAGATCTCGGTCATGGCATTATGGCCACCATCATATCCATCCGGATAAGGGGCAACCCGAACCCAGCCGTCATTCCAGGATTGCTCGAGCCGGAAGAGGGCTCCATCCTGCGCATGCGACTTGGCGGGATCATCATGAAACCGCCCGGCCAGCAATTGAGCCGTCTCATTGCTGTAAGCGGCGTACAGGGCGTCGTTGCGAATTTCCAAAGCCACATTCCATTGGCTAATGCTGGCCCCACCCGTAAAATTCCAGGAGGTGACGAATACCCAGCGATTCGTGCCCCCGTAGCGGAAGACCCCCAGCTTGTCATGCATGATGCCAAACGAGGAATCATCCTGGGACAGCACCAGTGAATTACCGGGCCGGACCGCCAAAGAGGCCAGGGAGATGCCCGGCCAGTAATTCGAGGAAAGGTTGATGCCGCGATCCGCAATAAAGCGGACCGCGGCTCCACGGGCCAGCGCATTGGACATCGCCAGCAGAATGGGCCCGGCCGCCCCCGCGGAGGCCGTGTTTCCAGAAAAAGTGTAGGTCGCCAGCGTTCCTTCATCCCCAGGCCCCAGTTGATTGATGCGAGCCAGCAAGGCATTGCGAATGTCATATTCACCAACCCCCACCGCGCCCGAATTTTGATCCGGAAGATTAAAGTGAACAATCCAATCCGCGCCTGTGATGGAGTCGGCCCAAGCGGAGACGGCGAGACTCAGCAGAACCAGCCCGGCCCAGACGCCTGTTATTCCTACGCGTGTACGCATGCTGAATGGGTAACCACACGCATGGGGTTTGTCTAGCCCGCGCGCGGGACGGACCTCGCGCCTCATCCATTCCCTTGGACAAACCCCGCGCGTTTTGGTAAAGCAGAAGCCAACAAAAGGCAAACCTTGGATCAAGAGCTCTCAACAACAAGTATGCCCATCAGCCTGCTGGTAGTGGATGACAACGATCTCTTTCGCAAGAGCATCGGGCGGTTGTTGCGCCTGATTTCCGAAGGGCGCATTCGTGACCTGTTTGAGGCGGACTCCGGACCTGCCGCACTGGCCATTCTCGACCAACAGCACGTGGAATGTGTTCTTTTGGATTACCAAATGCCCGGCGGCAATGGCCTGCACTGGCTGGAGGAGATTCGGAAAAAGCACCCGCAGACGGCCGTCATCATGGTCACCGGCGAGGGCAATGAGTCCACCGCCGTCGAAGCCATGAAGGCCGGCGCCATGGATTATCTTGTCAAGGAGTCCCTGCAGGAAAGCAGTCTCCTTCGGGCCATCCTCAACGCCGTGGAGCGCCTGCGGATGGCCCACCTTCTTCATGAGCAACGTGAACAGCTTCTGCAGGCGGAACGGCAGAGAGCCATGCTCACCAGCGTCACCACCGCCTGCCACCACATGGGCCAGCCCGCCACCGTGATCATGGCCTACCTGCAACTGATGCAAAGCCGGGAAACCTCGCCGGAGATGAAAGAGATGATCCGCGAATGCCTGACCGCGGCGGAAGGCCTGGCGGATATCCTCCACCGCCTCCAGCAAGTCAGCGAATACCGGACCGTCCCCTATCTGGCCAGCGAGGCCTCCTCCCAGCAAATGCTGGAGATTTGAGCAAATTCAGTACGCGCGCACCCCGGCCCAAGGCCGAGGGGATTTGGATGGTAGCGCCGCAGGCTGGCTCTTGCCGGGCTAAGCCCCCGACGCGCGGGGCAGGCTGATCAGGAAGCTGTTCAGATAGGTGCACCAATCCGCGAGCAATGCGAGGGAGGCGACGAGCAGAGCCACGATCAGCGCCGGCAGGACGGAGGCCGCCTCCAACAAAAAGACCAGGCGAACCGCGCGCTCGCGCACCTGCGCGCCGGAAAGAGGCTCTTTCGGAGGAGGCGGCAGAGCCGGGACGTTTTCGCACTCCATGGTTCTGATGGCGCCTTCGGATTTCATTTTGCAAAACCACCCTCTCAAACTAAACACAAATCATGGATAGACAGCTCAACGATTGGGACGCAGGCGTCGTGTGCTTCCGCGGAGCCGCATCCTGTCAAAAGGTCTCTAGTTCACCATATCCAGCATTTTGTCAACCCCCTGAATGAAAAGGTGAAGGGTTGCTTTATCCCCGCCAGCCAGCAATCCGGGCAACACGGACTGCTGGCTGGCGGGGGGGGGAATAAGAAGCTTGGGTTAAGGCAAAAAATAAGCCATGATTAGCTCTATTATGTAGGACAAAACAGCTTCACATCATCATGAGCGATCCTTCGAATAATCCGGTTGCGTCCGCGTCCGATTCCACCTTGGGAAAATTGATGCACTCCGCCCAGGAAGTAGCGCGTGGAAAGTACGAGGAGGCCGAACAACTCTTCACCGTAACGGCCAATGAGACGGAAAAGCCCGAATGGCGCGAACTGGCTGAAACGCTGGGCTTCATGTGCGTCAAGGTGGAGGGACGCGAGTATTCGCTGTCTCTGGCGCTGGACGAGGTGAAGCAGAAAAACACCATCCTCAAGGAACAATTAGCCCTGCGCGCCCAGAGCAGTCTGCTCTTCTCCATCATCATTACCATCATGTGCGGCTACACCCTGCTGATCGCGGTGGGGTTGTCGCAGGGATGGATTGGCGACGGCGACCAGACGTTCATAACCTTGGGGTTGTTAGTCGTGGTGCTGTTGGTGATCGGTTTTTTTCGACAGCGGCATCACTACCTGTGGTCCGATTGGGGGTTGACGTGGAAAGGCGGAACGCAAGCGCTGGTGGAAAGCGTGCTGTTCAGCCTGCCGTGGGCGCTGGGCGGCATCGGCCTCAAAGGGTGGCTGGTGCATGCGCCCGGATCAAGCTTGTATGGACATCCCGTTTTTGAATTTCAGACGCCCCTTTTGGAGCTTTTCATGTATGCCCTGGTTTCGATCGTCCAGGAAATCGTCAGCCGTGGCTTTCTACAAACCGCCACGGAAAAGGTGCTCACCGGCCCCTATCGCTCCTGGGTCGCCATCTTTATTTCTTCCATTATTTTCTCCGTCCTGCATTTGCATTACTCCACGGACACCATGCTGGCCACCCTGTTCAGCGGCTTTTTCTTCGGCTGGCTCTACCACCGGCATCGCACCGTCGTGGGCGTCAGCGTCGCGCACTTCCTGCTGGGCGTGCTGGCCTGGGATGTACTGCATCTGATCGGCTGAAGCGTTCAAGGGCGCGGTTGAGGATTCTTGCTTCTCCGCATCCGTGGGACCGCTTTGCCATCCGTGGGGTTACTTCTTCGCCTCCGCAGGGATCGTGGGAGGTAAAAATGTGTGTTTTGGCTTGAAAAACGCAATTTTCGACCCCAAAGCGCGAAAAATGGGCGGTTGGCCGGACGGCGAGGCCGCCGTCCCTCCCGCGTCGGAAAAACGAATAACGACAGGGCTCATCTTCTTCCCCATTCGTTGCTATTCTTTATTCGTTGGAAACAATCACCCGTAAGAGTCATCCCCGTCCGAATATCCGGGTAGGCTCACGCAGTCACGGGCGGCGGCCCGCTGTACAGTGCCTTGTCTTGTCAGGATGTCCTTGATCTGCTCTCCCTAACGGCTGAGAGAACATCCGTTGTTTTCGCCTGGGTCTTCACGCCGGGAACATCAAAGGGAGAACCTCGCCTTGGCTTTGGCACCACAAGAAATGAGTCGCCGCCACGGCGGCGAATGAGAACATCTTCATCCTTTGACTGGTTTAACACGGCAGAAAGATTCTGTCTGGCTTGAGAATAGGTGTATACTTTCATGATGTCTCCAAAAGCTTTATGTCTAGTTGTTGAGCCACACTCTTCATGCCGCGATCCAAGGTGAGGAGCGGGCACTTTGCATCCAGAGCACACTGTAAAAAGTACGCATCGTACGCATAGATTCGGAAATGCCCGGCGAGAAGCAAAGCGGATCGAGTATCAATCGTTGCCAATTCCACGGGTACTGCGGCGGCGGCATCCCAGACGGCGGCAAGCTGTCGTTCAGAGAGGACCTTTCGTCGCACGAGCGATGACAGGGCATTCCCGATCTCATAGGGTAGTACCGAAGGAGCAACAAGATCTTGGCCATCCGTGACCTCAATCAACCATTCCTTTTCAGGTTCGTTCAGCGCAACGGCAAGAAAGGTATTCGTGTCGGCTACAATCTTCATGAGTACAATTGTACGCCAGAGAGCATGGTGTGTCCATTTCAATCCTGCCCGTCGTAACGAGGCCGAATCCTTGGCGAAGCATGGCGGCCTTCGCCGCCACGCTCCGCCAAGGATTCGGGGGGAGGCAAAAATGTGTGTTTTGGCTGGAAAAACGCAAAATCCGGTCAAAAAACGCGAAAAATGGCCGTAAAATCGTAAATAACGGGGGAAAGTGATAAAAAATGGCCTAAAAATGAGGATTTTTGTGAAAATGGGCGGACGGCCGGACGGCGAGGCCGCCGTCCCTCCCGCATCGAAAAACGAATGACGACAGGGCTCATCTTCTTCCCCATTCGTTGCTATTCTCTATTCGTTGGAAACCATCATCTCCCTCCTCGCATGCCAAAACGTTAGCGACCAGCAAGCGGATATCCGGCGGCCTGACACGGTCACCAGACTGAAAGATGAGTATGAGTACGAGTATGAGCACGAGTATGAGATATGAGGAGGATTCTTGCTTCTCCTCATCCGTGGGACGCCTTTGGCATCCGTGGGGTTACTTCTTTGTCTTTCTTTTGAAGGGAGGCCAGGATGGCCTCGGCTTATACACCCCGGCGCAAGGCCGGGGGATCCGAATGGTAGCGCCGCAGGCTGGCTCCCATCACACCCATCTCCAAACCCCAGCATTCAATCCGTTTGATGGCGTCACGGCCGCGCTGGGGGGGCTTCTCCTCCTTGAGGGATAGGTTGGTCATCCGCACCACAAACAACACCAGCGCAGGACTGCGGCAAATTGTCGCAGGCGGCGGCTAGAATGTCGCAGAGGAGGCCTTCTTGTCCGTGCGGCATGACCCAGAAAGCCCAGCAATAACGGGAAAATTCGTTTTGCGCAAAGTTGGCACGTTAGTTGCATATAGGGGACGCGCCGACGAACGAAGGAAGCGAAGACATGGAGAATCAGGAACAACACAGCCAGAGACCGCGCGGGCGCGTGAACAAGGCGCAAGCGCTGTTGTTGGTCATGATCGCCTTGCAGGTCGTCATCCTGGGCTGGCTGTACCGCCAGCATCAAGTGCAACAGCAGATCATGGAGCTGGAAGCCGCGCGCCTGGCCCGCCAGGAGGCCGTGGAGCCGCCCACGCTCACGCCGACAACTCCACGTGCCGTTCACAGCGGGCTGTTCCCCCCTCCCCTGCTCTTATCTCCGAATGCCATGCACGACCGCTTCAACCGCATGATGTCGGAGGCCCTGCAATCCTTCGACCAGATGAGCGGGCGCATGAATTTCGACTCTGGATGGGACAGGCTTCCGGCGTCCCCGACCATGGACATGCGGGCCTTTGATGATCGCTATGAGGTCCTCTTCAGCCTCCCGGGCATCCAGAACTCGGATATCCGCGTCCTCCTCGAAGGCCGGCTCCTGACCATCAGTTCCGAGGGAGGCGACGCCTCAAACGGACGCCGTGAATTCAATCGTTTTGAAAGCCGCGTTCAACTGCCGGGGCCGGTCGGCGACCCGCAAGCGGCGCAAGCCTCGTTCACCAATGGGATTTTAAAGGTCGTGGTGCCACGATCACAGGATGGCGAAGCGCCGATCCGGGCGGTTCAGCTTATTTAAACAGGAAGAAGAAAGGAAACACATGAATACGGGCATTGGAATCATTAACGAGCGGGTCAAAACGGAAAGCGCCTTTATTGTTTCACTGAAGGCGGAGATGGAAAAAGTCATCGTGGGCCAGAAATATCTGGTGGACCGCCTGATCGTTGGCCTGCTGGCCAACGGCCACGTTCTGCTGGAGGGCGTTCCCGGCCTTGCGAAGACCCTCTCGGTCAAGACCCTGGCTTCCGCGCTCAGCACCCATTTTCAGCGCATCCAATTCACCCCGGACCTGCTTCCGGCAGACCTGGTCGGCACGCTGGTGTACAACCCCAAAGAAGGCGGCTTCACCACGCGCAAGGGCCCCATTTTCTCCAACATCATTCTGGCGGATGAAATCAATCGCGCGCCCGCCAAGGTGCAAAGCGCCCTGCTCGAAGCCATGCAGGAGCGCCAGGTCACGATTGGGCAGGAAACCTTCAAACTGCCGGAGCCCTTCCTGGTGCTGGCCACGGAAAATCCCATCGAGCAGGAAGGCACGTATCCCCTGCCGGAAGCGCAGGTGGACCGCTTCATGCTCAAGTTGAAAATCACGTACCCGACCATCGAGGAGGAGCGCCGCATCCTCGACATGATGTCGGTGACGGACAAGCATTTTGATGTCAAGGCCGTGGTCGCCCCGGAGGCCATTCTGAAGGCCCGGCAGGTCGTGGACGAGATTTATCTCGACGACAAGATCAAGGACTACATCCTGAGCATTGTGTTCGCCACGCGCGAGCCCTCCAAATACAACTTGAAGCTGGATGATTACATCCATTACGGGGCCTCGCCCCGCGCCACGATTTACCTGACGCTGGCCTCGCGGGCCCACGCCTTTCTGCAAGGGCGGGGCTACGTGACGCCGCAAGATGTGAAGTCCATCGCGCCGGATGTCCTGCGCCATCGCGTGATCGTCACCTATGAAGCAGAAGCGGAGGAGCTGACTTCTGACGACGTGATTGCGCAAGTGCTTAACGGGCTACCGGTGCCGTGAAACAAGACCAGAAAGGGGGGATGCCGTCGTGGAGCATTGGAGTCATGGGAGGAAGACCGGCTCTCCATGACTCCAATGTTCTGAGAAACCCAAAGGCCCGCTTATGATCCCAAAAGAAGTCATCAAAAAAGTCCGCCAGATACAAATCCGCACGCGCCACATGGTCAGCGATGTGTTTGCGGGGCAGTATCAAAGCGTATTCAAAGGCCAGGGCATGGAGTTCCATGAGGTGCGCGAGTACGTGCCGGGCGATGAAATCCGCTCGATTGACTGGAACGTGACCGCGCGCACGGGCCATCCCTTTGTGAAGAAGTTTGTCGAGGAGCGCGAGCTGACCGTGATGCTGTTGGTGGACATCAGCGCCTCGAATCAATTCGGCAGTGCCCAGCAGAAAAAGGATCTCGCGGCGGAGCTGGCCGCCGTGCTGGCCTTCTCCGCCATCAAGAACAACGACCGCGTGGGGCTCATCCTCTTCAGCGACGAAATTGAGGCCTACATCGCCCCGCGCAAGGGCGTCAGCCACGTCCTGCGGGTGATTCGCGAGGTGCTGTATTTCCAACCCAAGCGCAAGGGGACCCGCATCCTGCCCGCGCTCGATTTTCTCAACCATGTCACCACGCGCAAGAGCGTGGCCTTCCTGATCAGCGATTTCCTGGATACCGGCTTTGAGCGGGCGCTCCGGGTGACCGGCAAGCGGCACGATCTTATTGGCGTCGTCATTGCCGACAAGCACGAGCAGGCCTGGCCCTCCGTGGGCGTGATCGAATGGGCCGATGCAGAGACCGGCGAACGGCATCTGCTGGACACCTCCGATCCGGGCACCCGCCGGGCGCTGGCCGCTCTGCAAACCCGGCGGCGCGACGAATTGCGCGGTCTTTTCCGAAGCTCCGGCATGGATGGCATTGAGGTCTTTGCGGGTGAGCGCTATGAAAAAGAGTTAATCCAATTTTTCCGAAAAAGGGAGCGGCGATTACGCACATGAAACGAAATCTCCCCATCATTCTTTGCCTGGCCGCCAGCCTGTTGATGCTGGCGGGCGCGTGCCGGCGAACGGACACAACGCCCCAAACCGCGGAGCCCCTTTCCGTCACGTTGCAACTCAGCACCAACCGGATTCATGTGGGCGACCCGGTGGCTGTCACGCTGGACATTGTGCATCCAAAGGGCGGCGTTTTGCACATCCCCAGCCTAGCGCAGGGCAAGGAAATCATCACCCGGGATCAGAAGTCCACCGAGGAAGCTTTGCCGGCGGAGCGCACGCGCACGCGCCATCAGGCAGTCATCACGTCGCTGACGGTGGGGAATCATACGCTGACGACCGGCGAAGTGACCTGTACCACCGCCGATGGAACGGTGCTCCGCCAGCCCATGCCCTTCGCCTCGCTGGAGGTCGCCAGCCTCCTCACCGGGGAAGACACGCCCTTCCAGGACATCAAGGGCCTGGCCCGCTGGCCCGCCCTCTTTCCCCGCTGGGTGCTGGTCCTTCTGCTGGTGGCCGTCCTCGCGTTCATCACCGCCCTCCTGGTCCGCCGCTTCCTGTCCAAACCCCGGACCATCCTGCATCATCCTCCGCCCCCGCCGCCGCACGAGACCGCTCTGCGCGCGCTGAGAACCTTGCTGGCCAAAGGCTGGATCGAGGCCCTGAACGTGGAGCCTTTCTATGTCGAGCTCTCGGGCATTGTCCGGCACTATCTCGAAGACCGCTTCCACCTGCGCGCCCCGGAGCTGACCACGGAGGAATTCATCCGGGAGGCCACCTCCTCGCAGTTGCTCTCCCCCGCCCATCAGGCCCTCACCAGCGGTTTTTTGGAGCAGTCGGACCTGGTTAAATTTGCGCGCCACCGGCCGACCGGCGAGGATATGAAAGCCGCCTATTCCGCGGCAGAGACGCTGGTCCGGGAAACCATCCCGGCGCCAGCGATTCCCTCCGGGAGGGCCGGCACATGATGCTTCGTTATCCATGGTTGCTCCTGCTGTGGCTGTTGATCCCCGTCGTGCTGTATGTGCGGCATGGACGGCGGCACTCGCTTTCCATGCTCTTTAGTGATGGACGGGTGCTTTCCCGCCTGCCTCCTGGCTGGGGAGTGCTCGTCCATCACGCTCTAAAAGTCCTGCAGGCCCTGGGGCTCGTTCTTCTGGTGGTGGCGCTGGCCCGCCCCCAGCGGGGCCTGGAGGAAAGCCGCGTCCATACGGAAGCGGTGGACATCGTCCTGCTGGCGGACACCTCCACCTCCATGAGGGCGGAAGATTTCTCCACCGCCCGCCGCCGCATGAACCGCCTGGATGCCGCCAAGGTCGTCATGGAGGAGTTTATTCAGAAGCGAACGACCGACCGCATCGGGCTGGTCACCTTCGCCGCCATGCCCTACACCATGGCCCCGCTGACGCTGGACCATGCCTGGCTGATTCAGCAGGTGGGCCGCCTCGAAACCGGCATGCTGGAGGATGGAACCGCTATTGGCGATGCCATCGCCTCCGGCATCAACCGCCTGCGGGACAGCCAATCCATCAGCAAGGTCGTCATCCTGCTGACCGATGGCATGCAGAATGCCGGACGCCTCTCGCCCGATAACGCCGCGCAAGCCGCCAAGGCGCTGAACATCAAGATTTACACCATTGGCGCCGGAAGCGAAGGCCTGGTCCCCATGCCGGTGCCCAGCCCCTTTGGCGGCCAGCACTACGTCCAGACCCGCGCCGAAATTGATGAGGCCGCGCTGACCCGCATCGCGGAAATCACCGGCGGACGCTACTTCCGGGCAACGGACATGAAGTCCCTGCAAAACATCTATGAGGACATTGACCGCATGGAAAAAACCGAAATGGAAGTCGAGCGCTACACGCGATTTGAGGAGCGATTCCAGCCGTTCCTGCTGGCCGCCCTGCTCCTGCTGGGCCTGGAGAAGCTCCTTTCCATGACACGATTTGGGAGGTTGCCATGAATTGGGGATCGCCGTTCTGGTTATATATGCTGTGGCTGGCGCCGTTGCTGGCGTGGGGACTCTTTCTGCTGGAACGCCAGCGGCGCAGACGCCTGGAGAAGATGGCCTCGGCACAGCTCCTGCCCCTGCTGATTCCCCGGTGGAATCCGCGCAGGCCCGCTCAGCGGCTGATTCTTTGGATGGCCGCCCTCATCTTGTGCCTGCTGGCGCTGGCCCGCCCTCAGTGGGGCTTCCGCTGGGAAGAGGTCCGCCGCCGAGGGCTGGACATCATGGTGGTCCTGGACACCTCCCGGAGCATGCTGACGGAGGACATCAAGCCCAACCGCCTTCAACAGGCCAAGTGGGGCATCCGGGATCTGGTCCGCCAGCTCAAGGGGGACCGCCTCGGCCTCGTGGCGTTTGCGGGCGCCAGTTTTCTACAGTGCCCCCTGACCATAGATTATGCGGCCTTCGCGATGACCCTCGATGATGTGCATGTCGGCATCATCCCGCGCGGCGGCACCGCCATCGCCCAAGCGCTTCGCAAGGCGATGGACAGCTTTGAAACTCAGGGCGAGGCCGACCGGGCCATTATTCTGATTACCGACGGGGAAGACCACGAGGGCACCCCACTCACCTTGGCAGATGAACTGAAAAAGAAAAACATCCGGGTGTATGGCATCGGCATTGGAACGCTCGAAGGCGAGCTGGTTCCCGAAGGCCAGGAGGCCGGCCAGGGCGCGTTCTTCAAGGATCGCTCCGGGCAGGTGGTCAAGTCCGCCCTCCAGGAGGATGTCCTGCAAAAACTGGCGCTGGCCACGGGCGGCGCTTATGTTCGATCGGCCCCCGGCGACCTGGGGCTGGAACGGGTCTTTCGCGAAAGCATTGCCCAGCTCAAGCGCGATGAACAGGATTCCCGCATGGCCAAAATCTATGAAGAACGCTTTGTCTGGCTGATTGGCGCGGCCTTTTTGCTGTTGCTGGTGGAAGCCGTTTGGGGACGCTTCACACGCGCGCCCCGGGAGGTTTCCACATGAAACACGTTCCGCACTCTCTATGGCTGTTGTTCATGCTGGCCGCCGGATCGGCCTTTGCGGAATCCGCGCGCACGGCGCTGGAACAAGGCACACAGCTGTATGAAAAAGGGCAATACGAGCAGGCGGCCGCGGCCTTCCAACAGGCCGCCAGCCTAGCCGCCGATGAAAAGCTGGACCCTGCCGTGGCCGCCTTTAACGAGGCCAGCGCCCTCTACAAGGCAGGAAAATTTCAGGAAGCGTCGCCCAAGTATTCCGAGGCCCTTTCGACCCCCAGCCTGGAACTGCAAGCCAAGGCGTACCATAACCGGGGCAATGCCCTGATGGGATTCGCGGAATCCCTGCAACAACAGCAACAACTCGATCTGGCGGGCAAATCCGTTGACGAGGCGCTGGCGATGTATGAGAATGCGATGACCTTGACGCCGGGGGACAAGGCCCCCAAGATCAATTATGAACTGGCCCTGAAAAAGAAAGAGGAAATCCAGCAACAACAGCAGGAGCAGCAACAACAGCAACAGGATCAGCAAAAAGACGACCAACAAAAGCAGGACCAGCAGAACAAAGACGAGCAGAAAGAACAGGACCAACAGAAACAAGATCAACAGGACCAGCAAGGCGAACAGCAACAAGACCAGCAGAAGGATCAGCAGGAACAGCAGGAGCCTTCAAAGCCGGAAGATCAGAAACAGGACCAGCAAGAACAGCAAGGCGGCGAAGCGCAACCCGAAAACTTTGAGGAAATGACCCCCGAGGAAGCCCAGCTCCTGCTCGACAGCATGAAGCAGGAAGAGCAGGCCCGGCGCGATAGGATTCGCCCATTCCAGGGCCAGCCGGTTCCCGTGGACAAGGATTGGTAAACCAACATGAGAGGACAAAACAACAGGATCAACACAAGCGGTAAAGGCCGAATTCCCTTCCTGGTCATCCTGACCGTTCTGTTGGGTTTCGCCGTTGTTTGTCCAGCCGCTGACATCGCCTTCGATGTCCAGCCCCGCGTCCTCACCCTTGGAGAGTCGGCCGTCTGCACCTTCAGCATTCTGGGCGCGCAAGATGCCCCCCCACCCAATCTGCCGGGTGTTCAGGGCGTCCAGATTTCCCAGGCGGGCACGGAACGCAGTTTCTCCATGGGGAGCGGCGGCAACAACAGCACCATCACCTACCGCTATCAGATCTTCCCCACCCAGCCCGGCACGTTCAACCTGGGACCTTTCACCTACTCCACCGGCGGCCAGTCCATTGAAGTGCCCGCCATTGCCGTCGAGGTCGTGCCACCCGGCGCCTCCGCCGGCGGCGGTGGCGCCGAGCAAACGGCCTTATCGGACATCCTGTTCGCCCGCATTCTGGTGGACCCGCCTCAAGCCTATAACCAGCAGGTTTTCTCGGTGATTCTGTCCATCTACTCGCGCGGCATCAACCTGGCCCGGGAAGTCAGCCTGGCCAATATGCCCACCGTCGGCTTGAGCCTCAGCAATTTTCAGGAACTTCAATCCACGCGAGAAGTGGTCAACAACAACGTGTACGATGTCCGCCGCTTCAAGGGAACCGTCCAGGCCCTCACCGCCGGGAAATTCACGCTCGAACCGGTGGTTCGGGCCAATGTCTTGGTGCCCCGCGAGCGCCAGCGCTCGCGCGATCCGTTCGACAGCATGTTCGACCATCCCTTCTTTGGCGGCGGCATGCAGGCCCAGCCGGTGGATCTCAAGACCGAGCCGGTGGAGGTCGTGGTCATGCCCCTGCCGTCCAACGGCCAGCCGCCGGGCTATGCTGGCGCGGTGGGACGCTTTGCCTTCAACCTGCAAGCCAAACCGCTGGAGCTGAAAGCCGGCGAGCCCATCACCGTGTCCATGGAAGTGGCCGGCGAGGGCAACATCGAGAACGCCAGCGCGCCCTCTTACGTGGAAAATGATTTGTTCAAAGTCTATGAAACCCGCCTGCTCAATAAGGAAATCAATGACGCTCGTGGAGCTGGCCGTAAGCTTTTTGAGCAGGTCATCATCCCAAAATCCGAGCAATGCAAGGAATTGCCTGCGCTGATGTTCTCCTTCTTCAATCCAGAAAAAGGGCAATATGAAACCATCCAGCGCGGCCCCTTCCCCTTGCAGGTGCACGCCTCCGCCGGGGGCAATGCCCAGCTGTTGCAAACATCCCCCGATATGACCCAGCCCCAGCTCCAGTTGCTGGGCTCCGACATTGTCTATCTCAAGCCCGCCCCCGCCCGGTGGCACAAAACGCAGGGCAAGTCCTGGTTCCTGGCGCCGTCCTTCCTGGGCCTGCAAGTGGCCCCTTTCGCCGCCTGCGCCGCGCTCCTGGTTTTTGCCCGTCGCCGCCAGGAGCTGGCGGTCAATGTCGCCAAAGCGCGCCGCCATAAAGCGCCACACAGCGCCAGAGCGGCCGTGCGCAAGGCTGAGGCGGCGCTCTCGCAAAGCCGGCGTCACGACTTCTTCGAGGCGCTGTGGGAGGCCATCGCCTCCTATTTCGGGCACCGCCTCAATCTCGCGCCTGGCGAAGTTTCCATGGAGTTGATTCAGACCGCCCTGAAACGCGGCGGACTGGACGAATCGAACATGGACGCGCTTCGCAAGTTGTACGACCGGTGCGAACTGGAGCGCTTTGGCGGAGGAGGCTCCACGATGGCCGAGCCTGAACGGCAGGAGTTCAACCAACTGCTGGATTTGCTCAACGAGACGTTGAAAGCCTGTGAGAAGGTGAACGTATGAGAACACCCTCCCTTTCCTTCAAGCGCCCGCTTTTCGCGGTGCTCGCGACCACAGGCGTCCTGCTGATGGCGGGTGCCTGCCTGGTCTGGGCGGGAAGCGCCGAGACTCCCATCGCCCGCCTTCAGCAAGACTTTGCCGAAGCCGGACAGGCCTACAATCAGGGGCGCTTCCTGGATGCCGCGGGCATCTACCAGCGGCTCTTGGCGGAGGGCTATTCGTCGCGGGAACTGTTATACAACCTGGCCAATGCCCGCTATAAAAGCGGCCAATGGGCGGAGGCCATCCTCTTCTACCGGCGCGCCTGGCACCTGGCGCCCCGCGATCCCGATATCCAGGCCAACCTGCGCTTTGCCTTGCAGACGGTCGGTGCCGTCCCGCCGGAAAGATCCTTTTTCCGGCATCTGCTGGAAACCTTCAGCCTTTCCGAATGGCTGACCTTTGCGCTGGCGGCCTACTGGCTGGGGGCTCTTGTGTTTTGCGCCTCGCTGTTTTTGCCCCAGGCGCGCACCTTGTTGCGGCAGGCGCTGGGGGTGTTCGTCTTTCTCCTGGTGGTGAGCCTGCTGGGAACCGCGCACTGGCTCTCGTTCTATCATCATCCCGAAGTGGTGGTCCGCACGGCGGGTCAAAAGGCGCTCTCCGGACCTCTGGTCAATGCCGTCGCGCTTTTTGCCCTTCCCAACGGCGCTTTGATGGAAACCGTAGACAGCCGCGAGGGCTGGATCTCCATGCAGTATGACCAGCAGACAGGCTGGATTCCCCAATCCGAGGTCACCCCGGTTGTGAATTGGGCGACCCTCCGCACGGGCGTGTATCCTCCGTAGTTTTCCTTGCACACCGCCCTCTTTG
>CAZFSE010000076.1:0-13784 GCA_964521805.1 uncultured Verrucomicrobiota bacterium
ACCAGCACCCGGCTCCCGATCTTGACCACAATCCGCCTGGCTTTTGCCAGATTCTCTCGCAACTGCTTGTTTTTCATGACACAGCCGGAATGTCCTAACAAAAAGAAGCCCGGCTGTCGAGCCGCGCGGGAGGGGCCTGAGTCGGCGACGCGGCGGCAGAGCCTGCCGCCGTGCCTTTATTCCGGAATGGAGAAGGATCGCAGGATTTTTTCAGCCTGCTTGGCGCCCTTCTTGTCGTCCTCATTGACGACAAACCAGATTTCCGCGATTTCGTTTTCGGACAGCAGATACCAGCCCAGTCCAAAGAGGGCGTCTTCTCCGGTCTCGCGGTCCACGCCGGAGCCCGTGGAAAAGAATCCTTCACAGCCGGCGAGGGTGTCATCCTTGGCCTCGCTGAGATCCACGTTCTTGTAGTTTTCCTTGATGAACTCGATGCTTTCTTCGATGGCCTTATTGAGGGCTTTCTCCGCCTTTTTGCCTGAGCTGGCCTTGATGGTGCGGAAGGAAAGGACCACGCCGGTGGGGCCTTCCAGGTCGAAGTAATCCCCTTCCTCCTCTCCAGGCGTCATCTCCCAGTCCTCCGGCGCCTCAATGAAGAACGAGGCATTTTCGGCATCCGGATAGGCGATGGTCTGCAGTTCTGCGAGGGCCGGATTTGTCATCCCTGCCCACAAGGCGCCCGTCAATAGAATCATTGCCCAATTGCGTGCGTGGAACATGAAGCCTCCTTTATGTGTGTGGTTTTGCCAGCCGGATCAATTCATACCCTTCACCCTTCACTTTTTCAAGCCGCCGGCGATTGGTTAAAAAAAATGCCTGCGATAAGTCTTTGACTTTTTCCTTAATTTCCGAAAAATGGTCGCCGTCAAACGAAATAACGAATATGAAAAAAACAGCGATCACAGAACCTCGTCCCTTTCTGGCTATTCCGGTGGTTAGCCAGACTCTTTCCGTGTTGTTTGCGCTGGCCTTTTATTTCCAGTGCATGATCCTGCCCATCGTTGGGCCGGCGGCCATGAAGGGGTCCGGATCGCCTGGAGCAGGGCCGGCCTTGCATGCCCAGAAGAACTTCATCGCCTTCCTGCTCATGCTGGTGGTCACGCTTTCGCTGGGTGCCTTGGCGCTTTACTCCAAGAAGCAGGTGAATCAATTGGACGGGGGTAAAAAACCTGTTTTCACGCTCACCCTTTTCGTGATCGCCATTTGCATGCTGATTGCGCTGTTTACGGGCCTGCTAAAAACCTAAAACGGTTTTTTATTCTGAATTTTGCCCATTTTTAACCTTCATCCGCGCTATTTACCGTCGGCTTCCTGTTTTCGCTGAATGATGGAAACTCCACAAAAAGGAAGCGGTTACAGTCTTTTTTGATCAAAATTCGTTAAAAATCCTTAAGAAAAGGTGATTTTTCCTGAAAATTGGTCAAAATCCATCATTTTTATCTTGATGCGTGAACAGGAATCTATATTGTACATCAATGCAATCGGTTGCAATACGAAATTAAAGGGGAAAGAATGAGGACGTACAAAGATTTTGGTGATTTTGATTTTTCTGCCAGGGAATTTTTGATTCGGGAACCGAATACACCGCGGCCTTGGATTAATTACCTTTCCAATGGCGAATACTGCGCGCTGATTTCGCAAACAGGCGGCGGCTTCAGTTTTTATCTGGATCCGGGGCAGAACCGTATTACGCGCTGGGCGCCGGCCAACTACTTGTGCGACCGTCCCGGGCGCTACGTTTACATTCGCGACCCCGAGACGAAGGAAGTCTTCAGCGGGACCCATGCGCCCTCCAATTTGGGCGAGCGCTTTGAGTGTTATCATGGCTTGGGCTATACGCGCATCAAGAGCCGCCACAGCGGCGTGCAAACCACCTCCACGTTTTTTGTGCCCGAAAAGGAGCGGCTGGAAATCTGGCAGATCGAGGTCAAGAACACCACGCGCAGTCCGCGCACGGTGGAGGTGTATCCCTTCATTGAGTGGCATCTGGGCCAGTGGGAGGTCGAGCTGGCGGTGCGCAATCTCACCGTGCTGATGAACGAGGGCTATTTCAACGAACAGCTCCAGGCCATCTGGGTGAGCAAATTTCCGCTGGGCAACAAGCCCTGGCCGTATCACGCGTTCCTGGGGTCCAGCCGCAAGGTCGAGGCGTGGGATGTGGACTATGAAGCCTTCGTCGGCGCCGCCGGCGACTATGCGCGCCCGGCGGCCTTGATGGGGGCGGGATGCACCAATTCCCGCGTGCGGGGCGGCAACATGGTGGGCGTGCTGAAGCATACGTTGAGCATCCGTCCGGGCGAGGCGGAGACTTTCACCGTCATCATGGGGCTGGCCGAGACGGAGGCCGAGGCGAAGGAAAAATTGACGCTGTATCGCGATCGTGAAACGTCCGACGAAGCCTACCGGCAGACCAAGCGAAGCTGGCGGGCGCTGATGGACCGCGTGACGATTGACACGCCCGACACACAGCTGAACGATTTCTTTAATGTCTGGCTGAAGTACCAGGTGGCGATGAACAACCACTGGGGCCGTTCGGCCACGTACTATCATGAGGGGCATGGCGAGTTTGGATATCGCAACACGGCCCAGGATGCCTGGGGCTTTTTGCCGCTGAGCGCCGAGTACTCCCGCGAGCGCATGCTCTTGCTGGCGCGGCACCAGCGCAACACCGGCCAGCCGATGGCGGGCTGGTCGTATGTCACCGGCACGAACGAGGGCAAGGCGCCTGCCGATTTCCCCGTCTGGCTTCCCCTGCTGGTCAGCGCCTATGTCAAGGAGACGGGCGACCTCAAGATTCTCGAAAAGAACGTGCCGTATTATGATGGCGGTTCCGATACCCTGTATGGCCATGTCTGCAAGGCCATGCAGTTTTTGCAGGACCGGGCCAAGAGTGAGCGCGGCCTGCCCCTGATGGGCACGCAGGATTGGAATGACGCCTTTGACCGCACGGGCATCGGCGGCAAGGGCGAAAGCGTCTGGCTCGGCATGGGCCTGTGCCTTGGGCTGAAAATCCTCGAGGAACTTGCGCAATGCATTGGCGATGATTCCACCGTGCGGGAATGCCGCCAGCGCTACAGCGCCATGAAGGCTCTGATCAATCAATATGCCTGGGCGGGCGACCGCTATGTGTATGCCTTTAATGACCGGGGAGAGCCCATCGGCTCGCCCGTCAATGAGGAGGGCGGCTGTCAGCTGAACTCCCAGACGTGGGCGGTGCTGGCGGGCATTCCCGATGCGGAGCAACTGCCCAAGGTGCTCCGGCACATTGATGAGACGCTGGCCACGCCGTATGGCCCGGCGCTGTTTGCCCCGCCGTACACCAAGTACAATGGCGACATTGGGCGCATCACGGCCTTTGCCCCCGGCACCAAGGAAAATGCCGCTGTCTTCATCCATGGCGGCGCGTTCAAGATCATGATGGACTATTCCCTGGGACGCGCGGAGGAGGCCTACAAGACGATTCGCGAGATCCTGCCCAACAGCCTGGAAAAGGACATGGACCTCTACAAGACGGAGCCCTATGTCTTTCCCGAGTATGTCATCGGCCCCGGAAATCCCCGCTATGGCGAGGGGGCCTTCACCTGGCTGACCGGCAGTGCGGACTGGTTTTTCATGGCGGTGATCGAGAAGATGTTTGGCGTACAGCCCACCGTGGAAGGCTTGCGGATCAATCCCTGCCTGCCGGCCCACTGGCCGGAGGTGCGCATGGCCCGCCGCTTCCGCGGTTCGCGGTACGACATCCGCATTTTCAATCCGGACCGTGTCAGCCAGGGCGTGAAGGAAATCCAGGTGGATGGAGCTTTGATCCAGGGCAACCTGCTCCCCATCTTCCATGACCACAGCGTCCATTCCGTCGAGATCGTGATGGGAAAATGAGCCATTTACAGGGCAGTCGTTTTTTGTTTGAGTCTTCAGGTTTCACAAAATAAAGGAGTGCAATGAGCAAGTCGTTTGAGAACAAGTATGGGTATTTCGATGTGGAGCGGGGCGAGTATGTGATCACGAGGCCGGATACGCCGCGTCCCTGGGTCAACATCATCTCCAACCCCGATTTTGGAACCACGCTCTCGCAGGCGGGCAGTGGCTATACCTGGCGCGATCATGCCCAGTTCAACCGCCTGACCCGCTGGGACCAGGATCTCACCCGCGACAACTGGGGCAAGTACATTTATATACGCGACGAGCAGACTGGCGAGTTCTGGTCGCCGACGCCCAAGCCCGCCGGCGCCTCCCTCGCCGGCTACGAGTGCCGGCATGGCATGGGCTACAGCGTGTTCTCCGGGCTGAGCCATGGCATCCGCTCCGAGCTCACCATCTTTGTGGATAAGAAAGATCCGGTTGAGGTCTGGGCGCTCAAGCTGACCAACACCACCAAGAAGGCGCGCAAGCTCAGCACCTTCACCTATCTCGAATGGTGCCTGGGCGTGGGCCCCGATACGCACCGCGAGTTTGACAAGATTTTCATCACGACCGAGTTCGAGCCCAAGAACGGCGCGGTCTTCGCCACCAAGACGCGCTGGGGCCTTCCCGATCCCAGCGGACGCCCCTGGTCCCGTCCGTATCCCTTCACCGGCTTTCACGCCACCCTGCCCAAGGCGGTCTCCTTTGACAGCAACCAATCCGCGTTTCTGGGCCAGCTGGGCGAACTGGCCGCCCCCAAGGCCGTCCGCGAAGGCAAGCTCGGGCGCCTGCAGGGCCGCTGTAATGATGGCATCAGCTCTCTGCACACCCGGATCTCGCTGAAGCCCGGCGGGGAAAGCGAAATCATCTTTTTGCTGGGCACCGCCGTCAACAAGGCGGACGCCTCGCGCATCATCACCCGCTACAGCCGCAAAGGCGCGGCCGCCGCGGAATTGGCGCGCGTGCGCAAGGACTGGCAGGACCGCATGGGCAACTTGCAGGTCGAGACGCCCGACGAATCCGTCAACCTGCTGGTCAATCAGTGGCTCCCGTACCAGGCCATCTCGTGCCGCATCTGGGGCCGCACGGCCTACTATCAGACGGGCGGCGCCTATGGCTACCGCGACCAGCTTCAGGACAGCCTGGCCACCCTGCCCCTGCAACCCGGCCTCTGCCGCGAGCATATTGCCCGCGCCGCCGCCCATCAGTTCAGCGATGGCACCACCTTCCATTGGTGGCATCCCATCACGGAGGATGGCGCCCGCAAGAAGAACAGCGATGACCTCCTCTGGCTCCCGTTTGTCACCCTCCAGTATCTCAAGGCCACCGGCGATTACGCCTTCCTCAACGAGAAGGTTCGCTTCTTCGACAAGGGTTCCGCCACGGTCGGCGGCCATTGCGTCGCCGCCATCGAGCAGGTGCTCGCCCGTCCCTCGCCGCGCGGCATTCCCACCATGGTCGAGGGCGACTGGAACGACGGCCTCTCCTGCATCGGCTTTGATGGCACCTCCGAGTCCATCTGGCTCGGTGAGTTCTTCTATGGCATCCTGACCGAGTGGTGCGAACTGCTTCGCGCCCTCAACGAGCCCGGCGCCAAGGCCGTCATCACGCGCTATGAACAGGCCGCGCAGAAGATCAAGGATGCGATCAACC
Organism: uncultured Verrucomicrobiota bacterium; assembly: GCA_964521805.1. GTDB lineage: Bacteria > Verrucomicrobiota > Kiritimatiellia > CAIQIC01 > GWF2-57-35 > CAZFSE01. The sequence goes on from CAZFSE010000076.1 coordinate 5,554, forward strand.
GGCATGCCTGGGATGGGGACTGGTACATCCGCGCCACCTACATCGGCGGCAAGCTGGGCGCCAGCAAGAACAAGATCGGCAAGATCTGGCTCAACGCCCAGACCTGGGCGCTGATGTATGGCCTGCCCTCCGAGGAGCGCCGCCAGAAGATGCTCAAGGCGCTGTCGAAATATCTGTACCGCGACTACGGCCCCTTGCTCTTCACCCCGGCCTTCAGCCAGCCCGATCCCCAGGTCGGCCACATCAGCCAGTACGCCCCCGGCCTGCGCGAGAATGGCGGCCTCTACACCCATGCCGGGTGCTGGGCCATCATCGCCGAGGCGCTGGCCGGCACGCCCGACCGCGCCTTCGCGGTCTTCAACAGCTTCAACCCGGTTCAGCGCGGCAAAAAGCCCGACCATTACCTGGCCGAGCCCTATGTCACCCCCGGCAACGTGGACGGCCCCGAGTCGCCCAACTTCGGGCGGGGCGGCTGGACCTGGTACACCGGCTCGGCCGCGTGGATGTATCGCGCGCTGACCGACTATATCCTCGGCGTGCGCCCCACCCACGAGGGCCTGCTGGTGCAACCCGCCATCCCCAGCCACTGGAAGGGCTACCACCTCGTCCGCCGCCACCAGGGCGCCACCTATGACATCCAGGTGACCAATCGCGCAGGCACCAAGCCCCGCGCGGTCGAGATCATCGTCAATGGCCAGCCCCTCGAAGGCGATGTCATCCCGCCCGCGCCCAAGGGGAGCCGCGTCCGGGTCGAGGTCATCATCCGCCCGCAGACGACCTGAGTAGGTGGCTGACAAAAAGTTCCAACCCTTGGAAAAAATGAAATAAAAAGTTCCAAGGGTTGGAAAAATATCTCAAAAAGTTTCCAAGGGTTGGAAAAAATCCAAAAAAAAGTTCCAACCCTTGGAACTTTTTTTGTGCCGGGCGGGGCCTTTGGCGTCGCTCAGCGCAGGGCCATCAGGAGGATGGCGATGACGGCGAGGGTCACGCCGGCGTAGGCGATGGGGGAGAGCATTTCCTTGAGGAAGAGAAAGCCGAGCGCATTGCTCAGGATGATCGAGGCGGCGGCCAGCAGGGCCATGCTCTTGCCCAGCGGAATGTGCGCGAAGACATACAACTGCCCGAACATGGCGGCCTGCCGGATGAGGAAGTACACCAGGAACCAGGTGGTCAGGAACGTGGCCCAGCGAAAGCCGTGCCGCGACATGTACAGCCGGCCCATGAAATCGCTGGCCGAATAAATCAATTGCGTGCCGATCAGGATCCAAAGCGCCTTGTTCATGCTTCCTTTCTGGCCTGCGCGTGTTTATGACACCCCGCCGGAAATAGCAAGCCCTCAAAAAAGCGTGCGGAGCTTTTGCGCGAAGGGCTGGAAGATGCGCCGCCGGATTTCGTCCAGGCCCGCCGCCCGGTTGGACGCTTTCCAGGACCGGGCAAAGGCGCCGCTGAAGGCGCGGAGCATTTCCGACAGGCGCCTGGCGGCGGCCCGGGCCTGGCGCGAGCCCGGCGGCAGGCTCATCAGCAGGGTGTATTCCACATTGAGGCCGATGGCCTCGCAGGCCAGCGCCACCTGCTCCAACTCGGCGGCGGTCGCCAGGCGGGTCGGGCGCAGGGCACGGAAGGTTTCTGCCCAGCCGGGCAAGGCCTCGCTCAGCCGCCGGGCTTCCCGGAGCCGTGGCGCGGTGCGCGGGGCGGGCTCGGTCCGGACCCCCAAGAACGGCCATCCAAAAAAATGGGTCGAGCCGGCCTGGACAAACAGGCGCCCGGCAACGCCCGATGCATCCCCCAGCACGCGCCGTGAAAAGGCCTGGTCAAAGCCGCCCTTTTCATCGGAGGAGGGATTCCACGCCATGGCCGCGCCCAGCGCACAGCCGTGCAGGGAAGCGCCGGCCATGTTGAAGTGGCCCATGTCGCCCCAGTCGGTGTTCAGCAGGCCTTTTGCGCCCAGATTCAGCCCGGCGCGCGCGTAGCCGGCGATGTTGCCCCGGGCCTCTTCGACCTCGTTGAAGACGGTCTTGTAGCCCCGCACGGAGGGGCAGGCGTAGGTGTCCAGTCCCTGGCGGATGAACAGCCCCATTTTTTCAAAGGGGGTTTGGGGATAGTAGCCCCAATCGAGCACCGTGCAGTCGCTGGGAATCCCCGCCGCCGCCTCGGGGTACTGCTGAAGGACATCGCCCCAGAATTGGATGCGCTTGCCATGGCGGGCGGCCACCCGGCGGATGAACCGGAGGTGGTCGAGGTAGAGCTGGCCGAGGCCGTGGCGCGCGGCATATGGGGCGTTGGCGCCCCGTCCCAGGTCATACGTTTCGTCGCCGCACAGGTTGAACTGGCCGGAGGAAAATAGCGGCAGATAGTCCTCCAGCATGTGTTCAATCAGTTTTCTCGCCTCCGGGTGGCGGGGGTTGATTGTTGCACCCCGCAGGCGCTGAATCCAGGAGGCGGAGGCCCAGTCGCGGGCCGGCCATTCGATTTCGGCAAGATGGCGGTATGGGGGGAGGCTCAGGATGCGGCCCATGTGGCCGAAGCAGGTCAAGCTGGGGACCAGGGAGAGGTGTCGGTTCCGGCAATGGCGGTCCAGGGCCAGGATCTCCTTTGAGGCCAGCGGGGCGCAGTCCTCCCCGATGGAGCGATCGAAGGGGAAATCATACACGTGCTCCACATAGAGTTGAAGCTGGTTGATTTTAAGCGCGGCAAGGCGGTCCACCAGCGCCATCAGGGTTTTCAGGGCGGGCCGCTTGCCACGGCTGATGTCGAGGTAATAGCCGCGGTGCGGAAAGGCCGGGGCCTCTTCGATCTCGAGGCAGGGCAGGCGGGGGCCTTTTTCTTCCACCAGTTGGAGCAGGGTCTGGAGCCCATAAAACAGGCCTGGTGTTCCACGGCCCGTGACCACCACCCGGCGGGGGGTGATGGAAAGCCGGCAACCTTCGGCGGCGCCCGGCGCCTCTGTTTCCAGAAAGAGGCCCTCCCCGCGGGCGGAGGAGTTCAGCACAACGGAAAATCGGGAGCGCAACAAATCCGCCAGGCCCTGCGTGGCGTGTGAGACCGCCGCATCCTCCGGATGGCGGGCAGACAGCGCAAGGACGGGAGGCAGTTGAAAATGGCCCGGCTGGAAGCGGACGGACTGGGGCTGAGGTATGAGGTGCAGATTCATGCCGGTGAACTCTAGAGGGTCCGGCTTCCGCGCGCAAAATAAAAAGGTCGCCATGGCGCGCGGCCCTGCACGGGCGAAAACCTGTTGGTTTTTTTCGCGTGATCCAGTAGCATCGCGCCATGTCTGAACCACGGTTGAAACGGGCAACCCTTCGGTACGAAGGCCGGGTGCAGGGCGTTGGGTTCCGCTATACGACGCTCCAGCTGGCGCGCCAGCTGGCGGTGGCCGGCACGGTGCAAAACTGCGCGGATGGCTCGGTCAAGGTGGTGGCGGAGGGCCCCGAAGAGGCGCTGGATCGGTTGGTGCTGGAGATCCGGTCGTCCCACCTGGGCCGCTTTATTCGGGCGGAATCCAGGCAGGATTCCTGTGCGACGGGGGAATTCGAGGATTTTGACGTTCGCTATGGCCCCGGCTGACCGGACAAACTTTAAGGAAAACTGCTTTTCTTTGCTTGCCTTTTGCGGTACGATCTCTCGACAGATGGATGCACGCAGAATGAAATACGCGATATTGGGTGATATTCATAGCAATTGGGAGGCCCTGAGCGCCGTGCTGGCTGATGCCCAGGAGCAGGGGGTTACCCAGTATGCCTGCGTGGGCGACATCGTCGGATACAACGCCGATCCCACTCTTTGCCTCAACAAGGTCATGGACCTGAAATGCGCCACCGTGCGGGGCAATCATGATCATTACTGCTCCCACGATGAAAACCTCAACGGCTTTCATCCCCTGGCCGCCGATGCCGTGGATTGGACCCGCAAGCAACTGACCGAGGAACAGCGCCAGTTCCTGAGGAAGCTCCGCCTGGTCAACAAGATTGAATCCTTCACGATTGTGCATTCCACGCTGGATATGCCGGAAATGTGGGGGTATGTCTTTGACAAGCTGGAGGCCGAGGCGAACTTCAACTATCAGACTTCGCCGGTTTGTTTCTTTGGCCACACCCACGTGCCGCTGGCCTTTGAAAAAGGCGATGGGGTCCGCGGCGGCTTGTACACCAAGCTGAAGATCGCCATGGGGCGCAAATATTTCATCAACGTGGGGAGCGTGGGCCAGCCGCGGGATGGGGATCCCCGCGCCGCCTATGCCATTTATGACCTGTTCAGCAACCAGGTGGAACTGCGGCGGGTGGTGTATGATTTTCACATCACCCAGCAAAAAATCCTGGCCGCCGGATTGCCGGGCCGCGTGGCCGCGCGCCTGGCGGTCGGACGCTGAAGCGCCTTCTCCCGGCATGCAAAAAGTTTCCCAAGGAGCCATCATGAAAAAATGTTTGGGCATGGTAATCTGGCTTTTGGCCAGCCTGGCCTTTGGCCAGATCGAGGTCACCTGTTCGCTTCCGCACAAGCAGATTTTGCAGTATGAGCCTGTCCGGCTGACCGTCACCGTGGCCAATCATACCGCCCGGGAGCTGGTCTTGGATGACCGCGATTCCGGGGCCTGGCTGGGCTTTGATGTCGAGTCCTCGCCGGGCATTCTGGTGCCTCAGCGCCGCGACAAGCTCTTCCCGGAGGGGTTCCGTGTCCCTCCCCGGCAGACCATGACGCGCATGATCAATCTGCTCCACGCCTATGACCTTGGCCCGGTGGGCCCCTATTCCATCTGCGCCCGCATCGAAGCGGGGGACAAGATTTTCCTCTCGCCCAAGATCCTGCTGGATGTGGTTCCGGGCATGGAAATCGGCCAGTTTACCGGCGGAGTTCCCGATGGCAGTGTGCGCAAGATTTCCCTGCGCCTGCAAGGCCGGGACCGGGCCGACCATCTCTTCGTCCGCATGGATGATGAAGAAGCCGGCAAGTGCTACGGGGTGTATGACGTCGGGCGGATCGTCCGGCTGTTCCGCCCGAAAATCGAGATCTCCGTCGAAGGAGATATTCATGTGTTGCATCAGTCGGGCCCATGGCGCTACACCCATACGGTCTTTGGACCGGATGGCGAGCCGTTGCAGGTGAAGAATTACACGGCTGAATTCAACAGCATTTCCATGGAGCAAACGGCGGAAGGCGAGATCTTGGTGACGGGCGGAAGTCCCTATGAAGGATCCCCCGAAGCGCCGCCTCCCGACCGGGATGCGGGCCTTCCTGTTTTTCCCGCTTCAATCCCGGTTGACGAACCCAGCCCCAACTGATATGGTGTTGGGCAGATGTGTCACGGCGCACCCGTGGTGAAATTGGCAGACACGTAAGATTCAGGTTCTTATGCCTTTACCGGCGTGGAGGTTCGACTCCTCTCGGGTGCACCAAAAATTAAAACGGCCATTCGCAAGAATGGCCGTTTTCTTTTCCCGCTGGCCGACGGTTTAATTGAGGTAGGTGATGCGGTAATAGTTGGGCACGGGCACCGAGATGACCATGCCGGTGCTGGCCATTTCCTGCGCGGTGGTCCATTGGGACTGCCACGGGCCGTTCGGGCTGGCGGACCATTCCAGCCGGTACCGGAGGTTGGTGGTGGCATGGATGACCAGCGGCAGATCGCTGGCCCGGACAATGCCGTTGGAGAGGGCGGGCTGTCCGGCGATGCGGAAGAACTGTGGGATGTCCACCGTCATGGCGGTGATACCCGTCGGCGCAATGTTCTCCAGCGTGTCAAAGCGGGCTTGAAACTCACGGCCCAACTGGGGCGCCCATTCCAGGCGGTATTCCAGGTTGGTGCTGAGGTTGGTGAAGGTGATATTCCCGCCGCGCATGGAAACGATGGAGGGCTCCTGCGCATGGGCCATGCCCATCAGCAGGCCGGCCAGGCCCGCGCAGAGTGCAAGTTTTGTGAACATAATTTTATCCTTCTTCATGGCACCACCCGAATGTTGCCGGCCATTCCGCTCCCGTCCGGATCACTGTGTGGACTGCTGTAATACCCATAGTAGCCGGGCTTGGTGAATACAAAGGCCTGGCTGGTTCCAAAGTTGAGATTGGTGATCGTGGCGCACTCCTGGCAGGCTGGGTCCAGCGGCGATGAGGAAAAGCTTTCCAGCGGATACGCCGTGAACGTGACGGCCTGGCCAACACGAACCTGCAGGCAGGGGGGCATATAATTTCCAAAGCCAAAGGATATGGTGCGATTGGCCCCGGCCGCCGTGGCATTGCTCCAGGCCGCACATCCCGCATAATTGCTGGGGCAGTTGATGTAGTGGATGCGCACATAGTTCGGCGAAATCACATTCATCCACGCGCCGGTGACCGTGGCATTGGTCGGGGGCGTCCAGGAAGTTTGCCAGGGGCCCTCCGCTGTTTCCGCCCATTCCAAGGTGACCTTTTTATTGGTGCCCACGTTGAGGTTCAGCGGAGTATCGCTCATGCGGTAGATGCCGGCCGGCAGGGGATTGGTGCTGGAGAGGCGCAGGTACAACGGAAGCTCGACCGTCATGGCCACGGAGCTGGTGGGGGTGATGAATTCCAGCGCGGTGTAGGTGGCGTGAACGTTGTTGCTGGACGGGGTGGAGGACCATTCGACGCGGTACTCCAAATTCGGGTTGACGTTGGTGAAGGTCAGTTTGCCATTTCCCATGGAACTGATGACGGGCGTCTGTGCCTGGACGGACTGGAGCGCCAGACTGGCGCCCAACAAGGCAAGTAATCCGCAATAAGAAATCCTCATATTCGTCTCCAGATGCGCTGTACTAAAAACCGGTCCCTAAAAAGAATGCAAAGAAATGGGGCTTAACCTATCCGCGGTGCTCATTCTTTTCGTGTTTTCATCTTCTCATCAATGAGTTATATCTTCAACCATTATTTAATGCCTAAAGAATACTATATGCATACTAGGTTGCAATACTAAAAAGCGTGAAAAGAGAACTTTTTGGAGGCCGATGAAAAGAATCATTCAGCAGGCAACGTGGGAGCGCCGGGAGCATTTCGAGTTTTTTAAGTCCTTCGAGCATCCGCACTTCGATGTGACGGCGCCCCTGGAGGTGACCGCCGCCGTCGCCCATGCCCGGCAGGCCCGGGAGTCTTTCTTCAAACTGGTGCTCTTTCTTGGAATGAAGGCGATTCACGCGGTGCCGGAGTTTCGGGTGCGGATGGAGGGGGACGATGTAGTGGAGTTTGACCGGCTGGCGGTGGCGCCGACGTACATGCCCAAGAGCCGTCCGGGTTTGTATGGCAATATGCTGGTGGAGTACGACGAGGAGTTCTCCGTTTTTTCAGCCCGGCTGGCGGCGGCCATGGAAGCCCAGGAGCGCCAGCCCTCAATGCAGGGGGCGGGCAACCGGCTGGATGTGGTGTATGCCAGTTGCATCCCCTGGCTGGCCTATACCAGCCTGACCAACCCGGTTTGCTGTGTGCGCGCCGATTCCGTTCCCCGTTTCTCCTGGGGCAAATACACGGAGGAGAATGGACGCTTGATCATGCCCTGCACGATCCAGTTGCATCACGGCCTGGCGGATGCCTTTCATGCGGCACAATTTTATGAACGGCTCCAGCAGTTTTTGCACGAGCCAGCCTGCGGGCTTTGAGGCTGGGCGGGTTCGCCGACCCCGCCGATGGCTGGGCCGTCTTAGTCCAGCACCTGCTTCCACTGCTCCAATCGGACATGAGCAGAGAGAAACTGGTTGAGCAGATCCACATCAATGAAGATGTCATTGTTGGGCAGGAGCAGGAGGTCGCGGCCCCAGAAAACCCCGTGCAAGTCGCCGTTGGGTTTTAAGTCGATGTCCGCATAAGGGGCATACACCAAGGCGCGGAAATTGCCATTGGGCTGTAGATTGATGTCCTGTGTGTCATCCGAATAAATCAGGAGATTGGTGGGCAGGCCGTTGGTCACATTGATGACGCAGTTGGGCTGGGTATTCAGTTCGCCATGCAGAAGGATGATGGTGGGGTTGTCCGGGGTGCCGCCGATATTCAGCGTGGAGCCCGAGCCCAAGTCAAAGTTGGTCAGATAGAACACGCCGCCGGGGAGGGATTTGGTTCTGTTGGGCCCGCAGACCAGCTGGTTGTTGACAATGTCGGGCGCCGTGGCGTTGTCGTTGTTGGCGCTATTCTGGTAGTAGGTGAAGGCCTCGGCGAGCGGGCCCCCGACGGCGCCCAGCGGGTCGGGGTCTATGCGTCCGGCATCCGCATAGGGGAATCCGGAGGGGGGCAGG
>CAZFSE010000076.1:13884-18906 GCA_964521805.1 uncultured Verrucomicrobiota bacterium
CGGGTCGGGGTCTATGCGTCCGGCATCCGCATAGGGGAATCCGGAGGGGGGCAGGGGGCTGATGCCAAAAAGGCTCTGGCCCAGGAGGACCATCCCGTCCAGGAAAATATTATTGAGCATGGTGATGGATTCGTTGGAGCCGATGTTGGCCTCGCCGGTGGAATCGGCCGCGGTGGGATTGCGGATCAGGCTGGAGTAATAGCTGAACAGCTTGTTGTTGGGCTGGACGGTCAGCGATTTGTCCCCAAAAATGCCGGCCTCGGTCAGCAGGCGGGGCCGGGAGACCGTGGCCTGAATGACGGCCTTCGCATTTTCGAAGCGCCCGGTCACGACAAAGGTCATCCAGTTGCCGTTGGCCAGCCGGGTGATGGTGCGGATTTCTTCAAAATCGTAGCCCTCGGGGGCGGCGTAATTCACCTGCATGACTTGCGTCGTCATCTGCAAATCGCCATCTTGGATGCTCTGGCTCATGCGGGCCATGACATACTGCACGCCGGCTTCCGCATTATAGAAGGCGGCCCGTTCCTTTTGATGGTAGACGGAACTGCTCACCTCGGGAATGGTCAGCCGATAGACGGAGCCTGCAAAGAACGACAGCACGCCCAGCAACAACAGGCAGATGAGCAGGGCCCCTCCGCGGCGGTTGTCTGAAACGCTCTTGAGTCCGGTGTCCTGGATATTTGTTTTCATACGTCCTCCCGCATGTTTTTAGCGGTTTCTCATACAGACCGAATTACTGGCTGACAAACGGCGAAAATGATCGCCCACCTCTGAATCGGTGTGATGCGCCTCCGGCATCAAGGAACGAGCCCTCAGGAAAACAGAGGCCATGTTCCCGTTGCGCGCCACCTGCAGATCGTCGATGCCGGCGGCCACAACATCCTGGAACCAGAACGCGCTTTCACTGCCCAGGTCGGTTCGCTTCAGGCACGTGGGGATGCCCGAGCTGGGCATGGAGTTGTCGACGGTATACTCATAGACCTTGACAAGTTCCACCGGGGCGCCGAGGGCATGGCGGAAGCGGAGCCCCTTGATGCTGGCGGGATCGGTGCTGATGTTGAGCACGTTGCCGGAAATCCCGACAATGCGCGCCAGTTCGCATTCGCCAATGTAGATGACCTTGCGGCGCGCCAGATCGAATTTTGCGCTGTCGGCGCCGGAAATGATGATGAAGGTGTTGCCATTGCTGGCGGCAACCGCCAGGGTGCTGGCGACCTCAAAAGCGCCTGCCACCCTGAGCCGGTCGGGGGTGGCCCCGCCGCCCTGGGTGATCTGCGGATTGGCGGTGAGGGGCGCCCACGTCAGCCATCGTTGAAGTTCAAGGTCCGGAACCTTGAGCCCGTAGCCGGCCATGCTCAGATCCCGGCCCAGCACGGTCATGCCAATGCGCAGGTTTTGTTGGATGTTGGCGGAATTCTTTTGCGCGACCATGGTTCTGCGGTACTGGATGAATGCGGACATGGCGGCGGCAATGACCAGCATGGAAAGAGCGCTGGCCACCATCACCTCGACCAGCGTGAAGCCGCTTTGAAGGCCCCGCCGTTTCTGCACCCGACTATGGAAGATGGATTTCATGGGGTTCTCCTTGTTCAGGGGCTTCCGGGCACGGGCGGTGAAAAGGGGAGCCCGCCCGACATCAGGGAGGTGTCGGCCAGGAAGGTTTGCATGCTGAGGTTGCGCCTCTGCCGCTTGATGTCATCCCACGAGATGGTGACGACGAGCTCCTGCTGTCCGTTGGCGGGAGCGCTGACGGTCCAGTTGCGCTCGTAGATGTCCACGGCGTCCTGCCCGTTTCCAGACTGGCCGAAGCCGGCGCTATACAGGGCTTCAATCTTGTCCTGCGCCAGGAAGGAGGCCTCCGTCCTCTGCCGGCTGGTGGTGGTGGCAAACATGATCCAAAACAGGAGTTGATGAATGCCCGCCATGCCCAACAGGGTGATGAAGGTGGCCACCACGATCTCCACCAGGGTGAACCCGCCTTGTTTCTTTCTGCGCTGGCTGGCCAAATGTATGTTCATAAAAACCTCACGAGTATTTGAAGATGGAAACCTGCCCGGAGGGCCAGATCACCACCGAACGTTGTTCATGGGTGCCGTCCGCATAGATCCAGATCCAGAAAATCTGTCCGGAAACAGACCCAATGGGGCTGAAGATCCCACTGGGGCGGAACAGGCCCTGCTCCGGATAGCATTGGAAAGCCACGCCTTTGAGATCGCTGATCCGGTGCTCATCGATCGGGCCGCCAGCCGACGCTCCACTCCGGTCGGGCGTGGCCCAGAACGAGTAGACCTTGGCGCCGCTTTCAAAGCGGAAGGCCACATACTGGCCTTCGCTCATGGCGCGCATCCGGGCCCCATGCAGATGAATCATGATCCGGTCCGCGGCGCTGTCCAGCCGGTAAATGGGCAGGCGGGCCACCACGTTGGGGATGGTCATCAGCAGGATCAGTCCGAACAAGGCCACGGCGATGCTCATCTCCACCAGCGTGAAGGCTCTTTGCCGTCGTCGAGATTTTGTGCTCATGCTCATGTTCCGTTCTCCTGCAAATAACGGATACCGTGCAGGGGGGGTGAGGGATAGTAGCTGATTGTCTGATTCGGGCATCAGGTTTTGTCTGATGCCGAAGTAGCGAGCCTTCGGCCATTTTACGGGCCATTCCGGCCAAAGGACACGAGTTTTATGCCTTGAAGAGCCAGAACGGCGGAAAAAATCGCTCATTGATGGGGTTGCAGACGCCCGTCCGTCAGGCCGTTAGCTCATGCTCCACGGCATATTTGATCAATTGGGCGGTGTTGTCCATGCGCATTTTTTCCAAAATATGGGCGCGATGGGTGCTGACGGTCTTGATGCTCAGGGACAGGAGCCCCGCAATGTCGCTGACCGAGCGTCCGCCTCCAATCAGCCTCAGCACCTCGAATTCACGGTCGGAGAGAATCTCGTGGGGCAGTTTGATGGAGGTCTTTTCCTGGAGGCCCTGGGCCAGGCGATCGGCCAGCGAGGCGGTGACGTAGGTGGATCCTCCGGCGATTTTTCGCACGGCGGTGATCAATTCGTCGGGGACGCTGTTCTTGGTCAAATAGCCGCCGGCGCCGGCTTTCAAAGCCCGGAAGGCAAATTGCTCCTCTGGATAAATGCTCAGCATGAGCACGGGCAGAGCGGGGTGTTCCACTTTGATGGTTTTCAAGATTTCCAGGCCGCTCATGTCGGGCATGGAGATGTCCAGGGAGACGATGTCATACGAATGCTTTCGGATCAGCTCAAGGGCCTGGTGCCCGCTTTCCGCTTCTCCGGCCACCTTGATGTCTTCCGCTTCGGACAGCACTTGTTTCAAGCCCTGCCGGAAAATGGGATGATCATCGGCGATGAGGATGCGGATCATGACGCCTCCTGTGCAGTCCCCGGCGGAGGCAGGGGAATGTGAACCCGAATCTGGGTGCCCTTGCCCGGTTCGCCCTTCAGGGTGATCGTGCCGCCCAGCGCGTGCACGCGCTCGCGCATCTGGATCAGGCCAAAGGAAGAGGGGTCTTCCATTTCCTCCCGGCGGATGCCCCGTCCATTGTCGCGGATGGCCAGATGGAGGGCCTCCGGCTGGCACTGCACCTCGACCTCCAGCCGGGTGGCGGCCGCATGCCGGGCCACATTGGTCAGTGATTCCTGCGTGATTCGGAACAGGGTGGTGGCCAGGTCCTGCCCGACATTCATGTTCTTGGGCGAGATCTCCAGCGTACAGTCCATGCCGGTGAGCTTGCGGAATTCATTGACCTGCCATTCCAGGGCGTCCACCAAGCCAAGAGACTCCAGCACGCTGGGCCGCAGTTCCATGGAAATCCTCTGCACGGTGGTGGTGATGTGATCCACGAGCTCGTGGATCGTCTTCAGCAACAACGCCCATTCCGCCTCGTTTTTCTTTTTTCGATTCAGCGACGAAATATGAATGTTCAATGCCATCATTAACTGGCCGAGATCGTCATGAAGCTGGCCGGCAATGCGGGTGCGCTCCTCCTCGCGCACGGCCTGCAGGTGGGAGGAGAGGCGGCTGAGTTCATCGCGGGAGCGCTGGACCTCGATCTCCGCAAGTTTGTGATCGGTGATGTCATAGACGGTGCCCTGAAGATAGGCAATGGGCCGGAGGTCTCCACAGGTCTGAACGATTTCATGCACCCATCGGATGGCGCCATCTTTCCGTCGGATGCGGTATTCCAGCTCGCGGATGCATCCAGGAATGGTCTTGAGGCAGAGATAGTCTGCCTGCAAACGGGCCCGGTCCTCGGGTTCGATCAAATCCTGCCAGGCGGGTTTGGCTCGGATCAGATCTTCCTCCTGGTAGCCGGTGATGGGTTCGATGGCGCCGTGCACGAAGATGGGGAGAAAGTCCAGGTCGCACCGGAATGCGATGCCCTGAAAATTGCGCACAAAGGATCGGTAGCGCTGTTCGCTGTCCTTGAGGTGGCGGCTGGATTCCTCCAGGGCCACCAGCATCTTGCTGAATTCCTTGTTGAGCGTGGAGATTTCATCATGGCCGCTGGCCCCCGACGGCGGCACAAAGGCGCCGCCGGCACGGATGCGGCGCACCCCCTCCGTCAGCAAGGTCAGGCGGGCCAGCACATGGGTCTGCCAGAGGTGCAGGGTTACCAGGCTGAAGATGAGCCCCATGCTCAGCAAGGAAATGAGCACATACTTCATGGCGGCCAGCCCTTTTTGATAAATCCCGCGCCCGGTGGTGACCTCCAGCAGGAACAGGGGGGCTTGAAAAATATCCCGGATCAGGGCCACCCCGCGGAGGTTGTGGGCGTCCGCCGCCAGAATGCGGACGGGGGGCGATTGTTCCCCGCGGATCTGCCCCATGTGGCTGAGAATCGCCTCCATTTCGCGCAGGCCGGAATCAAGGGTGACCTCCTCCATGGGCAGAAACTTCAGGTCCAGATCGGTCATGCGGCCCAGGCGTTTAACCTGCGTCTCATCAAAAAAACGCCCAAGCACCAGAAACCCGCGCGAGGGGCCTTTGTTCACGCTGTTGAGGAT
>CAZFSE010000077.1:0-18723 GCA_964521805.1 uncultured Verrucomicrobiota bacterium
GGAGAGAATATCCACATTGGCAACCTGACGCTGAGTCCGTTTGCGGAGTTGTCCGGGACGTATGACGACAACGTCTGGCTGACCAAAAAAGACAGGAAGGACGATGTTTTCGGGGATTTTGTCGCCGGCCTGGCTTTCCTGAACCGGACGGATCAAGTGAAACTTCGGGGCCGGGGCTGGTATCAATTCCGCCGGTACATGGATATCGAGGAAAAGGATGGGGATGGCTATGGGGAAGCCGTGGGCCTGACCTTGGGCAACCGGGATTTCTTGGAATTTGATGTGAATGAAAAATTCACCCGCCTGGACGACTACGAGCTGACGCCACGCAACGTGGACAGCTTGAAGCCGGCCAGCGATGCGCTGATGCTGACCGAGGACCGGACGGAGCGCGTTCGCCGCCGGCTGTTTGATTTGGGCGCGATGCTGGGGCGCAATCTCACGGATAAGATTGAGGCCGACCTGGGCTATGGGTACAGTTCGGTGCATTACCAAGAGGGTGATCTGTTCGATTGGTATGAGAACCGTCTGCAGGGCGAGGCGGGCTATAAGGTCACCGACAAAAGCATCTTGTTCCTGACGGGGGCCTTCAATGCACAGAATAGCGATGGGTTGACCAATAGCCCGACCGCCTTTCTCTTGCGGGGGGGGCTTTCGCACAAGACGTCCGACAAGACCGTCATCAAGGCGGGCGCGGGTGTGCAATGGTATGAATATGGCGGGGCCTCTTCCGAAGGGGATGATCTCAATACGACCATCTTCAGTTTTGACTTGGCGGGCACATGGGCCGCAACGGAAAAACTGTTTTTTGAGGTGTCGGGCCGCAATGGCATACAACCGACCACCCAATACAAGGCCAATGTCAAGCAGGTCACGCTGGCCTCCCTCGGGGCTGGATATTATTGGACCGCCGCCTGGCGATTGTCTTTGGCCGGCTCCTTCCGGCAGGACGATTATCTGGGGCGCATCCGGGTGGGCGATGAATTGCGCGACAAGCGCCGGGAGCATCTGGGCGCACGCTTTCGCGTAGAGTACCGCCCGCCCGCGAAATTCTACGACATCTATGCCGAGAGTTCCTACGAGGATGTGGACGATAATCTGGAAGATGATTACGAGAACTATTTCCAGTGGCGCGTGAGCGTGGGTATTTCTCTGCGATACTAAGGACAAGGCGGTCCTGGGGCCGCTAAAAAACAAAGGAGGGTGCGATGAAATGGATGACCATCATACTGCTGGCGCTATTGACGGCCGGTTATTCCGCGCAGGCGGAAAATGCGTGGACAGAGGAGCAAATCAAGGCGGCGGCTCAGTCGCCCATGGAAATCACCAACTTGTTGCAGGGGGTCTCCAATGAGCAGGCGGAGGCCCTTGTGGAGCAGGTGATTGCCCAGATCGATCTCCTGGAGATCAAGCTGGAAGAGAAGAAGGCCCGTGTCGCGTTTGTGCTGGGGCTGGTTCAGCGGACGCTGGGGGAGCAGGCGGGTCCTGTGATCCGCAATGTTCTGGCCAAGATCAATCCAGCCTTGGTTCCTCCCGTGGCCGTGGGTCCCGCGCCGATTGGAACCTTGGGTTTGCCCAGGGCCTTGCCCCTGGCGCCTCCGGTAGCGCCCCGATATCCAGGGCAATGAAGTAAAAATAGTTTCCAAGGCTTGGAAAAAAATCAAAAAAATTTCCAAGGGTTGGACTCATTTTCCGCGGGGCCGAACGCTGTTCGGCCCCGGTTCCAACGGAGTGGGGACCTGCGGAAGAAAGCATTGTGGCGAGTGATCGCAGGAAAGGCTAAGGATTGGTGGGGCGCGGCGTGGGTGCTGTGTTTGATCGTCTATTCCACGTGGGCGAGGGGGGGCACCTGGGCGCCGGCCCAGTGGCCATTGCTGTGGCTGGGGGCCGCTGGCCTGGCTGGGCTGTTTCTGGCAGGCGGGGCTCGTTCGTTTTTTCGTGATCCTGTGACGTATTTTGGAGCCGCCTTCCTGGCCCTCCTGATCCTTCAAGCCTGGAATACCGGCAGGGAGCTGGTGCTGGATCCCGCGCAGTTCAAGTGGATCTACTCTCCGCCGCCGCATGCGGGCTGGCCTTCGTCATTTAACCGGGCGGAAGCCCTGGAGATGCTCCGCTGGTTTTTTCCGGCGTGCGTCTTGCTGGCGGTCCTGCGTTCCGGACTGCCGGGGCACCGCGCAGGCCGGTTGATTCTGCGCGGATTGGTCTACAATGCGGGCCTTCTGGCCCTGTTGGGGCTGGCGCAGTTCGCGGATGGAACAAAATCTATTTTTTGGATTCAGCCGATGGAAGACCATTTTTTCGCTTCGTTTGGATATGCCAATCATGCGGGGGCCTTTTTTGTGCTGGTGCTGGCGGTGGCGGTGGGGCTTGTCCTGGAGCAATGGAAGCAGGGGCGCATCCGTTCGCATCCGGTGCGCTTTGTTCTGCTGATCGTTTGCGCGGGGCTTTGCCTGGCGGGCGCCACCCTGTCCTTGAGCCGGGCTTCGATGCTTCTTTCGTGGGGTGTGGCGGCGTTGGGAGCCGGGTATTTTTTTGTGCTCTGCTGGGGGCGGGCCGCCTTGGCGGGCCGGGTCAATTTGATTCTTGGCCTGCTGGCAGGTCTGCTGGCGGTGGTGTTTGTGGCGGCGGGTCCGGGGCGCGACGTGATCCTGCGGGAATTTCGGCCCGCGGAGGAACGGTATCCGGATGTGCCCGTGGTGACGCGCGCTGAATCCATGGAACTGCTGATTCCCGCGGCCGTGCGCATCTGGAGGCAACATCCCTGGGTGGGCGTGGGCGGCTGGGGTTTCCGGTATCTGCTGGGCCTGAATGTTCCGGAGGAGCGGTGGGCGAAGATCGTCAAGGGGAGCGCCAATGTGCACAACGACCCCCTGCAATTCTTGGTGGAGTTTGGCCTTGTGGGCGCGGGCCTGCTGGCCGCCCTGCTGGCGGTTCTGCTGTTCCGTGCCGTTCGTTGTGCGTCGTGGACTTCGCCGCTCTTTCTTTTTGGGATGGGCGGTGTGGGGTTGATTGGGCTCTACAGCCTGATGGATATTCCTTTTCGTTCTCCCGCCATCCTTTATACTTGGCTGACGATGGCGTCTTTCCCGCCGATGGTGGCGGGCAGGGTGGCCTGTGGTGCGATCAAGAAAGAGCAACCTTATGAATAAGTCTGAAGCAACACCCCGGCAGGAGCCTGGTGGCGGAACTCCGCAGGCCGGGCCGGCCCCCGCCCATCCGCCCTACTATGCTCCAGGCTATTATGATTCCTATGGATATGCCGCCTATGCCGGCGCCCCTCCCGTGGCCGGCCCGCTGGGGGAGTTGAACCTTCGGCGCATCGTTCGCGTGGTCCGGCGAAAATGGCTGACGTTGCTGGCTGTAACGGCTTTTGCGCTGGGGGTCGGGCTGGTCTACACCCTGGTGGCGAAGAAGGTGTACCGCGCCACCAGCCTGCTGGAGCTGAGTGTCCGGCGGCCCCGCATCGCCGGCCAGCAAGGGGCCGTGCTGGATGACGCCTCCGCCTACACCTTTCAGCCGGAGGAGGTCTTTTTTGTTACTCGCCTGGAAAAATTCAAAGGCGCCACCATGCTGGAGGAGACGATCAAACGGCTGAAGGGGCTGGAGGATGTCTCCAGCTGGAGTGATGAGCGCCTGCGGCACCTTCTGAGCCGGAACGTGCAGATGACCCTGGTGCGGAGATCCCGGCTGGTGCAGATCAGTTTTGACGATTCGAATCCTGAATTCGCGGCGGCCGCGGCCAATGCGTATGCCCAGGCCGCGGAGGCGCTGGCCTTCGATGAGAACAAGGAGGCGTCCGACAGCGCGGTGGCCTGGTTGCAGGCGCAGGCGCAGAGTCAGCGAGCCGCCCTGGAGAAGGCGGACCAATCCCTGGTGGAGTTCCGAACCCTTAACAAAATAGATGTCCTCGAAAGCCAGAAGAAAAATGCGGAGCAGTCCATCGCGGATTTCAACAAGTCCCTGACCGAGATTGAAAGCCTCAAGGTCCTGGCCAGCGACCTGAACCAGGCCCTGCAAAAGCTGGCGCTGGACCCAGAAGCCGCCGGGCATCTGCCCGCATCCATGCCCCGGGCCGCGGAGATCCAGGCGATGCTGGAAAAATGGATTTCCGCCATCTCTGAGCGTGACGCCCTGCTGTCCAAATATACCCGCGAGCATCCGGCGGTGCAGGCGCAGAACAAGGTGATCGAGGTTCAGCGCCAGCAGGCCATGGAGTCCATTCGGCGCGGGAAGCAAACCTCCGAATCCAACTTGAACCTGCTGGAACAACAGGCGGCGAGCTTGCAGAAGAATATTGAGCTTCAGAACAAGCGGGCCTCTGAATTGGAATTGCAGATTGTGCAAAAGAAGAATGAACTGACATCGCTGGAGCGGGAGCGGGATGCCGCCGACATCAGCTACCGGGGAATCTTGAACCGCATCGAGGAGGCCCGCCTCTCCGCCGACGAAAACACCGCCAGCGTCAAAATCTCCGAGCGGGCTGGCGTGCCCGAGAAACCCATCCGCCCTCGCGTCAAGTGGGTACTGCTGATTTCGCTGATCCTGGGCCTGGGCGCCGGGTGCGCGCTGATGCTGGTGCTGGACGTGTTGGAGGATACGGTGGGCGGCGCTGATGAGCTGGAGGACCGGCTCGGGCTGAAAGTGCTGGCCGTCCTGCCGCATCTGGAGGGCGTCCCCCGTGAGCACATCGCATCGTTGAGCCTGAGCAACCGGTTCAGTCCGGTGGCGGAGGCCATGGCGGGGGTGAGGAGCCTGCTGGACACCCCGCAGTACGCCGGGCTGGGGAAATCCGTGCTGGTGGCCAGCACCGCCCCGGAAGAAGGCAAGACCATCACCGCGTGCAATCTGGCCATCATGTGCGCCAAAAGCGGCATGAAAACCCTGCTGGTGGATTTTGACATGCGCCGCCCCCGGATCAGCCGCATCTTCAAGGCGCCCCCGGGCGCCGAGAGCCTTGCGCATGCCCTGCAAAACCAGGAGAGCTCCTCTTTTGAACGCCTGCCGTATCCAACCGAATGCGACTTGTTGCAGGTCGTCATGAGCCGCTGTTCCCAGGAAATCAGCCCGGCGGAATTGATGGGCGGGCGCTTCGTGCGGGACTTTGTCCGCTGGGCGGAGGGGCACTATG
This sequence comes from uncultured Verrucomicrobiota bacterium, assembly GCA_964521805.1. Taxonomy (GTDB): domain Bacteria; phylum Verrucomicrobiota; class Kiritimatiellia; order CAIQIC01; family GWF2-57-35; genus CAZFSE01. Next base: position 5,129 of record CAZFSE010000077.1, read on the forward strand.
ACCGGGTGATTATTGATTCTCCCCCCTTTGGCCTGATCAATGATTCCGCCGTGCTGGCGGGCCTGGTGGGAATGGTCATCTTGGTGTGCCGTCCCCATCGTTCCCGCAAGCGCGCCATCCGGCATCTGCTCCGGCATTTTCAGGACGTGGGTGCGAAGGTGGCCGGGGTGGTGGTCAACGATGTGAGCCCTCACAAGGGCCGGCTGGCGCAGTATTTTGACGCCTATCCCGGCACGGCGGAGTATGCCCAGGCCCATGAGCGCGACGCTTCGGAAACCCACAACGGGCAGGCTCCCGCATGAGTGATTCGTTGTATGTCAGCGATGAGTACAGCCGCCGGAATCCCGGCTATCACGCCGAGGATTCGCCGTTCAAGGCCGGCCAGGTTTTGGCCATGATGGAGCGCCATCACCTGGCGCCTGCTTCGATCTGTGAAGTGGGCTGTGGGGTGGGGGAGATCCTGTGCCAGTTGCAGAAACGCCTTCCCCCGGAAACCCGGCTGGATGGTTATGAAATTTCGCCACAAGCCTTTGAGGTGTGCCGGGGAAAGATGAACAGCCGGCTTCAGTTCTACTGCGAGGATTTGCTGGCCAGGAATACGGAGCTCTATGACGTGCTTCTGTGCCTGGATGTGGTTGAGCATATTGAAGATTGCTTTGGCTTTCTCAGGAAGCTGAAGGCGAAGGCGCGATGGAAGATCTTCCATATCCCCTTGGATCTGACGGCGCAGAGCGTCCTGCGCCTCAAGCCCATTCTGCGGGGGCGCGAGCAGGCCGGGCATATTCATTACTTTGTGAAGGACACGGCGCTGGCCTTGCTCCAGGAGACCGGGCACGAGGTGCTGGACTGGTTCTACACGCCCATCGGGCTCGAACGCGCCGTGGCATGGCCGGCAAAGCTGGCCCTGTGGCCGCGGCGCCTCACGGCCTGGTGCTCCCCAGATTTTGCCGCCCGGGTGCTGGGCGGTTATTCCTTGATGGTGTTAACGCGGTAACCCGGAGGCGTCATGGAGATCATTCACTGCAAAGTCTGTGGAACCCCGGCCTCCTGGCTGTGCCGCACGACGAACGAGATGGGTGTCATCAAGGAGCTTGATCATTTTCGCTGTCCGGCCTGCGGGCTGGTTTTTGTGGGCACGGCGCTGTCCAACGAGGATCTGGGCGCGGCGTATTCGGCCTATGACATGACGCAATACTACGCGGAGACCGGCTTGGAGCATCAGAGAAAAATGCGGTCGGCGATTCGTGACCTGAATCGTCTTCGCGTGCCCAAAACAGCGCGGGTGATTGATATTGGAACGGGCAACGGGCTTTTCTTGAAAATGCTGGCCGAAGATGGGTTCCAGGTTCTGTCCGGCCATGAAATCCCTGGGGCGGAGCCGGCGGAAATCGCGGGCCTTTCTGTGAGCCTGTACCGGGATTACGATTACGGGGTGTTGCCCTCCTGCGCCTTTGATGTGGTCACGTTGCTGGACGTGGCGGAGCATGTGCCGGATCCTGTCCGTCTTTTCTCGGCCTGTTGCCGCATCCTGAAGCCGGGAGGGTTGGTGTATTTTCATACACCGGCTGTCACGGCGCTGGACCGGATGATGCATGGACTCCATCGAACCCGCCTGGCTCGTGTCGCGATGGCCTGGCAACGGGGGCGGACCTCCATTTATCATCTGCAGAATTACACCCTTCGATCTCTGGAGATCATTTTCAAAAAGGTGGGCTTTTCCCAGTGCTCCTTGCGCAGGGAGAATGAATTGTCCTGGCCGGTGAGCCGCTATCTGCGGATCTATGTGTGCGACAAAGCGGGATGGCCGGATTCGGCGGCGGCCTGGCTGACGCCGTTGTTTTATCCCTTCGTGGCCACGCGGGTGTTCAATGCCAACAAGGCGGTGGGCTGGGCCCGCAAAGAGGGGCGGGAGCCGGGAAGTCTGCCGTCATGAGCGGTGCATTTTTCTTGCTGGCGGGCATCCTGCTGTCGTTGGGCATGCTGGCGTGGGATTTTTATCACCGCCGGGTGTTGTCCATGTTCTGGTTTCTTTCCCTGTATTTTTCCCTGATGATGCTGGGCGATTTCCAGCAAGCGGCCATTGAATATCCCAATGGGTATATCGTGGAAACGCTGGGCCGGGAAGATATCGTCCAGGTTTTTCCGTTTGTCTTTGTCAGCGGCTTGTTGTTCGCGCTGGGGGAGCTGGCCGCTTTTTGGGTGGCCCGCGACCGCGCGCCACCCGTCTTCTGGCTCCCCCCGGCGGATCGTGGCGTGCAGAAGCTTAGCCGCGTCTGCCTGGGCATGTTTGTCGTGGGCGTCCTGTTGTATCTGCCCCAGGTCTATGGATATTCCTATGCAGATTACGTGACCTCCACCGACTCCTCCTGGCGCGCGTTCATCTTTATGTGTTCCATGCCATTGATCGCCCTGTTGATGCTCCAAAAAAAGTATGCGCTGGCGCTGGCTCCTCTGGGGGTGAATCTGTTTCTGGTGCTGATGTTGAAGGTGCGGTCGTATCTCCTGTTCTCGGTGGTGCCCGCTCTGGTGGTGTTCGTGTTCCAATTTCTGGACGCGCGCCGCTGGCAAGGAGCCCTCCGGAAAGGCCGCATCCTGGTGGTGGCCTCGCTGGTGGCCCTGCTGGGTTTGTTGGGGGCGTATATCAGCTCCATCCGGACGGGCGAATGGCGCATGCCGGAAACCATGCTGACCAAGGGCATGTACCTGGTGTTTCAACAGGTCTCTTCCGGCATGCAACGGACGGGCTTTGACTCGATGGAGCTGGCGCTCAAGTCCGTTCTGTATCCCGTCTACAACCGCTTTGTGACGCAGGATTTCTCCTTGCCGGAAGATCCGGCCGAGTACTTGGCGGAGATGGTCACCGGACGATTGAACACGCGGGAAGGCTTCCGGCATTTCCCCCTGCTGTGGTACAGTGAGGCGTTTGTGTCGTTTGGCGCCATGGGGGTGCTGATGGGCTTTCTCTGGGGATTTGTGCTGGGGCTTTGGGAGGCGGTTATGCGAAAGAATCTGGTGGCCTGGGCCCTGTGCCTGCCTTTCTTTGTCTGGGTGGTCTATATCCTCTTTCGCGGCGCCGCCGGGCACGCCTTTTTTGTGATTGGCCGCAATTTGTACGTGGCGCTTTTTCTCTATCTCTATTACAAGGCCTGTTTCCCGTTCATCGGGCGGGGGCGGGCCGGTGCGCCTCTGCCGCCTGGAGCGAATCCCTCCCGCTGGCCCTGGGCAGGGGATCAGGGGGCTCCACCATGAGCCCCAGGTTTCCTCCGCTCAAGAAAGCGCACCGGCAACTGCTGGCCATCGGCACGACCTCCGCATTTCAAATCGCCTGCCTGTCGTTGTTGAGTTTTGTTCAGGCCCGGTTTCTGACACCGGAGGATTTCGGCACGACCCGGATTGTCGCCGCCTATTTTCTGGTGGCCATCATGTGCAGTCATTTTTGTTTGCAGGACGGTGTGGCGGCTTATCTGGCCGGCGCGGCCACGCCGGCGGAGGGAAAGAAATATGCCGCGAATGGCCTGTATCTCATCGCCGCGATTTCCCTTGTGGTAACGTTGATTTGCGAGGGGTTGATTCTTTCAGGGTTATTTTGGCAGGGGAGTCTTCAGCGGGCGCTGGCCGTTGTGTTTCTGAGCCTGCCGGCTTCCGCGCTGGCGTTGCTGTTCATGGGCATGCTCCAAGCCACCGGCGCTCATACCCGGATCAATATTTCGCTGGTGCTGGGGGGGCTGGTCCCCCTGGTGGTGATCTCCTTTGCCACCTTGCGCTGGGGCTTGAGCGGGTGGGGTGTTTCCCGGCTGGTGACGGCGGTTTTGTTGATGGTGCTGGGTGCTGTCCTGGCCGGGCGCTGGCTCTCCTGTCCGTCCCCCGATGGCGCCGTCATGGCCCGGCTGGCGGGCTTCGCCAAGTTTCAGTTCATGAGCGGGCTGGTGTCCATGATGCTGCAGTCCGCCGATGTGATTGTGTTGGAGCGCATGACCGGGCGGATGGAGTTGATTGGATGCTATGGGCTGGGCATCCTGTTTTCCAATGCCGCGGTCTTCGTGTTGCACACCATTGACCGGGTCTATTTTAAGGAGGTTGCCGATGCGTGGGAGCAACGGCGCGGATTCTGGGGGAAAGTCCGCCGGCTGGTTCTGCTTGGACTGGGGGTGTGCGCCGGGCTGTTTGTGGTGATGAATCTGGCGGGCCCCTGGCTGATCCGCCTGTTTTTTGGCGAGGCCTACGCGCCCAGCATCGCCATTCTGCGCATCTCATCGGTCGGCTTGTTTTTCAATGGCATCTGGACGGTGGTTGCGATGGTCAACACGATCATCAAGAAATCAAGCCTGTCGCTGGCCGTCAGTTTGGCGGGGCTGGTGTCCGGGGTGCTCCTGCTGGTGCTGTGGGTTCCGCGCTATGGCATTCATGGCGCGGCGTGGGCCATGACGCTGGCGTATGCTGTGGGCGCCGCCCTGGGGCTTTTCCAGTTGTGGCGTTTCAGCCAGTCCCAGCCGGAAGGAGCCCGCTCCGTGGTTTGATTGACGGCGGAGGTGCTTTATACCATACTCACGCCCATGATCCTGAAGCGATTAAAGTACTATGCGGACAAGGTGAAGGCCGCATGGGCCAGCGGCACGCTGGCCGAACGGTTCGCCCGGAAGGGGAAGGCTTTTTTCTACACGTCCGGCGTGGTGTTGTGGCGCTATGCCGCGTTGAAGTCCGCCGACCGGAAGCTCGATGTCACCCGCGGATTTTCTGATCACCGGCGCCAGGGTGAAGGGCCCAGTGCTCAAGATTTGGAGATCGTAGACCGCCTGTGCAATGCCTACATTCAGGCCAAGAGGGACCAGCCCGGCGCTCCGGCGCCCTTTCAAATCCGGGGGCTCTGGGCGGAGTGGATTCGGGTGAACTATGGGCCCTTGGTGGACGCCATCACCCAGAGGAACCATGCCGCCGCCTGGGCGTTGCTGGAGAATTCTTCCCGTGAGCAATTTGCCGTGGGCACGGGGGCCGGTTATGACGATCTGGTCTGCTACAAGACATCGTTGCTGGGGCGCCTGTATGTCAAGACGGTATGGTGTGACTACCGCGACAAGATGGAGTCTTTGGGATGCGAGCTTTCCACCGTCCGCTATCCCTTGGTGGCCAACCCGGCCGGCATCCCCTGTAACGGGACGATCCTGCAGGTGGAGACGTTGCGGCACGCCTCCAACGCCCATGGGATGACGCAATTGCTACGGGATGTGGCGGATCCGGTCGTGGTGGAGATCGGGGGCGGATTTGGCGGGCAGGCCTTCCAGACCCTTTCCAGAAGCCGCGAGCGGGGGCATCCCATCCGGCGGTATTATGATTTTGACATTCCCGAGGTCCAATTGGCCGCCGGTTATTTTTTGATGAAAGCTCTGCCCGAGGAAAAATTCCGCCTGTATGGAGAGAAGGCGGACGGGGATGATTTCCGGGTGGGCATCTTTCCTCATTTTGTCATCGAAACCCTGCCGGATTTATCGGCCGACCTGGTTTTTAATTCACACAGTTTTTCCGAGATGGACGGGAACTCGGCGCTTCATTATCTCTCCATCGTGAACCGGGTCTGCCGGAAATATTTCATGCACATCAACCACGAAGTTCCTTTTGCCTTCAAACAGCCCGATGGAACGCAGAGTACGAATGTCATTGGGTCTCGAATGGTTCCTGATGCTGGACTGTTCAAGCGGGTGTTCAAACATCCGCGCGTTTTTGGCCGCCCGGAGGACAGGTTCTTCAAGTCATTCGCCTATTTGTATGAACGCATCAAACCTGAATAGCTGGAGGCTTCCCACGGACGGCCCTCCAGCGGTTTTCCGCCAAGGCCTGGGGTGAACTAGCATGCGCGTGGTCTATGTAACAAGGGGATTCACCGATTACACGACGGAGCTTGTCAACGCCATGGCCTCCGTCGTGGAGCCGCATTTGGTGCTGGTATCACGCGACGAATTCGTGGCTCGGGAGGTGAAGCCGTCGGTGCGGGTGTTCAAGTCCCGGGCGCCTCGTGTGTCCAGCCTGGGCAATCTGTCCGCCCTGTTCCGATTGGTCCGCCATATTCGGGACATCAAGCCGGATCTGCTTCATATTCAAAGCGGTGTGGTCTGGGAGCTGGCCCTGCAAAAATTCTTCCCGGCGTTGCCCATGGTGCTGACCTGCCATGACATCACGACGCATCCAACGTACAGCCGCATGTTGCTGACGCCTCAATTCTTCATCACCCGCGCCGCCATGCAGGCGGATGCCCTGATTGTCCATTCCCCACGCTTGGTGGAGCATGCCCGGCGGCGGTTTGGCGAGCGCATCCAGGGGAAGCCCGTGTTTAGCGTGCCCATCGGGTTGCATACCCGGTTTGGCACGGGGACGGCACCGGCGGAAGCACCCAGCCAGCATGTTCTTCTGTTTGGCAGTATTGATCGCTACAAGGGGGTGGAGTACCTGCTGGCGGCGGAGCCGTTGATTCGCAAGGAGCTTCCTGGGGTCCGGTTCAAGATGGCTGGCCGATGCATGCACCGGGCTCATTACGAGCGGCTGGTGGCCGGCAAGGATGCCGTGGAATGCCGTTTTGGCGAACAGACGGATGCGCAGGTCACGGAGCTGTTTCGCTGGGCGGATGTCCTGGTGCTCCCGTATATCGAGGCCTCTCAAAGCGCAGTCATCCAGGTGGGTCTCGCCTTTGGATTGCCGATGGTCGTCACGAATGTCGGAGGACTTCCCGATGTGATTCAGGACGAGGTCAATGGGCTGGTGGTGCCCCCCAGGGATGTCCCCGCGTTCGCCCGCGCGGTGGTCCGCCTGCTGACCGATGTGGAGTTGCGCCGCAAGGTGGTCTCGAATGTGGTGGCCTGCCGTGAAACACAGTATGCGTGGGGAGAGATCGCCAAACAATACGCGGATATTTACCGGCAGGTCATTGCACTGAAGTCCGGAAAAAAAATCTGCGTGCCGGGGAAGGGTGCATGAGCGGCCAGGGTTCCATGAAGCTCGCGGTGGTGGCGCCCTCGTTCAACGACAGTACCGGCGGTGTCCCCGCCGCCACCCGGGGCCTCGTTCAGGAATTGCACAAGAGCCTGGGGGATGGGCTGCGCGTCCTGGGTCCGCAGGAGCCGGATGCGACTTCTTGGGCGCCCGTTCAGACGGAGGCCTGCCCGGTCCTGGGTCCGCGCTTCCTGGGCTATATGCCGTCCTTGTCCGCGAGCCTGCGGGAGTTCGGCCCTGACCTTGTCCACTCCGCCGGCCTCTGGACGCTTTCCTCGTCCGCCGTTTTTCGATGGGCGCGCAGGACGGGTCGTCCGTACCTGGTCAGTCCTCATGGCATGCTGGATTCGTGGGCCTTGCAACATCGGCGCTGGAAAAAGCGGCTGTCCGGCCTCTTGTATGAAAATGCGCATTTATCTCACGCGGCCTGTCTGCATGCCTTATGCCCGGCGGAGGCGCAAGCCATCCGGGCCTATGGCCTGGCCAATCCCATTTGCGTGATCCCCAATGGTGTGGACATCCCAGTGGAGCGGACGCCTCCGCCCGCCCGACCCGGGACGGCCCGGCGGACGCTGGTTTTCTTGGGGCGGTTGCATCCCAAAAAGGGCGTCCTTCAATTGCTGGAGGCTTGGGCCTTGCTCATCCGGCGCAGTCCCGCAGTGGTCCGGGAGTGGGAATTGGTGCTGGCTGGACCAAGCCATCCGGGGTATGAGGCCGTCTTGCGGAAGGCGGCTGGCGAGTGGGGGCTGGAGGGCTCCGCTGTTCATTTTCTGGGGCCGGTGCGCGGACGGCAGAAGCATGACTTGCTGAGTGGCGCCTCGCTGTTTGTATTGCCATCGTTCAGTGAAGGACTGCCCATGACGGTGCTGGAGGCGTGGAGTTATGGCGTTCCTGTTCTGATGAGCCGGGCCTGCAATTTGCCGGAAGGATTTGACGCTGGCGCGGCATGTCCGGGTGGTCCGGATGTGGCTTCGCTGGCGGCGGGATTGGAAGAGCTGTGCGGCCTGCGGGACAGCGCGCGCGCGGCCATGGGGCAAAAGGGATTATGCTTGGTTCGTGAGCGGTTCACGTGGCAAAGTGTGGCCGAAAGAATGATGGCGGTGCATAGGTGGCTGGTGCAGGGAGGTTCCGCTCCGGATTGCGTGAAGGAAGGCTGATGTCTGTCATGAGTGAGCAAGGTGAAACGTCCAGAAAACCCCGCGTTGTGGCCCTGCGCACCGGGAATAATCTGCGCCAGGCGGTCCGGGATGCCTTGGAGCAATCCGGCTTGCTGAGCCGGGTGTCGCCGGCGACACGCGTGGTCTTGAAGCCCAACCTGACCTATCCCTATCACAAGCCAGGCGTGACGACCTCGCCAGCTCTGTTGAAGGCGGTCGTTGAAATCCTGCGGGAGAGAACGGCGCATCTTGCCGTGGTTGAAACCGACGGGGGCTACGGAGCCTGGAAAGCGGAGGATGCGTTTCAGGGCCACGGCTTGCATGATCTGCACGATGAGCTCGGGGTGGAGATTGTCAACCTGTGCGAGGAGCCCCGCGAGATGATCCGCTTCAAGTCCGGGTGGCGCATGCAGGAACTGCCTCTGCCCACCCGCTTGTTGCATGAGACGGATTTATTCATCACTCTGCCCGTGCCCAAGATTCATTGCATGACCGGCCTGACGCTGAGCTATAAAAATCAGTGGGGATGTGTTCCCGATATTATGCGTCTGCGGCGTCATTATATTTTTGATGACGCCATTGTGGCGATTAACCGCGCGTTGAAAACGACGGTGCTGGCGGATGGCACCTTTTTTCTGAACCGGAATGGACCGATGGAGGGCGATCCGGTGCGCATGGATCTGGTGATTGCGTCGGACGATCCGGGGGCTTTTGACCGGTATGTGTCCGAATTGATGGGGTTTTCATGGCGAAAAGTCCCGCATTTGCGCCGTGCGTTTGCCCTGGGTGCCTTGCCGGAAAAGTTGGAGGATATTGATTTTAATGTTTCTCCGGCATCCCTGTGCACACGGACTTTCTATTTGAAGCGGACTTGGCGGAATTGGATTGCCTTGATGGGATTCAAAAGCCGCTGGATTACCTGGCTGGGATATGAATCCTGGTTTGGGCGGGTGGTGTTGCATGCCATTCTCTATGCCCTTGCCGGGCGTCCGGTGAAACCCAAGCCGGATTGATTGGAGATTTTGCACTTGTCACTCAGCCTATAAGAGGCCCTGGCCAGAAAAATACGGGGAAGAATGGCGGGAATAGGAGGAACGGTGCTGTGATGGGACGGCCTGATTTGTCGAATCTGAAAAGCGAAATGAGCGTGGCCAACCGCGCCGCCAGGGCCCTGTGGGGGCTGGTCTATCTTTTTTTGTTCCGGCCCAGCCCGCGAATTGCGCATGGGTGGCGGCGTTTTTTATTGAGCGCCTTTGGCGCCAGGATTGGAAAAGGCGTGCGCGTGTATCCCTCCGCCCGCATTTGGGGGCCCTGGAATCTGGCGCTGGGTGACTACAGCGTGTTGGGGGACCGGGTGGACTGCTACTGCGTGGCGCCCATCGTCATCGGCGCCCATGCCGTGGTCAGCCAGTACAGTTATTTGTGCGCGGCCAGCCATGATGAAAAGGATCCCGGCTTTGCGTTGCGGACGGCGCCCATCCGGATTGGGGAGGGGGCCTGGGTGGCGGCGGATGTGTTTGTGGGCCCTGGTGTGACGATTGGCGAGGGCGCGGTGGTGGGGGCGCGGTCGAGCGTGTTCAAGGATGTTGAACCCTGGGTGGTCGCTGTGGGCACGCCGGCGCGCATGATTCGCAAACGGGAGATGAATGCCCCCGCATCCCCTTGACCGGCATCCATGAAAATCCTCATTCTTAATCAGGCTTTTTATCCGGACGTGGTGGCCACCGCGCAGATGGCCGCCGATCTGGCCGTTCATCTGGTTCAGCGCGGGCATGAGGTCACGGTGGTGGCCGGGCGGCAAGGCTATGATACGCCGGATGCGCGCTTCCCTGCGCAGGAAATCTGGCGCGGTGTGCGCATTTTTCGGGTCGCCTCATTGAATTTGGGCAAGAAGAGTCCCTGGCGGCGGGCCTTGAACTTTGGGAGTTTTCTGCTGGGGTGCTGTGGGCGGTTGATGCGCCTGCCGCGGCAGGATGTGGTGATCGCGCTGACCTCGCCGCCGCTGATCTCCTTTCTGGCGGCGATTCTGGTCCGCTGGTGCGGCGGACGGCTTATATCCTGGATCATGGATCTGAATCCTGACGAGGCCGCCGCCGCCGGCTGGCTGAAGGAGGAGGGCTTTGTTTTTCGCCGACTGGATGCCCTCCTCCGCTATAGCCTGCGGATTTCTTCGCGCGTCGTGGTGCTTGACCGGTTTATGCGTGACCGCGTGGCGCGCAAGGGGATTCCCCTTGAACGGCTCGCGGTGATCCCCCCCTGGCCGCATGAGGATCAGATCGCGTTCGATCCGGAGGGGCGGGCCGCTTTCCGGAAACAGCATGGGCTCGAAGACGCCTTTGTGGTGATGTACTCGGGGAACATGAGCCCCCTGCATCCGCTGGATACCCTGCTGGCCGCCGCGGAGCGCCTGCGAGATCATGCCCGCATTCGGTTTGTCTTTGCGGGCGGTGGAAGCCAGAAGAAACAGGTGCAGGAGTTTGTGCGCGCCCACGGATTGCCCAATGTGCTTTGCCTGCCCTATCAGCCGCTGGAGGGGTTGAGCGCCTCGCTTTCGTCGGCGGACCGGCAGGTGGTGGTCATGGGCCCGCCTTTCGTGGGCATTATTCATCCGTGCAAGATCTATAATATTCTTACCTTGGGACTGCCTTTTTTGTATATTGGCCCTGAGGTCAGTCATGCGGCGGATATTCTTGCGCGGTTGCCGCCCGGTTCGTCTGGTTCATTTTTGCATGGCGATGTGGAAGGCGTTGTGGACTATCTGGTCCGTGCGGCGGAAGCCCAGGTCCAGCCGCCGCATGAACGTCTTCTGGCGGCGGAATTCGCGCAGGCGGTGCAGTTAGGCGCCATGACGGCGCTGGTGGAGGGGCTCGCGTGATAACCTTGTTTGAAACAGGCTGATGTTATGAGGGAGTACGCAAGCGCTTGGTTGCAGGATTTTCCCGTCTGGGTGCATGCCCTCATGGGGGATTGGGGCAAGTATGTGCTTGTTTTTCTCACCGGCTTTCTGGTGACGTGGCTGGCGACGCCGGTTGTCCGCTGGCTGGCCGTCCGGGTGGGCATGATGGACATGCCCGATGAGCGCCGGATTCATGAGCGCCCCACGCCCCGGGGCGGTGGCCTGGCCATTGTGCTGGGATTCCATGCGGCCTGCCTGGTGGCGCTGGTCCCGGAGTGGCCGGGCATCCAGGGTCTTTTGACATTCGAGTCCTGGTGGCATTTCTTTCTGGCCAGCTCGGTGCTGGTGGCTTTTGGGCTGGTGGATGACCGCTGGGGCATCAAGCCCTGGACCAAGCTCCTGGGGCAGGTCATCGCCGCCTCCATGCTCTATTTCATGAGCAATCTGGGGTTCAACAGCCTGATGGGCTTTCATCTGCATCCGGTGCTGGACTATGCCCTGACCCTGTTCTGGTTCCTGGCGATCACCAATTCCTTTAATCTCATTGATGGGCTCGATGGACTGGCCACCGGGCTGGCGGCCATCTCGGCCACAGGGCTGGCCCTTTCCTTTCTCTTTCGCCGGATCACCAGTGACGCCATTGTCCTGCTGGGCCTGATCGGCCCCTGCCTGGCCTTCCTTCGCTATAATTTTCATCCCGCCTCCATCTTTCTGGGCGATGCCGGGAGCATGTTTCTGGGCTTTGCCCTGGCCGCCATTTCCCTCGCCACCGGAGGCAAGAGCACGCTCGTGGCCGTCGTGGGCATTCCCCTCGTGGCCGCCGGCGTGCCGGTTTTCGACACCCTGCTGGCCATCTGGCGGCGCTCGGTGCGGAAGGCGCTGAAAGATCTCTTCCCCGAAAAATTCCAGCACACCGGCATTTTTTCGCCGGACAAGGAGCATCTGCATCACCGCTTCCTGCGCGATGGCCTGACCCAGCGGCATGTGGCGCTGATTCTGTATAGTGTCAACGCCGCGATGGTTTTGTTGGGCCTTGCGGTGCTTTTTTTCAAGTCCAGTTCCATCGGGATTTTCCTGATCGCCTTTGTGGCGGGCATCTACATCATGGTCCGCCACCTGGCGCGCGTGGAGCTGTGGGATACCGGGCTGGCCATCATTAGCGGGCTCAAGGCGCCCGCCGGAAACACGCTGGCCAGTCTGTCGTATCCCATTTGGGATGTGGGGTGCATGGCGCTGGCGCTGACGGTGGCCGTGCGGATGACCGTGAGCGACGGTCCGGTGAATGCCCTGCGGGACGCCTGGTTCATGGAGTTCCCTCTTTGGCTGGCACCCACGTTCCTCGCGCTGGCCCTGTCTAAAACTTATTCACGCGTCTGGTCCATGGGCTCCCCGCGGGATTATCTGGTGCTGGTTTTTGCCTTGCTCGGCGGCCTGCTGGTTGCGCTGGGGCTGGTGATTCTGGTGCACGCCGGCACGGCGCCCTTCCGGGATTTCTTCAGCCGCGCGCTCTGGTTCGGAAGCATCAGTCTGCTGGCCCTGCTCCTGGGGCGGGGCGGGCGGCGCGCAGTGCAGGAAATGATGATCAACATGGTGCATCATGGGCCGATTCATTCGGCGCAGATCCCCCGCCGCGCTCTGGTCTATGGGGTTAACCGCCATAGCCTGCTGTTGCTGAGGGAGCTGGACCTGCTGAATCCCGCGCATGTGGGCATGACGCGTGTGGCCGGCCTGCTGGACGATGACCCCAATCTCAGGGGCCGCCATGTCCGGGGATACAAGGTCCTGGGCAATTGGAAGGATACCGGCGATGCCGTGTTGCGCCTGCGCATACATCAGATTATTGTCACCCAGGAATTGAGCGAAGAGGCGCGGGAAGAGATTCTGCGCATTGCCCGTCTGTATCATGTTCGCGTGCTGGAATGGTATTATGGATTGCAGGTCATGCCGGAGAACGGCCCTCTGCAGTCGTTGCAACGGAATACAATTTTCACGGTCCTGGAAGCCAAACCGTAAAGGAAAGGGGATCAACTATGGCCAATATCTGGCTGGTGGACGATGAGGAAAGCGTGCGGGACGTCATGCAGAAGTTGATTGAAGGGCTTGGGCATTGTGTCCGCACCTTTGCGGAAGCTCCGGCCTTGCTGAAAGAGTATCGCCCGGGCGCCGTAGACGTGGTGATCTCGGATCTTCGCATGCCGGGCATGGATGGGCTGGCGCTCACCCAGGCGCTGATGGAACGCGATCCTGAGGCCTGTGTGATTATCCTGACCGGATACCCCTCCGTGGACACGGCGGTGGAGGCCATGCAGTTGGGGGCGCTGGATTTCCTCAGCAAGCCCTGCAATGTGGGGGAACTGCGCGTCCGGGTGGACCGCGTGCTGGATATCCGGGCCTGGCAAACACGCCTGCGAAAAAACCGCCTGCTGACGCTCAGCCTGATCCTCTCCGTTCCGCTGTGGATTATTCTGGGCGGCGTCCTGGTTTCCCTTTTCCGCTAACGCTCAGCGCGGCAGTGCCGCAAGCAAACGGATTGAATTCTGGGGCTTGGAGATGGGCGTGATGGG
>CAZFSE010000078.1:0-18657 GCA_964521805.1 uncultured Verrucomicrobiota bacterium
GCCCACGGCATGCGAAATCCAAAGCCGTGAATCGGCAGGGCATGCACCGCCCCTTCGTGCCGATATTCTCCGTTCTCCAGGCGCCCGCAGATGGGGAACAGCACCGGCCAGCCACCCGGGGTCTCCGTGGAATACGGATCGTGGAACCAGGGATGGAGAAACAGATGTTCGTGAGGATGGCCGGCCGCATCCGGAAAAATCAGCGACGCGCCGGCTCCGCCCCGCTCCGGATAAAACGTGGCCCGAGAGCCGCCGTCGGGCGAGATCAGCACCCAGGGCTTCATCCTGCGGCCTTCACAGCCCGGTCATACTGCCGGCAGGCCAGCCCAGCCTCCGCAAACAGGGCGCGCGCCTGCTCATTGAAGTGGTACTCATGTTCATAGACCACTTCCACCAAGCCCGCATTGATGATCATCTTGGCGCACAGCAGGCACGGACTGATCGTGCAGTACAGCGTGCCCCCCTTGACGGAGATGCCATGGTACGCCGCCTGCACAATCGAGTTCTCCTCCGCGTGCGAGCAAATGCAGTCGCCCAACCCCGATCCGGATGCGGCATCGCTGGCGCATCGGGGGCATCCGCCCTCATAACAATTCTTGATGCCGCGCGGGGTTCCATTGTAGCCGGTGGAGATGATCCGTTTGTCCAGAACAATCACGGCGGCCACCTGCCGTCGGCAACAATTGCTTCGGTGCGCCACGACGTGCGCAATGTCCATAAAGTAGGTGTCCCAATCGGGACGCTGATGAACGTGTTCCTTCATTGGCTTGCATCTTCCTCTTTGCGTACCGCCCCCTCTGGGCGGAACGGATAGTATTCCAGCAGGAACGGCACAAAATCAACCAGGCTTTTCACCCTTTTTTTCAACGCCTCCGCCCCCTCGCCTCGCGCCACCAGCGGCACGGGATTCAGCGTATGCATGCGCGTGGTCGAATCCTCGATGTTGCCGTGGTCGCTCGTCAGCAACAGCAGATGGCCGGACTCGCCGGCAAACGGAAGAACCTCCGCCAGAAACTCATCGAACTGGGCCAGCACCCGCAGAATGCCTTCCTCCACGCCCGCATGGGCCATGCGGTCCGTCTGGAAATATTCAAACAGCGTGAAGGCCTGTTCGGACGCGATGCGCCGCAGGTCCAGGGCACTCTGGCGGGGCGTGGTCAGCGGCCCCCCATACCCCCGCTCCCGCAAGGTCTCGCGCGTCAAATCCTGATACACCGCCCGGCCCTCCAGCATCCGGCGGGTATCCCGCACTTCTCCCAGCGCATCCAGCGTCATCACCGTCGTCACCGACTGCATCTTGCGGCGCATGACCTCGGTCCACCCCTCGACGTAATAGGCATTGGCAAAAGCCGGGCCATAGCCGCGCTGAATCAACTTTCGAAACAGATTATGCTCACGAACAACGCGCCTGAGCTCAGGTCCGGGAAAGCCTTCGATGTGCCGGCCCATCACCTGCGAGGCATTAATGCCCGTCAGCAAGGCGGTCTGGCCGGTGGCGCTCTGCGGCAAGCCCGGAACCCCCAGGCAGGCATCCACCGCGGAAGCTTCTTCCAGCAACGCCTCCAGAACCGGACAGGCGCCCCGATGGAGGGGATTGATGGCGGGATCTCCAGACCCAAGCCCCAAGCCATCCACAAAAAGCATTAACGTTTTCAGCCCTGATTGCATCTTGGCGGGAGTATAACCCACCCGCCGCCACTCTGATAGTGCCTTCATCATGAACAGCGGCTTCTTGCCGAACCACTTCGTGTGAGAGGACAACAACGGACCCGAATGGCGCGAAGTTTAGCCTCTTTTCGGACAGGACCCACCCCGCCCTTCGGGCACCCCTCCGATGGAGGGGTCCGCGAAGCGGGGGGTGGGTTTAACCAGGGTTAGGCCTTAACAAGGAGCTACTCCCAGCGCGCTTCCACGGCCAGGATGCGCAGGTCCGCGCTGTCCACAGCAACCGTGTACACATTCAACGGCGGGGTGGCGGGGAGGTTTGTGGCCAGCAACCCATAGGACTCCATCGGGGAGAACGCCGCGCGCACATCATACATCCGGTTGGATGCGGAGGGCCATTGCAACACCCATGCAGGCCCCGAAGCGGGGGAACCTTCCCGCATCTGCAAAAACGATCCCGCATTGGTGGGCTGGGTTCCCGCCACATACTCGCCCCAGTTGTCAACCCCGTCGCCATCCGGGTCGTCCTGCGCGCGAGGGCCATCCTCCGATTGAAAATGCTCCAGCCGCCAGGCATTGGGAATCCCCTCCCCCTGAAAATCGGCGTGAAGAAAATGCACACGGACAGGCCGCAGATGCACGGTGTTGAAGGCATACTGCCGGAAGGCGTCCTTGCTTCCCCAAGCCCCCTCCCCCACAAAGGTGCGCGAAAGGTAGCGGTCCTGCCCGTTGGTGGAGGCGGAGGCCACCACCCCCGCCACCAGCAAATGTTGAACGGAAGTCACTCCGCCCGCCGCGCCCAGCGAGGCCCACGGCAGGGAACTCTCCCAGCGCTTGGTCCACCGCCCGCCATCATCATTCGCGGTCACACACGCGATGGTTCCCGTTCCATCAAACTGGGAAAGCCGGGCGCCCGGCACCGCAACAAAGGCTGAGGAATTGGTTCCGATGTAATAAACGCCCTGCCCAAAATCATAGCCCCCATAGACGAAGGAGGCGTTCGTCGCGCTGTCGCCATATTCATCGCCCAGCACAATCGCCACATCCATCGGCTCGGTCAGGCGCAGATTGTGCAGACGATCCAAGGCCTGTGGCGGGCCGCTCTTATGCCACAGGTTCCAGGCATTATCCGAAAGGGTGTCCAGGCCCATGAACAGCAGGAACACGTTATTGCTTCCTCCAAGATTGGCCCCATGCCCGCCGATGTACAAGTTCGTGGCGTCGTAGTTGAAATAGAGTTCGCCAAAATCGCCAAATCCCTTGGGGACATCCTGTCCGCGCAACGCCGGGCTGGCCATGCTGAAATCAAAATTGTCGCCGGGATTGTTCTGTCCGGACAGCGGCTTCTCAGTAATCACAGGGGAGCCCGGCGCCACATACGGCGTTGCGCCCCACGCCACAGCCCCTGCAACCGGCCGCCGCCAGTACCGCTTGAAGTCCTCATCCCAAACCGATCCATTGTAGAAGGCCATGTCGAGGGAGGTGGCATAGGGAGGAACCGGAACCACGCATTCCCAGCGCGCCCCTCCTGCAAAGGCCATGGTGACCAAGCCCGTGGGCAAGCCCGCCCTGCTCCCCCAGTGCAAGAACACCTGAACCGGCCCGCCGCCGGCCAGGCCTTCCATGTCCGCTTCGTACCGAATGGTGAGATTCGAGCCCGCCACGGGCAGTGACGGCGAAAGGCTCACGCGGTCCAGCAAGGCCTGCCAGTTATAGGTGTAATTGTTGTGCCAGTTGGTTCCCGCCGCATCGTGAAAAACAAAGGCCACACGGTTGCTGGCCGTGGCCGGCACGACGAACTCATACTCCCACAGATCGGTGGCCGCGTTATACGTCATTGCGGCATCCGCAAACGCGCCGGCAAAGGCGTCCTGCCCGATGTGAATATACACTGGGCTGGAATAATACAGGGGCCCGGATGAGGCCCGGTAATAAACCTTGGCCGATTCCCCGCGCCGGGGAAAGGCCGGTTCCACGCGCACCACCCGGCGCTTTGCCACGGTCTCGCGGTCGAACAGCTGGCCATCACTGCGAAGGCCCCGCACCTGCAGGACATCGCCAGTCACATGAAAGGAGGCATAATGGTAACAGGTGGTCGCAAAAGCCTGCGCCGGATCATTGCCACTGGCATACAACCGCCCGCCACCTCCACCCGCCACCATATAGCGCACACCCCGTATCGGCACCGTGCGTTGGTAATTGTGGCTGTGGCCTCCGATCACCCAGTCCGCTTCATACTGGGCAAACAGCGGCGACCAGGCGGCCTTTCCTTCATCCCACCCCGCTCGCTCGCCCCAGGAATAGGGCGGGTGATGAAAGTGGGCGATAATCCAAATCAGATTGGTGTCATACGCGGCGGCCTGCAATTCGCGCGCCAGCCAGTTGGTCTGTCCCTCCGGAGACAGGTTGGAGTTGAGCGCAATGAAACGCGTCCCTCCCACGGTGTAGGCATAGTACCCATTGCCCGGATAGGCCTCCGGCAATTGGAAAAGACGATACATCAGCGAGAGCGACTGGTCCGTTGGATCCTGGTCATGGTTCCCCATATTGGGCATGAAGGGGAACCGCGCCAACTCTTCCCCGCAAATATCAAAAAAAAGTCCCCAGGAATCAAACCCCGACCCGCTGAATTGGTCCTCGGCCATGTCTCCCGTGTGCAAAACAAAATCCGGGGCTTCCTGGACAATGGTGGCAGAGACGTCCCGGGCCCAAGCCTCCTCCAATCCGCCCTGCAAATCGCCATGCACGACAAAGTGCAGAGGCGCGTCTTTGCTCGCAGGCGCGGTTTTGAACGTTCCCACCGAGGAGTCATACCCATCGGAGGATGAGGCCTGGTAGTAATAACGTGTGCCGGGCATCAATCCCCGCAGAGTCAGCACATGCTGATGCACCCCTCCTGCATCCCGTGCCAAATGGGTGAAATTGGTGCTCACTCCATACCGGACCATTCCACGGCCCGGTGCCTCCCGGTCCCACGTAAGGGTCATGGTCGTGGCCGAATCCTCCGTCCAGCTTGAACGCACAGGCGTTTCATACGCCCCAGCCATCAGCGCTCCCCACAGAAAAATAACCGCCAGCATGCAACTTTTTTTCACAGCCTTTGATCTCCATGCCTATTTGCATTATAGTACGTCCGCTTTACAAAGGAGTAAAGCGCTTGACCTTTGGAACACAGCATGGCGTTGACCTATCATATTTGGACGATTGGCTGTCAGATGAACGAGGCGGACTCGCGGCATCTGGCCGCCCGGCTGGAGGCCTTCGGATGTCAGCCCGCCCCGGCCGCGGACCAGGCGGACATCATCATCTTGAACACCTGCGTCGTCCGCCAGCAGGCAGAAGACAAGATTTACGGGCGTCTGATCTTCACCGGAAGTCTGAAGAAAGCTAGGCCAGATCGAATCATCGCCCTCATGGGGTGCCTAGTCGGGCGGCAGGCCTCCGAGGGCCTCCGCCAACGCTTCCCCTTTGTGGATGTGTTTCTCCCCCCATCGGAAATCTCGCCGCTCATCGAATATATTCAGCACCGCGAAACCCTGCCCGGCGATCACGAGATGGATGACTACGCCCTGCCGGTGCTTTCCCAAGGCAAGTCCCTGACCGCCTTTGTCCCCGCCGTGCTGGGATGCTCCCATGCCTGCACCTATTGCGTCATTCCTTACCGGCGCGGCGAGGAAAAAAGCCGCCCCCTCGAAGAAATCCTTTCCGAAGTCAGGCGGCTGGCAGATCAGGGCATCGAGGAAATCACCCTCCTGGGCCAAATCGTGGACCGCTACGGCCTCGACTTCAACAACGGCACGCATCTTTCAAACCTCCTGCGCCAAGTGGCCGAAGTGGACGGCATTCTCCGTGTGCGGTTCCTTACCAGCCATCCCAATTGGATGACCGATGAAATCCTCGACACCGTCGCCGGAAATCCTGTCATCTGCCCCCATTTCGAGGTCCCCTTTCAGTCGGGCGATGACGAAGTCCTTGCCCGCATGCGGCGCGGCTACACAGTGGACGGCTACAAGCGCCTCATTGAACGCATCCGCCAGCGCATCCCCCATGCCGGCATCTCCGCCGATGTCATCGTCGGATTTTGCGGAGAAACCGAAGAACAATTCATGGGGTCCGTCCAGCTCGTGGAGGAGATCCAGCCCGACATGCTTCGCATTGCCAAGTACTCGCCCCGGCCACAAACCTATGCCGCCCGCCATTTTCCCGATGACGTGCCCGAAGACGAAAAGGAACGCCGCCGGGCCCACATTGACCATGTCCTGCGCGAGAGCTTGCGGGGGCGGCACCAGCAACTGCTGGGGCAAACCGTGGAAATCCTCGTGGAAGCCAGGGAACGTCCCGGACGCTGGCGAGGGCGCACCCCCCAGAACAAGGTGGTATTCTGCGATGACGAGCGAGACCTGCTCGGACATCTTGTTCACGTGCGGCTGGATTGGACCCAGCCCTTTTCCATGGGTGGGCGTTGCTCATGAACCCAGGGCCTCCTGCCTCTGACCCGCGCATCGCAACCTTGCTGTCCTCCGTCATGTGCCCCGGCGCCGGCCATTTTTACCTGAAGCGATGGAAATCCGGACTCTTCTTCTGCCTGGGATTCCTCGCTTCCATCGCCGGCCTGTTGGCGCAGATTATAGCCCCCCTCCTGCATAATCTGCGCGCCGTGGCCGGCTGGGATGCCCAGCAAATGGATGCGCCCCTGGTAACCATTTCCATCCTGAACATCCTGATTTTCTTTGGCTTGGGGATCGTATTTTATCTTTCCGCCCTGCTGGATCTGCGCAGGGCCTTGAAAAAAATGGGGCGGAAAAGGGTTTTAGGGTGGACAAATAAACTCCCATGAATAGGATTTGCCTTCCTGTTGAGTTCCGTGTACGTTTTTTCAGCAGGAACGGTGGGGTAGCGAAGTGGTTAAACGCATCAGACTGTAAATCTGACACCTAACGGTTTCGATGGTTCGAATCCATCCCCCACCACCATCCTCCGCTCGCCACGCAGTGGGGGGCGGAGGATGGTGGTGTCCTCCATAGCCCGCAGGGCGACGGAGGACCGAACGGCTGTTCCGGCGAGCTACGGATGGCAGGGCGCGACATCACGAAAGAAGAGGGCTGAACAGATTTCGGCCCTACGAAGAACGGCCCCTCTTCCCTTGCCGGAGCGCCAGCAACAGGCAAGCTGGCAACATCAACGCCAGCCAAACCGGCCATGCCCAGCGCGAGACCTTCGCCCCCAACTCGCTCACCGGATCATGAAAAACCAGCTCGATCGGGCGCGCCCCCAGCTCGCCCAACGGAACATCCACCGCCATGTTCCGGCCATTAAACGCATACACCCGCCCCACCTCACACGACCAGTACCGATGCCACGCCTGGTTGAAATACAGCGTCAGCACTTGCTTCCCCGCCACCGCCTCCGGCGCAATCTCCTTGTGAAAAAATACGCGAATGCGATTCCACCCCAGAAACCGGGCCGCCATCCACTGGCTCGTCCTCAAGCCGTCGTTATCCACAAACGACGCCCGAATCAGGCGCACCCCCGGATCCATGTCGGGATGAATAAACTCGCCCATGTTATAGGCATCCAACAGCCCCTTGACCGGGCTGATCAGGTCATACTGATAAATGCGCTCCCCGCCATGCGCATACACAATATCCGCGCCCTCCGGCGGGAACAGATTCTCATACGCCACCGGCTCATACCGCACGGACGTGGCCATGCCCCGCCCCGGAAAGGCCGCCATAAATCCCATCTGCAACACAAACGCCACGCCCAGCCAAACCCCCGCCCGCCGAACCCGCCGGTCCCGCAGAAACAAGGGAATCGCCACCGCCGCCAGGAAGGACAGCGGCAACGCCAGGAATCCCCAGTAGCGCCCCGTGACGTTCATGGACCGGAAGCCCGGCAGGGGCCGCAGAAGATCGAACAGGCTCAGCCACCTCGGCACCCCCAACGCCGCCAAACTGCCCATGCCCATGACCACGGAAACCACCGTCACCACCAGCAACGGACGGCGCATCTCCGCGGGAATTTGCGCCGCAAGCTCCCGGCGGTAGCGCCAGATCAGCCACAGCAAAACTGGGCCCAGATACACACTGTACTCATGCCCATTGGCCGGAGCCGGCAGAACCCGCCCAGCCGCCGGCAAGATCATGAACCACAGCAAGCTCAACGGGCTCGTGAACGCATCCCGGCTCAGCCTCGGGAAATGCCCCTGCTCCATCAGCATCGACCAAAGATAGCCCGCCGCCAGCAGTGCCGCGAACACCCCCGCCAGCGCGAGAACACCCAGCGGAATCCAGGAGCGGCGCACCACCGCCAGCACCACGCCATACAGCGCCACCCAGAACAAATAATGAATCACCGCCACCGGCGAACCATCCACCACCACACTGAGCACCGCGCCCATCGCCAGCGCCGCGAACAGACCGCAGGCCACACGCCGCCACCCGGACAGGCCTCGCAACACCTCCACCAGCCAGTGCAGGCCCCACAGCACCAGCGGCAGGGTCAGGAAAGGAATGTGATCAATATGCCCATGCGCCAGCCGGCACACAAAAAACCCATTGCCGATAAACAGCGAAGCCGCCAGCGCCCGCTCCTCCCAGCGCTTGAGCGCCAGCCCCGCATACAGCCAGGCCCCCCACCAGCCCGCCACAAAGTACAGCGCCGTCGCCACGCGCAACCCATAAAACGGCCCCAGCACATAGCTCAGCATCATGCTCAACGAAAGCAAAGGAACCTGCGGATCGCCCGCCAGCGAAATGCCTCCAATCAGCACCGGCGTCCATTGCTTGGAGAACCCAAACAGCCGCGCATTCCAGAACTGCAATTCATGGAACATCAGGAACTGGTCGTTGTCATTCAACCCTACCCGGTTGAAAAACAGCGCAAACAGCGCGAAATAGAATCCCGCAATGCCCATCCAAAACAGGCGAATCCATAGCCGGCCCGCCGTCGTGTCGTTGTTCCAATGTTTGTTTTCCATGACACCGCGCAGTGTTCCAAACCTTGGAACTTTTTTCGAGAAAGTTTCCAACCCTTGGAACTTTTTAAAAAAAAAGTTCCAAGGGTTGGAACGTCAGGAAAACTCAACCCCTTCCGGATAAAGACGGGGGAAATAGTACCCGACCGCCTGCATGGGGAAGCCCAAACGAAGAGGCTTCTTGGGACCTTCCGATGTCAACAGGCCATCGGCCAGCAACCGCCCAAGAACACGGCGTGCCGTGCGCTCGGGCTTGCGCAGAATTGGCCCCGCCTCCCCCCGGGGTATTTCGCCTCGTAAAAAACAATCACGCAACAAATGGGTTATTTCTTGCGGCAGTCGCTCCATCGCCGCCTTGCGCTCGGCAAAAACCCGGATGCGGTGTTGCAGGCCATCCAATTCAAGCAACCCACTCATAAAATCAACCTGGTCCTTGGCGCAGTGCAGGAAGAAATGGCAGAAACCCGCCAGCGCGGCGTCCGACAGATTGCCCCTGCCATCCAGATCATTCCGCCTGGGGTGATCGGCCTCTTCCAGGGCCGCAAAGTATTCATCCCGCCTTCGAGCCAAGCCGCGCGAAACGGTCCAGAGCCCATGCCCATCCAATTGCGCCTTCTTCAGGTAAGCGTGCGTGAACAGGCGAACCACACGTCCATTCCCATCCAGAAATGGATGAATCCACGCCAGCCGATGATGAGAGGATGCCGCCGCAAGAATTCGAGTAACCACATCCATGCGATCGGGATGGTACGCCTCATGGAAGCGCGCCAGCAAGGCAGGCAGACTCTTCGAAGCGGGGGCCGTATGGGCGCCCACCTCCACCTCGCAGGTTCGAAGCGCTCCGGGCCTCACCCGGTCATCGTGCCCGCCCGTTGTCTTCACATGCCGGAAATCTTCAGGGAAGCGGTCATACAGTGCCTTGTGAATCCAGCACAGAAACGCAGGAGCACAAACATCGGTGGCGTCATTCTGCAACTTCTCTTCAATCAACCGTTGAACCTCAACGTGCGCGCGGCTTTCGACCTGCAAGGCGCGCCGGGCCGGGTCACCTGAGAAATCCTTTCTTAACGCCTTTTCGATGTCCGCGGGATGCGTATGGTGCCCCTCGATCAGATTCGAGTAGTAGCTGTTCATATTGCGGACCAAGTCCACAAGGCCCCTTCGTGTAATGGGATGTACGGAGGCCCCCAGCGCGGACGATTTCTGCAACAGGGTGATCGCCAGCTCTTGCAAGGACGCCAGGCCCGCGGAGGGTAGCATCGGCTCCATGGCGGCTGGATGATCATACAACGATCGTGAAGATTTCGCCTTCATATGGCCGATATATTGGCCGATTAAGGAAGACTTGTCAATGCAGTATTTTATGGTTTTTGTGTATATTTCTTGATTTTTGTCAGATGTATTATGCTATTTATGGCCGATATTTTAGCCGATATTTATGGCTAATTGTACAGGCAATTCGTCCTGCTTGAGGTACTGTACGGATGAAGACTTCGGACAGCGCATTACAGATGAAGGCACTATGAAAGAGATTCTATTCGAGACGTGGAGAACCGTTACGGAGATGTCGGTCTATCTGCTGTTCGGCTTTTTCGTGGCCGGACTGCTCTCGTTGTTCATTTCCCCAAAAACCGTGCAGAAGCATCTGGGCCGGGGCCGCTGGTGGCCCGTCATCAAGGCCTCCATCTTTGGAGTCCCCCTCCCCCTCTGCTCCTGCGGGGTGCTTCCCGTGGCCGCGTCTCTCCGCGAGCATGGCGCCACCAAGGCCGCCACCACCGCGTTCCTGATTTCCACACCGCAGACCGGCGTGGACAGCATCCTCGTCACCTACAGCCTCATGGGGACGGCCTTCGCCATCTTCCGGCCTGTGGCCGCCTTTCTCTCGGGCATCTTCGGCGGCTTGCTGGTCTCGTTCTCCGAGCGTCATGCGGAGGAGGCCGCCCCGGCACCCGTGGAATGTTCCTGCCACACCAACGGCACAAAGCCCACCATCGCCTCCGCCTTTCATCATGCCTTTGTGACCCTGCCCCGCGACCTGGCCGTCCCGCTCCTGGTTGGTGTCCTGCTCTCAGGCCTGATCACCACCCTCGTCCCCGCCAACTATTTTGCGGGTGAATTCGGCGGCGGCTTCATGGCCAAGCTGGCCATGCTTGTCATTGGCATTCCCATCTACGTCTGTGCCACCGCCTCCGTCCCCATCGCCGCCGCCTTTATGACCCTGGGCCTTTCACCCGGCGCCGCGCTGGTGTTCCTGATGACCGGCCCGGCCACGAATGCCGCGGCCTTCGCCACCGTGGCCAAGATCATGGGATGGAAAACCGTGGCGCTCTACATTCTCTCCGTCGCCGTGACGGCCCTGCTGGCCGGCGTCCTGCTGGACCAGGTCTTCGTCTGGAAAGGCCTCCAGTCCGCTTCCATCGCCCATAACATGATGCCGCCCATCGTGAAGAACATCAGTGCCGTGGTCCTGATCATCCTGCTGGCGGCGGCCAAACTGGCGCCCAGAAAGAATCCATCAACAAAATCCCAGCCTTGATAAAGCCATCACGGCACAAGAATCCAAGACAAGCCCTTCAGGCGCATCACTTCTTTCCTTCCCGACAGCGGGCCGCGCTCCGATCGGCCAGCAGAGCCTGCGTCAAAGAGGTCTTGCCCGCCAGAAGCCCGCGCGAATGACGGATGGAATTGGACGGAAGATGAACCAAGCTGATCACCCCGCCATAGTCCACTAATTCAACAGAATCTCCCGCCTCCAAGTTGTACTTTTTTCGCATCGGAGCAGGAATCACCACCTTTCCCTTGCTGGAAATCAAACCGATCATGCAAAACTCCGTCTGTTATACTTTTGATTTTGTAAGCATAAAGCGTCGTCCCCGCTTGTCAATGTGCCATCGCCTGAACCCGACAGTTCGCACACGGCGCTAGAGAGAATTTTGGGGACCGCAGGAAAGATTGACTTTTTCCACCACGGCCTCCAAATTTGCGCGTCTATTTTTTGCCATGCACTCAACACGAACAGCCTACAAAAAGCCCCGCGCCGCGCCCCCGTCACGCGAGAAGGCGATCATCAAGGTGGACGCGGAGCCCATCCGGAATAAACTGCACAAGGAGTACGAGCGGGTGCAGAAAAATGTGCGCCTCCAGCAGGAAAATCTGGACCGGTATCATCAGCAGGATATCCCGAATTTTCGGCAATGGCTGCATTCCACCTTCGGGGCCCAGCTCACCCGCGTTCGTGAACTGCAGGAACTGCTTCATCGCCTGGAAATCGAATCGTTCAAGAAGGTCGGCGCCCCACGCAAATCCCCCGCGCCCCGCCGCCGCACAACCAAGCCACAGTATCCAAACCAAATGCCCCTGTTTTGATGTCACGCCTTCACGGCAACCGCAACTTTACCTGATCGCCGAAAGTGAAGAGAAGGGTCTCACGCGAAGCCGCGAAGACCGCGAAGGGGTTCTCTCGTTTTTCCAGCCAAAAACACACCTTTTCGCCACCCCACCATCCTCCCCTCATTCGTTGCTTATCCTATTCGTTGGCATCCATCCCACCGCTCCCTCCAACCCAAAGAAGACGAAGAAGCAATCCCACGGATGCCAAAGGCGGCCCACGGATGATGGAGGACCAAGAATCCTGAACCGTGAGTGCACACGAATCAACGCGAATAGGATGGCCGGACCATGTGCGCGGAACTCAACCCGTGGGGTGACTGGAGATGCCTCGACTGCGCTCGGCATGACGAATGCGCCGTTGTTCGTTTTCCGTCATCCCGAGCTTTGTCGAGGGATCTCTTGCCGCACCCTGGGCCAGCTTGCCTGTCCCTACGGCTTCTTTTCAACCTTGACCAACCTCGAGGCCCTCCCGTAACCTCATGGGCAAACATGATAGGGCGATCGTTGCATAAAGACTACTTAAAGTACGGTCAATAGTACTGTTGTGCGAGGAACGAGATGAAGGGACTTGAACTATCAGAGCAATACTTCTTTGACTGCGCGCTGCCACTCCTGAAGGAGCATTGCCCCGATCTGGTCGGGGTGATGGCGGCAGGCCTTGTCGGTCCGGGAAGCGAGGTGGCGGGGTTCGATGACGAAGTTTCCCGCGATCACAACTGGGGGCCTCGCTTCATCCTGTTCTTGAGTGTGGAGGATGAGGCCAAACACGGCAAGCGCGTTCAGGAGATTCTCGACCGTCATCTCCCTCGCGAGTACCTAGGTGCATCAATCCACCGGACAGGCAAGGCGTTTCCCACGTCGCCGGCTCCAGTGGCCACTCCGGAGAAAAGTTGCTGGTTCAATACAGGCTTCACCGCTCCACCGGAAACCGACAGGGACTGGCTTGCCATCCCAGAACACCGTTTGTTCGAATTCACCGCCGGCAAGATATTCTACGAACCGACGCCCCTCATCTCTCCCCTCCGAAATGCGTTTGCGTATTTCCCGGACATGGTCTGGCGTAAGCGTCTCTCATTTGTATGGCTCCAAATGTCGCATTGCGCCAACATCTCTCGAACAATTGCCCGCGGCGACCGCGTGGCAAGTCACTCCTTCCTGTGCTGGGCACTGGAGTGCTGTATGCGGCTCGGATTTCTCCTGAACCGAAAGTATGCACCGTTCAGAAAGTGGCTCTATCATGCATTCAGGGATTTGCCGCAAGTGCCTGACGGGGTCTGCGAAAGGATGGAGAACATCCTGTGTTGCCCCAGCCTCCGTCATGTCGAATCTGGTCTTCTCGACATTCTTGATACCTTCGGAGAAATGACGAACGAATCCGGCCTGATTCCCGCACAACCCCTCCGGATGGAGAGGCATGACTTGTTCTTGCCGTTCAACTTCGCGGGCTACATGAACGCCTTCTATGACACCTTGGATGGCCCGATGAAGAAGATGAATCCACACGATGGCCCAATGGACCTATGGGGAGCGATCTATGTCCCTCTCAGCACCAAACTGGCGGAAGGCATCCAGTGGGGATAGGAGATCGCACAACCACGGCGTCGTGCCTACTCGGTGCCCGCGGCGGGCACCTCGCGGCACACGCCGGACGTTCGAACTCAGGGAACTCCGGGATTGAGATGTCGGGGGAAATGATCGGCGAGGCCCTCAAGAAAACCCAGCAAATGTGGCTCTATGGGGAAGAGAATCTACCGTCTCGGTATGCCGGACGATTCAAGGATCTCAAAAGCAGCGCCTTGAAGACCGCCCGCGCATGGGGGCTCAAAGAGCTTTGGAGATCCTTCAAGGGGTGTGCCAACGAAGAGGAAGGCCGTGTGTTCTTCAAAGAATGGTATCGCGAAGCCATGAAATCCAGGCTTGAACCCGTCAAGGCTCTTGCCAAATCGTTGCAGTCGCGCCTGTCGGGCATCGTTACCTATCTGAAGCATCGCTTCTGTAATGCTTATGCCGAAGGCGTCAACAGCCGCATTCAATTGCTGATCCAGAAGTCATGCGGCTACAGAAACAGAGCAAGACTGAAGACAGAGATCCTCTTTCACTTTGGGGGTCTGAATCTCAAACCCGCATTCCGCTAATGATTTTATCCCCCCACAAACCCGGAAGAGCTAGGTTAGACTGCAATAAAAATGCAGTAAGTGATCTGAGAATAACTAGGACTTTCGGGTCGGATTCTCCAGGAGTCGAAACATGAATGCTCACAACACAAACACATGTGGTCTGGAACTCTCTTTCGTGGCCATCGCACTGAGTACAGCCATGCTTATGGGTTGTGCAACGAAGATCCCTGCTCAACCTCAAGGCGTTACTCGCGCATCAACATTGCCCAATCTAAGCGGGCTGGCTTGGGTTGAGGATGATCTGTTCATCGGCGTCCACGATGCTAAACGCAATTCGGAGAAATATTATTGGCCTCGGATCAGTCTTGTGCGTCTTCCCAAATCAGAGCTCGAGGGGGTCACCTGGCAGTCTCTGGATTTGAAGTTCCCCGGATCCGAAGGGCCCAGCAGCGATTTGGAGAGCGCCAGTCGCATTCCGGGCGGCAAGGGCTTCCTGTTCGCCGAGAGCGGTCAGGCAGGCGAAGGGGCCCGACGGATTTTCTTTGCCGTGTACCATAGCGGTACGCTGAACATCGAGTCTCAGGTCCCTTGGCCTGTGCCCGTCGAGAACGTCGAAGCCTCCGAGGTCTGCCAGGTTGGCCAGCAGTTGGTTTTCCTATACGCGGAACGTGCGGAGGGGCTTCCGACCACGAAAATCAGGTGGGCCACGCTTTCCCTGAAGCCACTGGAGTTCGGGGCATTCAAGGAGGTCACTTACGAAGGAGTTGACCCAGTCGGGAAGGGCGCGCGACCCATCGTTGCCTTGGCGGTTGATACCGATGGTTTTATCTACAGTGCATCTGCCTTCGATTTGGGAAACGATGACGGTCCGTTCCGAAGCGTGGTCTGGCGAATCGGGAAGATAATTGCCGATGAAAAAGGCAATCCTCAGGTTGAACTGGATGAGGGAAAGAGACTGGCGACCTTGGACGGATTGAAAGTTGAGAGCATCGCCATTCGCGAATCAGACAAGGGCGGCAAACAAGTGTACGTGGGGACAGACGATGAGCACTATGGAGGGATCATACGTCTGCTTCCAAGTGTGCCCTGAAGCAACATCCCTCGAAAATGCGCCTAGAAATCGGACTTGGTCTCGAAAAAGCGATCACCGATGATGTCGCTGGCGCCATTCTTGATGAACATGTCATCCCAATGTTTAAGAAGAATCGCTACGCCGAAGGGATTCTTGCTGGAGTCACAGCGGTCATACAAAGATTAGAAGAAGGCCAACCACCGGGGCCATAGGGGGGGCGGCGATTTTCCCGCACACAGCTTTCTGCCAGCGGCAAAATAAAGGTGGAAGGGGCTCTTATGATTTTGTCAAAGGCCCATTACGGGGCCGGTTCGTTGACCAGCAGGCGGAACTTGTCGGACATGTAGCCATTATGCACGGGGCGCAGGGCCTTGAACTGGTCCAGCCCCCACTCCTTGCCGTGCTTCTTGAGATCCTTGGTCTTGACCAGCACTCCGATGGGCGCCGTGGCCCCCTCCAGCCGCTGGCGGAGGCTCGCGGAAAACTCCGCCGTGGGCAGACGCCTGCGGGTATAAAAGGTGAAGGCGCCCACATATTTTTCTTCGGTCGTGGCCAGCACAATTTCGCGGCCCTGCGCCAGTTCGGAACTCAAGAGCGCGGCGAAGGGCGGATACCCCCGCTGGTAGTCATAGATGGGGAAGAACACCGCCCCCGCCAGCATCAGCAGGGCCGTATAGGCGGCGGGCATGAACAAGATCACCCGTGCCCGATCGCCGCGCTGGAAATCCGCGCGGAGCCGCCGCCAAGTCCAAAGCGCCAACCCCAGCAGAGCCACCGCCAGCGCCGCCGTAAACAGGGCCGTGGGCGCGCCCAAATCGCGAAGGATGTCCACATCTTCCAGGTACTTTTTCCGCAAGCCGCGGGGCAACAGGAAGAGAATGAAATAGAACACCGGGGCCAGCACCAGGACAACCTTCAGCGCATAGGCGGTCACCCCAAGTGCCCAGCGCTCGGTCTTCAGCGTCCAGCGCTCCGCGGCCTCCTCGCACCATATCGCCGTCATCAGGAACGCGATCGGAAAAAGAGGCAGGGCATAAATGCTGACCTTGGCCGATGACGCATGCAGAACCAGCAACATGCAGGCGATGCAGAAGCGCATGAAAATGCTCAACGGATCGCCCCACCCCTGCCCCCGGCGAAACCAGCGGATCATCGCGGGAATCATCAGCAGGGTCCAGGGCAACACCGCGCCGGGAAGCGTCACCAGATAATAATAGAACGGTTCTTTGTGCACAAAATACGGATCGGGGGGCAGGTCCGGATCAGAGAAGGACAGGAACCGCCCAAACTGATTATCCCAGAACACGCCGCAGATGAACTCCATGCCGCCCTCTTTCCACAGGGCCCAGGCCCAGGGCGCCAGCACCAGCACCAGAACCGGCAGAAAGATGGCGGGCAGAATCAAGCAGAGCTTCCATTCGCGCCGGTACAACAGAAAGCACCCCACGGAAACCCAGACAAACCCCGGCCCCAACAGGCCCTTGGCATAGAAGGATAGCGCGGAAACGAGAATGAAAACGGCAAAGCGCAACGCCCGGTTCCGCGTAGCCGTGTACGCCTCCCAAAACAGGACCAGCGACGCCATGACCATGAACGAAATGCAGGCATCCGTCAGGACGATCTTGGAGTACTCCATGTACTTGAACGAAGTCGCGCAGAGAAAGGCGGCGGCGATGCCGGCGCGCTCGCGCCCCAGGCGGCGGCCCCAGAACCATGCCAGCAGGACAGCCCCCAGCCCGTACAGCGCCGCGGGCAGGCGCACCAGGCCCTCATTAACCGTGCCAAACAACTGGCAAAAAAGCATGCCCGTCCAATGCAACAGCGGAGGCTTTTCGAGGTAGGGTACACCATTGAGCGTGGGCGTCACCCAGTGCCCGGCCTGCACCATGTCCCAGATCATCGCCCCCTCACGGGAATCGTTGGAGGCCCAAAAGGAATGATCGAACAGTCCAAACAAAAAGAAGGCGATTAACAGCACAAGCAACGCCAGGCGCTCGCGCGGAGCCACTTCACTAGTTGTCATGGTTTCTGTTCCTCGTTGATTCCTTCCACCCAGTACAAGGGGCGCTTGCGATTGACCGCGCCGGGGCGGCCCTCCGCGCGAACACGATGCGGACGCTGGACCACCTCGGAAAGGTCCTTGTCCCAGTCAATGACCACGCTGTCGAATTCCTTGTCACGCCCGGCGATAATGCGATCCAGGCGGGCTGGATCGTCCAGACGCGTGAGCGCCAGGCCGCCATAAAAGGCCAGGCCTCCCCGGGTCGTCTCGGAAAAATTCCATGCGGCGATGCGGGGGCGAAGCTCCACCGGAATCTGCTCCGCGAACGCCTGGTAGGCGGTGCCCATGCTCTTCTCGGAATCCACCGCCTTGCCCGGCACGGCAAACGCGGCAATAAACACCAGCGCCATCGAGGCGGCCAGGCGGACGGACAGCGAGGGGCGGATTGAACGCGCCAGTAGAAACGCCCCCGCACAAGCCAGCGCGGCCACCAGATGCCGCAGGCTCCACGAGGCCAGCAAGGCTGGCGCCTGCTCGCGCAGAGGCTCCGGCACGAACCGCAGGATCAGCGGGGTCAAGGTTACGCCCAACAGAACCACCGCGCACAGCCAAAGCCAGAACCGGTAAAAAATAGCGGCCCAACGGGGCAGAGGATCGCGCGCGCCTTCCGCGCACAGCAACGCAAAGGCCGGAAGCGCCGGAAGCAGATAAATGTCACGCTTGGTCACCGACTGGGAAAGCATCACGATGGACCCCACGCCCCACAGCACCGCAAACAAGCCCGGCGACAGCAGAAAGCCTTTCAGCGCGGCCCCCGCGGGACGCTTCACCGCCACCACCACGAAACGCCACAGGCCGATCAAAAACAAGGGCAACCAGGGAATCGTGTACACCGCCACCGTTTGAAGATAGTACCACCAAATGCCGGGATACAGGTGCCCGAGCTGGGTCGTGGTGCCCTTCATGCGTCCGACGTGATTCTCCCAGAACCACTCATTCCACAATTCCTCGCCCCCCACCCTGCGCAACAAAAGCATCCAGACACCAGCGACCAGAATAAAAGCCGCCAACGCGGCCAGGTGCGGCACAACGAACAAGTTCACCCGGCGGTGCTCCCGCCATTGCGCCAGACAGGCGGGCACCGCCAGCGCCGCCCAGCCGATCGCGATGAACACCGGGCCCACCGCCCCCTTCGAAAGAAACGCTCCCGCACAAAACAGCCCCGCCGGAAGACAATACCAGCCCCGCCCGCCGATAAAGACCTCGCCAAAACACCAAACCGATGCCATCACAAAAAAGGCCAGAGCCGCATCCACGCGAATCCAATGCATGTTCTCCACAAAACCGATCGTGGTACCGAGCAAGAGCACCGCCAGCCAGGCCAGCTCGCGCGAACCCATCCGCCGCGCCAGCAGAAAAAGAGCGGCCAGCACCC
>CAZFSE010000079.1:0-18610 GCA_964521805.1 uncultured Verrucomicrobiota bacterium
TCTCACCCCTGTCCCCTGGCTCCGCCAGCACAAACACATATTCCAGCAATCCAAAATCTGCGCGAGGCACCACTTCCGCCGACTGGTAAAGCCCGCTGTCATCCAGCACAATCCGGTCCGCATATCCAATCAAGAGACCCTTGGGAAAAATCCCGCCCAAGCCGGACGTAACCACCTCATCGCCGGGTTGAATGGGAAGGTTCTTGTTGATGAACGTCATCCGGCAGGCGGATTGCCCGCGGCCCGCCGAACCCAGGCCGGACACAATGCCATGCGCGCCGTTGCGGGCGATTTGGGCGGATATCCGGCACTGGGGATCCGTCAGCAACAGGACCTCTGCCGTCCGCAGGGAAACCGTCACCGTTTTTCCAATCAACCCGTCAGGAGTCAAGACCGCCATATGGGGCTGAATGCCGGCTTCCGAGCCCTTCCCGAGCCGGAGGGTCTGCCACCAGCCGGTCACATCGCGTCCAATCACTTCACAGGGGATCATGGTCCGCGATGCGCTCCGCGCAAATTTCATGGCATCCCGCAACGCATTATTTTCGCGCTCCAGGGCCTTGAGGTGGCGGACTTCATTGCGCAATTGGATCAGCTCGGCGGACATGGCGCGGTTTTCCGTGGCCAGCCCGCCAATGCCCCGCAAGGACTGACCGGCCTGGCGAAAGCCGCGGCCAAAACCAGACACCAGAGACTGCAAGGGCGCCACCCCATCCCGCAAGGCCGCCTTGATCTGCAAAGAGGCTGCATCCGGCAGGTTCAGAATCGCCAGCAAGACAACGCCCAGCGCGATCCAAATCACTATGCCTTTTTCTTTCATAATCAACCATCCGCCGGCCTGGGGAAAGCCCAGACCCGCGGATCAAAGCCCCCGGCATACTAAAGGAAGGAGACGCCTCATGAGGCGGGCAGGTTGTTTGATGAAGGCAAAGAGCGGCGTCAGACGCGTCCGCCGCCAGCCACTTTGCGAAGAAAATTCAGCTCGTGCAAGACCACGCCGGTCCCTTCCGCGACAGCGCTCAAGGGATCTTCCGCCACATGCACCGGCAAGCCGGTCTGTTCGGCAATCAGCTTGTCCAAGCCCCGAAGCAACGAAGTGCCGCCGGCCAGAACAATGCCCCGGTCCACCAGGTCCGACGACAGTTCAGGAGGACAGCGCTCCAAGGTAATGCGAATGGCCTCCACAATGGCGGAGACAGGCTCCTGAAGGGCTTCGCGAATTTCCTCGGAGGTAATGGTCAGGGTCTTGGGCAGGCCGGCCACCAGGTCGCGCCCCTTGACTTCCATGCTCATCTCTTCGCCAATCGGGTAGGCAGAGCCGATCGCAATCTTGATCTCCTCCGCCGTTCTTTCTCCAATCATCAAATTATAAACCCGCTTCATGTACTGGACGATCGCCTCGTCCATCTCGTCGCCTCCGACGCGCACGCTCCGGCTCAGCACGATTCCAGCCAGGGAAATCAACGCCACCTCGGTGGTGCCGCCGCCCATGTCAACAATCATGTTGCCGGCGGGTTCCTGAACGGGAAGGCCGACGCCAATTGCCGCCGCCATCGGTTCCTCAATCAAATACACCTCGCGCGCTCCCGCATGGGTCGCGGAATCCTTTACAGCGCGTTTTTCTACCTCCGTAATGCCGCTGGGCACGGATATAATCACCCGAGGCCGGACCATCTTCCGCCGATTGTGCACTTTTCGTATAAAATAGCGCAACATGGCTTCCGTGATCTCAAAATCAGCGATCACCCCCGCCCTCAACGGACGGATGGCCACAATATTGCCTGGCGTGCGCCCCAGCATGCGTTTTGCTTCTTCACCCACGGCCAGAACCCTGTTTGTGCCGGCCTGGATGGCCACCACCGAAGGCTCCCGAAGAACAATGCCCCGGTCTTTGACATACACCAGGGTGTTGGCCGTGCCTAAATCAATTCCAATATCATTCGAAAAAAGCCCCAACAACCGATTAAACATGAACGCTTCCTTGGTCGTTTAGAAATCCCGTCATAACTCGGTGTACTGTGCGATAAGTCTTGTTCCACCGTCAAGCGCGAAAGCAATTCGATTTTGTGCAAAACGGCCCAAGAAACCCCCTGAAAAAACAAGCCGCCAAGGAGGAGATCAACTCCAGCAAGACGGCTTGTGCAGAAGGGCTCAAGAGGGCGGTGGGCTCCGCCCCTAAATGGCTTGGAGACGGTTGGAGGCGCGGGCCTTCCGGCGGACGGCGGTGTTCTTGGTGATGATGCCGCGTTTGACCGACTTGTCCAACACAGAGCAGTACGCTTTGAAGGAAGCGGTGGACACTTCCTTGTCTTTTTTATCCAGGGCCGCGAACAAGGTGCGACGGGATTTCTTGATCAGCGTGGAGGTTTCAACATTGCGACTGCGGGCCTTTTCAGCCTTGCGCACGCGCTTCATGGCACTTTTGTTATTCGGCATTCCAATTACTCCCTGACTTCATGCAGGGCCATACAGCCCCGCCATTTTTACGGTTAAAACAGCGGCCTCCCTGTGAACAGCCACCGACTTTCCGCGATTGCTTCTCCGGCGGAAAAGTGGTGCAATACTACCCACGATTTTTGCGAAGTCAACTTGCATTTGTCAAAAAAACCATGGGACGCCTGCTAAAACCTCTGATGGGCCTGCTCCTGCTCCCGCTCTGCTGGGCGGCCACGCGCACCCTGCTGGGATTGCTGGAGGCCATTCGCCCGGCGTCCTGCGGCCAGCTCCCGCTCTCCGCTTGGGGCCTGCTGATCGGTTTTCTCCTCTGGATTATCCTCTATTTCGTCCTGCCCCGGCCCCTGCGGACCTACGTGCTGGCTCACGAACTCACCCACGCGCTGTGGGCTCTTGGCATGGGGGCCCGGGTCTCCGCGGTCAAGGTGTCCAAAAAGGGCGGGCACGTGAAATTGAGCAAAAACAACCCGCTGATCACCCTGGCGCCCTACTTTTTTCCACTGTACACGGTCCTCGTCATCGCCGCCTATTATCTGCTCTCGCTGTTTTTTGACCTGCGCGCCTACGAACCCTTCTGGCTGGGCATGGTGGGGCTGACCTGGGGATTTCACCTGACCTTCACGCTCTCCATGCTGGCCACCCACCAGCCGGACATCCAGGAAAACGGATGGCTCTTCTCCTATGCCCTGATCTATCTCCTCAACAGCCTGGGCATCTCGCTATGGATCGTCCTGGTCACCGCCCCCACCCCCCAGGATTTTGGAACACGCTTCCTGGCCGATGTGCTGGCGGTGGGTTCCACCTGCTGGGAAGCCCTGCGGGCCGCCTGGACCTTCGCCCAAAAATGGATGCCCGCCGCATGCCCCCCCCCATAAAAAAAGTTCCAACCGTTTACCCCGACGATTCGGGGTTGGAACTTTTTTTTTGCTTTTTTTCCAAGGGTTGGAACTTTTTTGAGGACGGCCGGCCGGATTACTCCGCGGCCTTTTTTTCCAGCTCCGCCAGGCGCTTTTCCAGCTCCGCCACGCGGGCCTTGAGCTGGGGCAGGCGGGAGACATTGGCCAGGTTGCGCGCAAATTCCATGCGGGGAACGGGCGGAGACCCCACCACAAAGACACCGGGCGGGATATCGTTGGGAACGCCCGACTGGGCCCCCACAACGGCGCCGGCGCCCACGGTGACATGGCCGGCCACACCGACTTGTCCAGCCAGGATGGCGCGCGGGCCAATTTCAGAACTGCCGGCAACGCCGACCTGCGCCACAATCACCACATGGTCGCCAAGGACCACGTTATGCCCGATCTGCACCAGGTTGTCGATCTTGACGCCATTGCCAATCCGGGTTGTTCCAAAGCGGGCCCGGTCAATCGTGGTGTTCGCGCCGATCTCCACATCATCCCCGATCACCACCACGCCAGACTGGGGAATCTTGGTGCGCACGCCGGCCTTGTCCACGGAATAGCCAAAGCCGTCACTGCCCACCACCACCCCGTTGTGCAGGATAACCCGGTTGCCCAGCACGCAACGCTCCCGCAGGCTCACATGCGGGTATAGGAAGCTGTCCTCCCCCACCACGCACCCGTGCCCGATGTAGCCCCCCGCCAGGACCACCGTGCGTGCGCCGATTCGGGCGCCGGCCTCGATCACCACATGAGGCCCAATGCCGACTTCCGGCCCCAGTTGCGCTTCGGGCGAAACCACCGCCGTGGGATGCACCCCCCGCTCCACGGGCGGAGGGGGCGGAGCAAACATCGCCGCCGCCAGGGCAAACGCGACGTCCGGTTCGGCCACCCGCAAGAGGGCCGCCGGGCAGGGCCGGGCCCAGTCACGCCCCACGATCACGGCAGAAGCCTTGGAGGCCGCCACACTCGCCGCATACTTGGGATTGGACACGAAGGAGAGGTCGCCCTCCCGGGCCTCCGCCAGTCCCGCCACACCTCGAATAAGGACCTCGCCCCCGCCCTCCCATTGGGCGTTCAAGCGTTGCGCCAGTTCAGCCAGTGTGATTTCCATGATCGTCCGTTACTTGGTTTCGTTGCTCTTGAGCACTTCGGCAATCACCGCATCGGTGATGTCCACCTTCGGGTCCACATACAAGACCAGCTCAACGGTGTTGAAGCTTTGCCCCGAGGAGTCCAGCACGGCGGTAAAGCTCTGCTTGAGGGCGTAGTCGTTGACGATCGTGCGGATCTCCTCCACGATGCCCTTGCGCATCCGGCGGCTTTGCTCATCGAGCTGTTTGCGGCGGGATTCATCAAAGCGCCGAATCTTGGCCTCCTGCTCGCGCATGGCCACCAGGGCGTCCTCGGCGGCAAGCCGCTGGGCATCCCGCTTGTCCTCGCTGAAGGCCGGATTTTGAGCCGCTTCGCGCGCCTCGTTGAAATCCTCCTGCAGTTTTTCGTACGCCTCAATCATCTCCTTGCGCTCCTTGACCACCGCATCCGTCTGCTCCTTCAGCTGGCCTTCGGCCTGCTTGGTCTTGGGATGCTCATTAAACACGCGGTCCAGATTCACAAACGCGAAACTTTGCGCCAGCGCCGAAGGCCCCGCACACAGCACCGCGGCCAGCAACATCATGGGGATCCTGATTCTCTTCATCGGTTTTTCTCCTTCTCTTTGCTTGTTGTTGGGAAAACTCAGTAGGTGTATCCAATCCAAAAGCTGAAGCGTCCGGACGACCGGTCGTTAAACTCATCCGCCTTGATGGGCCAGGCATAATCCAGTTGGATGGGAAAGCCGGGAAAGTCCAGGCGGATTCCAAGACCCAAGTCGGAATTGAGCTCGCTCAAGCTAAACTCATAGGACTCGGTCCAGGCCATGCCCACATCGTAAAAGGTGGCCAGGCGGACCTTTTCCACCACGGGGATCGTATACTCGGCCGTGCCGTACAGCGCTGACTTGCCGCCCAGCGGTTCGCCCGTCTCATCCTTGGGGCCGACGTCGCGGAACTTGAAGCCGCGCAAGGTGCGGGCACCCCCGAGAAAGAGGCGGTCAAAGATGGGCACGCGGTCGCTGTCGCCATACTCCTCCACCACGGAAATCCATCCGCGGAAGTTCAACACATGGTCAAACCAAAGGGGGAAATACTGGGAACTGCGCGCCTGCAACTGGTAAAGGTCCGTATTGCCGCCAAAGGGCCCGCCGGCCAGGGTGGCCGATGCCGTGCTCCGGTTCCCCCGCGTGGGGACAAAAAAGCTGTCCCGTGTGTCATGCACCAGTTCCAGGGTCACCGAGCTCTTGTTGCGGGTGCCCTCTTCCTGTTTGATCAAATCGCTGGCGTTGGACGAGACATTCTCCACCTTGATTTGCTCCAGCCCATAGATCAGGTTGATCCGGTCGTAGCTGGTGAGCGGCTTGCCCAGCGTCAGGGTGCCCCCCAGGGTGCTCTGGTCGTATTCATCGCTCAGGAACCGGCTCTCATGACTGAAGAGATCCACCCCCAGCGACAGGCGGCGATTGAGAAACCACGGCTCAATAAAGGAGATTTCATAGTCCGTCCGCTTGGTTCCAAACTGGGCGCGCAACTTGAGCTTCTGGCCATCGCCGGTGAAATAGGGCCAGCCGAACAGGTCAAAATTGCCCTGCGAAAGCTCCACGAATCCGACCAGCTCATCGATGCTGGAAAAGCCGGCGCCAATCATGAATTGGCCCGTCTTCTGCTCTTCGACATCAAACACCAAATCATACTGATTCAGCTTGAGCGTGCTTTGGGGCATACTGCTGACATACGAGAAGAAGCCCAGGTTCTTCAGGCGGTTTTCACTGGTCCGCACCTTGACTTCGTTGAGAATTTCGCCCGGATAGACCGCCAGTTCGCGGCGAATCACCTGGTCCTTGGTCCGGGTATTCCCGCGAATCTGGATGTTTTGGATATAGGCCAGGGAGCCCTCGGTCACCTGGTAGTCCACACGGGCCTCGCGGGTCACGGGATCGGCGTCCAGCACCGGCTCCACCACCGTCCGGATATAGCCCCGGCTCCCATAAAAGTCGCGCACGGACTGGGCGGAGGCCGTGATTTGTGTCATGGAAGCCACATCGCCCGGCCGGAGCCGGATGCTCCGCAGGACCTCGTTGCTGGGAAAGAGATGAAAGCCCTCCGCCCGAACGGCGCTCATGCGATACTGATTCCCCTGCTCAATGGGAATTCGCACGTCCACCTTGCGGCGCCCCACATACTCGATCACCGGTTCGCCCACCCGGGTGTCCAGAAACCCCCGGTTTAAAAAAACCTGGCGCAGAGATTCCCGGTCATACTCCAGGTCATCCGGCTCATACCGCCCGTCATTGGTGATCCAGGAAAGCCAGTTGGACTGCTTCTGCTTCATCACCTTCAGCAGTTCCTTGCGGCGCACGCCCTGCGCCCCCGTGAACAGGATGCGGCGCACAATCGCGCGGCGGCCTTCGCGGATCTTGATTTGCACCTGGACAAAGTCCGCCCGCTCCGGGTCCGGCTCAATCGTCCACGAAAGATGGGCGTCAGGGAAATATTTCTTGCGGTACGCCTCCTGGACCTTTTGCGCCTGCACCGCCAGCGTCGCATCATCCACCAGCTCTCCCGTTCGAATCTCCATCAACTCCCGGATCTTTTTATTGCTGTAATAGTCCGCCCCGTCGATTTTGAGATGGCTGATCGTGGGCCGTCCCTGCACGCGGTAAATGACCACCACGCCGTCGCCCGCCCCCTCCACCAGCGTTTCCACAAAGGCAAAGCGGCCCGTCTTCTGCAGGGCCCTGACATCACGGCTGACCGCCGCCCGCGTGAATTCCTCCCCCGGGTTCAGGCTGACAAAGGCCCGCACATATTCGCTGTCCACGCGCACAGGGCCGGACTGCTCCACCCGGACCTCTCGGACCGGCGCGGCCGAAGCCGTCCACCCGGCGCCCAAGAGCCCCCCCATCACCATCCCAGCCAGCATGTGGCGCATCTTCATGTTTTTCATCCTCCCGCCGGCGTCAGATTGTTGTCCACCCCAAAGGCCCGGTCGGAAAACCGGGTGTAGTCTTCTTCAAAATTCATTTCCACCTCATCCGTGGGCCCATTACGGTGCTTGGCCACATCCACAATCGCCAGGGTCTGGTCATCCGCATGCTCATCCGCCTTGTACTTGCAGGGCCGGCGCAACAGGCAAACCACGTCCGCATCCTGCTCGATGGAGCCTGAATCGCGCAAGTCAGAAAGTTTGGGCACGGCGGTCTTGTCACGGGTTTCCGGCGCGCGGCTCAACTGGCTGAGCACGAGCACCGGCACATCCAGCTCCTTGGCCATGGCCTTGAGGGATCCGGAAATGGCCGCCGTCTCCCGCTGGCGCCCTTCCTTGGAAAACTGCTGGTAATTGAGCATCTGCAAATAGTCAATCACGATCAATTCGACGCCATATTTGCGCTTCATGCGCCGCGCGCGCGAGCGCAACTCCGGAACGTCCAAGCCCGCCGTATCGTCAATGAACAAGGGCGCCTTCATCAGCGCCGAGGCCGCCGAGGTCAGCAAAAAATGGCTGTCCTTGGTCATGATGCCCTGTTGCAGGCGGTGCATGGAGACCCGGGCATGCGAGCACAGCATGCGGCGCACCAGCGATTCCGCGGACATTTCCAGGCTGAACACCGCCACCGGATGGGCCTCATGGTCGCCCTTGCCCAGCGCGACGTTCTCCGCCACGTTCAAGGCCAGCGCCGTCTTGCCCATCGAAGGCCGCGCCGCCAGAATAATCAGGTCCTTCTTGTGAAAGCCCAGCAGGACGCGGTCCAAATCCTTGAACCCGGTCGGGATGCCCGTGTATCCCTTTTTGCTCGCGGCAATGGTTTCAAACTCTTCGATCGCCTTGTGGACCAGCGTATTCCACGGGGCCATCGCACTGCGCTGCTGCCCCGTGATGGAGAACATGTCTTCCTCCACCTGGCCCAGCAGATGAAAGGCATCCTGCTCCGGATCGTGGCATTTTTCGATGGCGTCCCGGGACTTCTCGATGATGCTCCGCAGAAGGGCCTTCTGGCGGACAATGTCAATGTAGTAGGAGGCGTGCGCCGAGGTGGGCGTGCTGTCCACCAACTGCTCAAGAAAAATGGCCCCCCCGATCCGGTCGAGAAGGCCCTTGTTTCGCAAACGCTCGGTCACGGTCAGCAGGTCAATGGGCAACACCTCATGGGTCATGCCCAACAGCATCTCATAGACCATCTGATGGGCCGGGACATAAAAAGAATCCAGCCCAACCTGGTTCTGGACGCACAGGTCCATGACCCGGGCAGCATCCAACAGCGCCGACCCCAGCACGCCGCGCTCGGCCTCTTCGCTATGCGGCGGCACACGGTCGTTCCGGCCCGCACTGCCTGAAGGGACCTGCGGCGTCATGCAGACTATTCCTCCACGACCCAGACCTTGATCGTGGCCTGTACGTCCGGATGCAACTTGACCGGCACCTCAAACACGCCGGTTTCCCGGATCGGCTCGGCCAATTCAAGCTGATGCTTCTGCAATTCCACCTTTTGCGCCTTGAGCGCGCCCAAAATATCCGCCGCCGTCACCGACCCAAACATCTTGCCTTCCGCGCCCGTCTTGACGGTGATCGTGCAGGAAACCTGCGCCAGCGCCTCCTGCAACTTCAGGGCCGCCGCGCGTTCCAGCGCCTGCTTCGCATCCCGCTCCTTGCGCTTCTTGTCCAGCCGCCGGTGCGTCGCGGGCGTAACCACCTCCGCAAGCTTCCGGGGCATCAGGTAGTTGCGGGCATAGCCCTCTGCCACCCGCACAACATCCCCTTCACTGCCCAAGCCGGCAATATCCGACATCAAAATAACTTCCTTGGCCATAAATTGTCCTTTCGTCCTTACGGCAACAAGCCCATGACGCGTGCGCGCCGAATGGCCCGTTTAATCTGGCGTTGCTGTTGGGCCGTGGCGCCGGTGATGCGCGCCGGCATGATTTTGCCGCGCTCGGTCATGAACTTGCGAAGCAATTCATAATCCCGGTAATCCACTTCCTGCCAGCCCTCAATGTACTTGGACTTTTTACGGAAGCCCAAGCGGTCCTCGTCACGCTCGCGCGTGCCGCGTCCATATGTCGTTTTGCCTTTTTGTTCTCTCATGCGTCTTTCCTCGTTGTTCTGACTTTAAAAGGGAAGGTCCTCCACATTCTCAACCCCCTCCGCCCCAGCCCCCATCTCAACAGGAGGGGCTTCATCGGACCGGGCGGACCCGCCATCCTGCGGTTCCGCATCCTTGCGCGGACGGCCCAGGAACTGCACCCGGTCGGCATGCACCTTCAGCTTGCTCCGCTTCTCGCCTTCCTTGGACTCCCATTGGTCCAACTGAAGCTTCCC
Source organism: uncultured Verrucomicrobiota bacterium (assembly GCA_964521805.1). Taxonomy (GTDB): domain Bacteria; phylum Verrucomicrobiota; class Kiritimatiellia; order CAIQIC01; family GWF2-57-35; genus CAZFSE01. The sequence goes on from CAZFSE010000079.1 coordinate 9,765, forward strand.
CTCAATCAACACCGGGGAACCCTTGGTGAGATACTGCCCGCAGGTTTCCGCCTGCCGGGCCCATACATCCACATCCACAAAACAGGTTTGCTCCTTCTTCTCGCCGGACTTGGTGACGAAGGTGTCAGAAACCGCCAGGCCGATCTTGGCCACAGCGGTTCCACTCGGGGTGTACCGGACTTCCGGGTCCCGGGTCAGATTCCCGATCAGCATCACCTTGTTAAGCGAGGCCATGGGCCACTTCCTCCTTCAGCTTGGCGGGCCGTTCCGGGCGGGGCATGGCGCACACCACTTGGATTCGGAAGACCTCCTCGTTCAGCTTCAGGCGGGCCTGCAGGGGGCCGACCTGGGAGCCGTCCATGCTGAACGTGATCAGCACATAGGTTCCCGCTTCCTTCTTTTTCATCACCCGCGCAAACGCCCGCTTGCCCAGCCGCGTGGTGCTGTCCACCTCGCCGCCCAGCTTCTTGATCTCGGCCCGGACGCGCCCGATGGCCTCTTCCAGGACCGCATCCTTCACCTCGTCCGAGAAAATCACCATTGCTTCGTATTTATTCAATGCTCCATCCTCCGTACTCTCTCATTGCCTTAATTAAACTTGTTCATGGCCGCCTCCGCGCCCTCGCGCGCCATCACCTCGAGCGCATCCGCCGCACGGCCCGCCGATTCCTCCAGCGCCCGGCGATCCTCGCGGCTCAAGGGGCTCAACACGTGATCGGCCAAATCCGCGCCTTCCCCCTTGCGCCCCACCCCTACCCGCAACCGCACAAAATCCTCAGTCCCCAGCGCCTCGATCAACGACTTCAGCCCATTATGGCCGCCGGAGCCGCCCCGCTGGCGGATCCTCAGCTTGCCCAGCGGCAACTCCGCATCGTCCACCACCACCACCAAGTCCCCCGCCTGCACGCCTTTCTTGCGCGCCAGGGGCGCCACCGCCGCGCCACTGCGGTTCATGTAGGTCTGCGGCTTGACCAGCCAGCAATCCTCTCCCAGCGCCTCGGCCCCCCCCCGCGCCGTTTCCGCGGGGATCACCCAACTGCGCCGAAACCGAACCGCCCAGCGCCGGGCCAGCTCATCCACCACCTCAAAGCCCGCATTATGCCGCGTATGCTCGTACTTCTTCCCTGGATTGCCCAGCCCAACCACCATTTTCACACGAGAGCTCTCCAGGGATCAGGCGGCTATTTTTTCTCTTTGGCCTTCTTGTCGTCCTTGGCTTCTTCCTTGCCGGCGGCCGGCTTCTTCGCCTCTGACTGGCCACCCTTCTTGCCGTCCTTGCCTTCCTCGGCGCCCTCTTCGCCTTCCACCTTCTTCTCGGTGATGACTTCCGGACCTGCCGCCGCGGCCTCCGCCGCTGTCGGAGCCACTTCTTCTTCCGCCTTGGGCGCCGCCACCGTCGCCACCGCCAGACCCTTGTCCGAGACAATATGGTACTTGGCCGGATCCAGCTGGATATGCCCCACGTTCAGGCTGTCGCCCACGCTCAGCGCGCTGACGTCCAACGTCACATGCTCAATGATGTCGGAAGGCAGACATTCCACCTCCACCGTGCGCAACAGATGCTCGAGCACGCCGCCCATTTGCGTCACGCCCACCGGATCGCCCACCAGCGCAACCGGAATTTCGACACGCAGTTTCTTGGTCATCGAAATCTCATGGAAATCCACATGCAGGATTTGGCCGGTCAGCGGATGATGCTGAACTTCCTTGATCAACACCTTGCTCATCCCCTGGCCTTCGACATCGAGGTCCAGGATCAGGCTCTCGCTGACATGGCCCTTGAGCGTCTGCCGGAAATCATGCTCATTCAACTGCACGTTGCGATTGCTCTTTCCTTCACCGTACACCACGGCTGGAAAAAATCCCTTATGGCGCAACCGCCCGGCTGGCCCACTTCCTTTTCCTTCGCGCGGCTTGGCCGCCAATTTTACTTCTTTCATTTCTTCTCCCTTACTGGATTTTAAACAATGAAGACACTGACTGGTCGTTATGAATGCGCAGGATGGCCTCCCCCAGCAAATCCGCCACCGAGAGGATTTTCACCGGGAAGCCCTGCCAGTCCTTCGCCGGTATGCTGTCCGTCGTCACCAACTCCTCAATGGGCGAATCCTTCAGGCGGGCAATGCCCATCTCGGTGATCGGCGAATGGCTGACCGCGGCAATGATGGATTTGGCGCCGTGCTCCTTGACCAGCTTCGCCGCCGCGCACAAGGTGCCCGCCGTCGTGGTCAGGTCGTCCACCAGCAGGGCGTTGCGCCCCTTCACGTCGCCCACCAGATTCATCGCCTCGACCTCCGTCGCGGAGCGCCTCTGCTTGGCGACAATGGCCAGGCCGGCTTTCAACATATTGGAGTAGGCGTAGGTCATCTTCAATCCGCCGGGATCGGGCGAGACCACCACCAGATCGTCCAAATTCTTGGATTGCAGATACCGGACGATCACCGGCGCCGCATGCAGATGATCCACCGGGATGTCAAAGAATCCCTGAATCTGCTGGGCATGCAGATCCATCGTCAAAAGGCGGTTGACGCCGGAAGCCACCAGCAGATTGGCCACCAGCTTGGCGGTGATCGGCACGCGGGGCTGGTCCTTGCGGTCCTGGCGGCCATAGCCATAAAACGGAAGGACGGCGGTGATCCGCGCCGCGGAGGCCCGCCGCGCCGCGTCAATCATGATCAGCAGTTCCATCAGATTTTCGTTGGGGGGAAAACAGGTCGGCTGGAACATGAAGACGTCCTTGCCGCGAATGTTGTCCAGCATCTTCACGAAAATCTCGCCATCCGGAAACCGGCTGATCGTCACGTCCCCAAGGGGCTGGTTCAGATAGGCCACCACTTTTTCCGCCAGCGGGCGATTTGCATTTCCCGAAAAAATCCTCACAAGTCCATTCTCCTCACACCCGTGGTTGCCCGACATGGATTCGAACCATGACTCTGGCCTCCAAAGGGCCGTGTGCTACCGTTACACCATCGGGCATCCCATAAAAAAACTTTTCACTTTCGGGAATAAAACAACGGACCCGGTCCATAAAAAGACCGGGCGGCTGGGCCTTTCTTAAAGGGCCGCCTTTGCTCCCGTTTGCAAACGCCACCTGTCTCTCACGGTCTGATGAATGATGCGAACAGGATACCTTTGGAGGGTAACCGCCTCACCGTCCGGTCGTTCAAGACTGACGCCGCATTCCCTTTTCCATCAACAATCCGGGCGAGATTATGCAGATGGCCCCCATAAGTCAAGGGCGCGTTTAAGGCTTTTCAAACACCCCCCCTTTTTGGCAGGATCCCGGCCCCATGATCCTGCCCCCTCATTTTTCCGCCAGAAGCCTCGCTCTGCAACCGGCTCTCTTTGCCGCGCCCATGGCCGGCCTCACTCATAGCGCCTTCCGGCGCCTGCTCTCTGACTGGGGCGGAACGGGGGCCCTCTTCACGGAAATGCTGTCCGCCCGGCAGATTCTTCAGGAAAATCTTGAAACCTCCCCGGCCTTGAAGCGCCGGGCGCAGGAAGGCCTTGTCATTTACCAGTTGATGGTGGAGGAAGTGCAGAACCTTGAGCGCATCATTGAGCGATTGGCCACGGTGCACCCCGGCGGCTTGGACCTTAATCTGGCCTGCCATGCCCCCGCCATTCGCCAGCGACGCGCGGGTAGCGGCCTGTATGCGGATGGGGAGCGGCTGGCCGGCATCCTGGCGGCCATGCGCCGCGCCTGGCCCGGCTTTCTCAGCGTCAAAATACGCCTGGGCTCCGAGCGCCCGGAGTGGGAGGGCATCTTCCAGGACCGTTTGAAGCTGTTTGAGGACAGCGGGGTGGACGCGATCTTTCTGCATCCGCGCTTTTTTGAAGACAAATTCAAACGCCGGGCGCGCACCGAGCTGTACGACTGGGCGGCCTCCCTCACGAAACTGCCCCTCGTGGCCAATGGCGACATCACCGGCCCCGAGAGCCTGCGCGCCAGCGCCGGGCATTACCAGAGGGTCCAAGGCTTCATGGTGGGGCGTCAAATGGCCGTTCAGCCCTGGGTGTTCGCGCAATGGAGCGGACACCCTTTTCCTGAACCCGCGGAGATCTGGCGGCGGCTGTTCGAGTATATCCTGGAAGATTTCGCCCCGGCAATTGCCATCAGCCGGATCAAGATTTTCACCAAATACTTTGCGCGCAATTTTCGATGGGGACATTCCTTTTACACCGCCGTCCACAATGCCCCCACCCTGGACGAGGTCTGGGAAAAAGCCACCGCCTTCCTGGACGACGCCCCAGAACGGCTCTCGCCGCCCTCCCTGCTGGGATTATGAACGGCCCCGGGCCTCGCATTAATCATTGAGCGTGACGGGATGCTCTTCCTCGGCGGGCGCCAGGACGGCATGCTGACGGCGGTAAAACGGCGAGATAAAGGCGTACCAAAACCCGTAGCCCGCCAGCATGAACGCCGCCCAAATCGCCACCGGTCCATTCAGGAACAGCAGGATCAGCACAACCGTGAACGGCACAAAGACCACGGGCTTCTTGGTGGGCTTGATATACCGCACGTGTGAAAGTTGCAGGACAATCATGATCAACGTGGACACCCAGAAGAGCGTGGCCACGGGCCCATGCTCCAGCGACAGCCAGGTGTCATTGAACAAGCTGTTCTGCGAGGCAATCACCAGGCTGGCAATCCATCCCGCCGCCGTGGTAATCGGCAGGCCCAGATACCCGCGCTGGCCGCGATACGGATCCACCACGCGAAAGCGCGAGAGCCTCGAAACCCCGGAAAGCACAATCGCCGAAACCACCGCCAACCCCAGGATCCCCTCATTTTTCAACATCAGATGATACAGCAAAATGGCCGGTGCCAGCCCAAAGCTGGTCATGTCCACAAAGGTGTCCAGCTCCGCGCCAAATTGCGAGGTACTGCGCAACAACCGCGCCAGCGTGCCATCCAGCCCATCCAGGATCATGGAAACCATGATCAGCTGGGCGGCCAGGATAAAGTCTCCCGCCGCGCTGGCCAGCATGCTGAACACGCCCGCCAGCATCGCGAGCATCGTAAAAAAGCTGGGGATGGCTTGCTTGATGGTCATGATCGTTTCCCCTTCTTTAAAGTGGCCACCACCGTGATGCCTGCCTGCACCCGGTCTCCCTTTTTCACACAAACATCCACATCCGCCGCCGGGAAATACATGTCCAGCCGCGAGCCAAACTTCATCATGCCAATCCGCTCGCCGCGGGCCAGCCGTTGATCCAGCTCCAGCCAGTACACCACCCGGCGGACAATCGGGCCGACAATCTGCCGGACCAGGCACCTCGTATGCTCGTTCTCAATATAGATGGAGCTGTGCTCGTTGACTTCCGACGCCGCATTCTGAAGGGTCAGCAAATGCCGCCCCGGTGTATATCCCAGGGCCCGGACCACACCCCCCATCGGGGTGCGATTCACATGCACGTTGAAGGGGCTCAGGAAAATGCTGATCCGGACGGCCTGCGCCTTGAGATGCTTGTCTTCGGACAAAAGTTCTACGGCCCGCACCAAGCCATCCGCACCCGCCAGCATATCGGTTTCTGGCGCAGAGGACGTTCGTTCCGGATCGCGGAAGAAATACACCATGAACCCCGACGAAACCACCGCCAAAACGTACAAGACCATCGCCAGCCTCGGCCAGCCCGCCACGCGGGCCAGCACACCGGCGGCCCCAAAACCAATCAGCAATCCCGCAATTAGCGGATAGCCATCTTTTACCAATCGAATAGGCGTCATGCGCAATACACTTCCTCTCTGAAACGACGCACTATAGCGTTTTCAAAGCCTGCCGTAAACACATTACGAACAAAACTCTCCCTGTTCATGCCGCATGGCGTCACCAGCGGCATCCGGTGCGCCTTTTCATCAGAGGACTTTAGCAGGCCTTTAAAGGCATGCTACTAAAGTCCTCCCGGGCCTGTGCCCCCCTCAAAAAACAGCGAGCCACGAGGGAAATGGCCGTCGTGCATGGCCCTCTATGACGAAAAATTGTGGGTGCTGGGCGGGAGGGACAATTCCAATCAGATGACCAACGATATCTGGACCACCGGAGGACCCAACACCCTGGGCACCTTCTTCCTGTATAAAAAGCAAAATTAGAAGCAACACGTTCCCCTGCAGGCTTGCCATTTTCGCCATCCCGGACTACAGTTCCGGTGGCTCTTGCAACCCAAGGAGACGGCCTATGAAGATTTCTCTGCGAAAAATGCGGGCAGAATCCAATATCAAACGAATTGAAAAGGCACTGGCCGACATCAACGCTATCGAAGCGGAAGCCTCCCTCAAACCCATCGAACGGACCGACGACACCTTCATGGTCGCCACTCATGAGGATGAAAAGAAGCGCCTGCTCGAAGAATTGGCCAAATATCAAAAAATCCTCGCCGAAGAATCAAAATAGCCGCGAAAATCACAAAAACCGGTATTTTTTTCCGAAAATTGTTCATTTTTTGTTTATTTTTCAGGTTTTTTTATCATTTTTCCCATTTTTGACGATCTTGAGTGAAAGGATTGCTGTTTTCGGAGGTGAAAAATGAACGGAAACGTCTTGCCCATTCATGAAGAAGAGCCGCAGGATGAAAAATCCCGCCTGGAGCTCTTCTACCAGGAAATGTTGCAGTCCCAAATGGAAAAAAAGGCCGCTGATCCGGTCCAAGCCATCGAAAAGGCAGGCCACGAGCCCTCCAAGGAAAAATCTGGCGATCAGGAACAGCCAGAAGACCGTTTTCTTCATCAGCAGAATGCCTCCGAGCAAGATCCCGCCTGCTATTCCCGCAAGGGCCTGCTTTCCGGAAAGATGAAAACGGACGCAAAGAAACTGGAAAGCCCGGTCCAAAAGCAGGGGGAAATGACCGAAGAGGACAAGGAACTCCTGCAACGCCTCCGCGCCCGAGATGCCGAGGTGCGCTCGCATGAATTGCGGCACGTCTCGGCGCTGGGCTCGTATGCGGGTGCCGTGCAGTACACCTATCAGATCGGTCCCGACGGACGCGCCTATGCCATTGGCGGCTCCACGGAAGTCAGGGCATCCGGCTCTGACGATCCCTCCGCCTCCGCGCAAAGGGCGCGAACGCTCCGTCAGGCGGCCATGGCCGGCGGCGACCCCTCAGCCGCTGACCTCAGCGTTGCCGCGGGCGCGACCCAGAGCGAACAGTCCGCCCTCTCGCGCATGCGCAGTGGCGAGTGATCCTCTTCGCTCGGGGTGCCAGCCTGCGGTAAATTCCCCCCGGCCCCAGGCCGGGTCGCTCCCGACGTTATGGAGACGAACAGGCGGAGACGTGAACGAAAGCTCTTATCTTGCCGGAGCGTCAGCGACCGGCAAGCGGACGCCAGGCGGCCCAAATCCTCATAGCAACGTTCCGGTATTTTGTTGCCCACTTATCACCTTACAACCACGCGGCGGCAGAGCATATGTATTTCCCATGTGCTGATGCAGGAGATATAGATGGCGCGGTCTTTGCGGGCTTCTTCAATGGCATTTCGGGCCGCCGGGCCAAGCATGTCTGGGGAGTCTATCCACCAAATCCACGTATGGGTGTCCAGAACGATCACGATCCGTAATGGGCGTTGATCCAGGCTTGGTATTCGCCACTGCGGACCTGCTCCACCCACTCGGGGTGATCCAGATACCACTGCACGGTCTTGTGCAGACCCGTGGCAAATGACTCCGCCGGCTTCCAGCCCAGCTCACGCTCCAGCTTGGAGCAGTCTATCGCGTAACGCCGGTCATGGCCGGGGCGGTCCTTGACGAACGTGACCAGCTCGCGCCGCGAGGCGCGCCCTGCCAAGGGCTCCGCCAGCTCATCCAGCAGATCGCAAACCTGGCGCACCACTTCGAGATTGGGCATTTCGTTGCGCCCACCCACATTGTAGGTGGACCCGGGCCGCCCCTTTTGCAGAATGGTCCAGATCGCCGCGCAGTGGTCGCGCACATACAGCCAGTCGCGCACATTCAGGCCATCGCCATACACCGGCAGAGGCTGGCCAGCCCGCGCATTCAAAATCATCAGCGGAATCAACTTCTCCGGAAAATGATACGGCCCATAATTGTTGGAGCAATTCGAGAGGGTCACGGGCAATCCGTAGGTCTCGTGAAAGGCGCGCACCAGGTGGTCGGACGCCGCCTTGGAGGCCGAGTAGGGACTGTTGGGCCGGTACGGAGTCTCCTCGGTGAAAAAGCCTTCCGGCCCCAAACTCCCGAACACCTCGTCGGTGCTGATGTGATGAAACCGCTGAATGCTCCCCGCCCGCTCGCGCGCCAGCTGAAGCAGTTGGTAGGTGCCGAAGATGTTCGTCTGCACAAAATCATCGGGGCGCACAATCGAGCGGTCCACATGCGACTCGGCCGCAAAATGGCAGATCGCATCCACCTCGTACAGATCCATCACCCCAGCCATGCATGCGCGGTCGCAAATATCCGCCTTCACAAAAATATACCGCGTGCTAAATGCCTTTTCGATGTCCGCCAGGCTCAGCGGATTGCCGGCATAGGTCAACTTGTCCACATTGATGATCCGCCCATCAAAGTCCGTTTCCTCCAGCACGTACCGGATGAAATTGACGCCAATAAAACCGCATCCGCCGGTCACCATCAGGTTCTTCATGGGGAACTGGCCTCCTGGATCAGCGCCGGTTGAAAGCGCCGCACAAATTCGTCCACATCCTTTTTCCACGGCACCATGACATTCAGGCCCTGTTCCTTCAAACGCTTGTTCTCGAGGATGGAATTCGCGGGCCGGCGAGCCGGTGTGGGATACTCGGCCGACGTGCAGGGCTGGATGCGATGAGGCACCGCCATGATCTTGAGGAAATAGGCGGCCAGGTCGTACCAGGAGCAATAGCCCTCCCCCGT
>CAZFSE010000080.1:0-18478 GCA_964521805.1 uncultured Verrucomicrobiota bacterium
GGCTGAGACCCCCGTCCTGGAAGAGACTCCCGCCCCGGAGGAGGCGCCAGCGCCAGAGCCTTCAGTGGCCGGCGAAATGCTCCGGCTCAGCGTGGAAAAGGACATGGCCCCGGGCATCGGTGTTGAGCCCAGTGCCGCCAAGCCGGAACTGCTGAGCATCAGCCTGGATAACGTGCCCCTCTCCGAGGTGGTGCGCATGTTCACGCGCGTGTCCGGCGCCAACATCGTTTCCGGCACCAACCTGCAGGGCAACGTCACCGTCAGCCTCAAGGATGTGGAGTGGGAGCCCGCCCTCCGCGTCATCCTGGATTCCGCCAATATGACCCTGCTGGAAAAACGTCCAGGCATCTACAGCATCGTCTCCCAGAACGACCTGGCCGGCGAACCGCTCTCCTCGGAAACCATTTTTCTAAAATATACCACCGTGACCAACGTGATCCCCGTGGTCAATCGCCTGCTGGTCAGCTCCAACTCCTCCGTCTCCGCCTTTGCCTCGGCCAATGCCGTCATTGTCCAGGAGACCGCGTCCCGATTGAGCCTGATCCGGGACGTCATTGCCCGCATTGACAAGCCCCGCGCCCAGGTCTTTATCGAGGCCAAGTTCGTCGAGCTCAATGACAAGGCCATCAAAAACCTGGGCATCAACTGGCAGTCTCTTTCCGGCTACACCATCAAGGCCGGCGATATGCAGTGGGCGGTCCGGGAAGGCCGCCAGTGGGACCAGTCCAGAACGGACACCGCCAACCAGTTCGACAACCGCCGCCAGGACGATGTCTTTACCCGAACCTATGACGTGGACAACCTGATCAGCGGGGGAGGGCGCACCTTTAGCGACTCCATCGCCCAAGGCCGCGATGTGAACCGCAATGTGGTGGATTCCTTCAACAAGGTGGCCACCGACCTGCGCTCCGCCGTGCTGACCCCGGATGAATTCGTCATGACCCTCAGCGCGCTTAAACAACAAAATGGCGTCACGGTGGTTTCCAATCCCAAGCTCATTGTCGCCAGCGGCGAGAAAGCCAGCATTCATGTGGGTGAGGATTATCCCAACGTCAAGGCCATGCCCCAGGGCAATGATACCGTCACCTATGTGTATGAACTGGATTATGAAAACCCGATCAAGATTGGCGTAACGGTGGAGGTGACCCCGACCGTCAACACCGAGAGCAATATTTCCGTTAGGATTTCCCCCCGGCTGACCCGCCAGACCGGAGAATTTGTGGAGCCCACTCCCGGCCTGAAATATCCCGTCCAAAGCAGTACCGAAGTCATCACCGACTTTACGCTGGAAAGCGACCGGACCGTCGCCATCGGCGGACTGACGCGGACCGACGACCGGGAAGTCATCTCCAAGATTCCCCTGCTGGGCGACATCCCCTTCATCGGCAAGCTGTTGTTCCGGCACACCAACACGGAAAAGAGCCAGACGGAGACCGTCATCTTTGTAACCGTCAGCCTGGCCAAGGCTGAAAACATCACCGAAACCGGCGGCATTCCCGAGGAAGGCCAGCTCATCTACCGGCATCTCTCGCAACGCGGCCCCGGCACCCGTGGGAAAAAGCAGGAAACCAAGCCGCGCCCCAGGGTCAACCCCCCTGCCCCCGCAAAAAAGGCAGACCCGGATGGTCTTTATGAGCCGGTGGGCATGTAACAAGATTCGAAAACAACTTGATAATGAATGGAAACGGGAGGCATAGCATAATGAAAACACAAAAGACCCGCCGCGTTTGGATCGTTTTAGGCCTGGCACTGGCTGTGATGGCCTTGTGCATGGCGTGTGAAAGCGACAAGGACACCAGCCTGGATGCGCTGGACCAGTATTTCGCCGACAATCCCATGCGGCCCGATCCCCGGAACAACCCCAATGGGGTGATTACCATCCGGCCGGCCAACGCCACCGTCACGTTTGAGGGACAGACCGTGATCTTTTCCGCCGTGGGCGGAAAATCCCCGTATATCTGGGATGTCGTCTATCCCGGGCGCGGAATGATGAACGTCCGCGCGGATGACCAGGGCATCTATACCGCCCGGTCCCTCGAACAGAATACCGTCCTGTGCTTCGACAGCGCCGGGCACTCCGGCGTGGCGCAAATCCTGACGTCCACCACGAATGCGCCTTCGAATCCTTTGGCCATCTCCCCTCCAACGATAACGCTCTTGCTCAATAATGACACACGCCTTTTAACCGCCAGCGGAGGTACGCCCCCTTATTCGTGGAGCGTGGGGAATGAAGGATTGGGGTCCATCACGACGGCAGGTGGCGCTTCGGCAACTTATCGGCGTCTTAGCTCCGGCGACACCACCGTTACCGTTATCGATTCGGCCTCAAGGTCTGTTTCAATCCCCGTAAGCCAGCCGTAATGATTTTTTTCTAGTTCTCGGAAAATTGAAGCTCATGCGCGTGTAGGTTGCTGTTTGATGGTCTTTTGTTGAAAGCACCGCCTTTTGGGCGATGCACGGGGTATCTTCTACACACAGGCGACAGAAGAGGCTAGTGGTGCAACGAAAGAGGCTTGAACATTTAACACGATTTCTATCCGTTTCCGGCACAAATTTTGCTCAAAAACAGGGATTATTCAGAAAGGTCAGGTTGACATGAACAATACACGCACACATCTCTTTTTGGAAACAGCCCTTCTGTGTTTGTTGGGAGGCTTCCTCCTTGCGCCCAGTCCGGCCAAGGCCCAAACCCTTTCCCCGCTGGCCGCCTCGGTGGTCGCCGGCGATACGGTCACGCTGACGGTGACCAATCTGCCCACGGACACCAATGCCTTTCCATACGCCACCACCGTCCGTTTTTATTCGTATGACGAAACGCGGCTCCAGTTCAGGACCAATGCCGTCACCCAGCGGTTGGTGGATGATGGGGCGGGCAACATGATTTGGGAGCCGTTTGTCCGCATGCCGGCGATCTGCATTCAAAAGGTGAATGGCCTGTTTGAACCCATACCCGTGGATGTCGTGGCCACCTGGGAATCTGGCGGCATTGGCGCCTATTGGACGGCTACCACCTTCATCACCCCCGAACATCCCACGTTTTCCTTTACGCCAGCAGTTCCCGCGGTTCGCGTCGGCAACACCACGCCGGTTGTCATCCGGCGCACCACCCTGCAGGCCAATGCCAACCTCTATTTCACCCTCTCCTCCGATGATGAATCCATTCTGGGCATCGGCACGAATTCCACCAGCCTCCAAACCAACAAGACCCTCCAACTGATGTTTTCCGTGTTTGAGCCCAGCAAGACCATCTATGTCTCGGGGCTGGCCACCGCGCAGTCTGGGCTTTCCACCAACATTCGCCTCCGCGCACAGGTGGGCTCCTACATCACCAATACCCCCGTGCTGGTTTCTCCCAACGAGGGCCTCGTCCTCTCCCCCGCTTCTCCTCAAGTGATCGCGGGCGGCAGTCTTCCCATGACGGTCAGCCGCTCGGCCTCCGGAAACATCTCGGATTTGATGGTCTATTTGTCCAGCGACAATCCCCATGTCGCCACCGTTCCGGAATCCGTGCTCATTCCCGCTGGCGCCCAGTCCGCCTCGTTCATCGTCTCCGGCATTCTCCCCGGCTCCACCATCATCCGGTCCACCGCCCTGGGCGTCTCCAACAGCGTGGACAGCGCCCGCAGTCTCACCGTCACCCCCCCCTCCCTCTCCTTCTCCCCGAGTCCGGCCTCCAATGTGGTCAACGAAACCCGGCTGGTCACCCTCTCGCGCCCATTCAATGAGGCCGGCGCGGATTTGACGGTCAACCTCTCCATTCTGACCCCCGGCTTTTTCACGCTGGGCACCAACCAGATCACCCTGCTCGCCGGGCACGTCAATGCCTATCTCCCCATCAACGGCATTGCGCATGGCGAGGGACTCCTCTCCGCCCGCGTCGGCACCTACACCACCAACCTTGTGGTGGTGGTCGGCCTTGGCCAGAACGATAACGACCCCGACAACGACGGCATCCTCACCGAGGATGAATTGCGCTATGGCTGGGATCCCTACAACGCATATTCCCAGGATCCCATGACCATCCTGAACGATGGCGATTACGATTCCGATGGAGACGGCCTCAGCAACTATGATGAAATTTACACATACGGAACCAGTCCCATCCGAAAAGATACCGATGATGACGGCATCTTCGATGGCGAGGAAGTTTCGCAGGATCTGACCAACCCCCTGCACCCCATGAGCAGTCGTGCCTTCCATGAGCGCAGTATGAACCTCGCCGCCGTCCCCCTCGCCGGCATCACGCTCCCCAATCCCTCCCGCTTTGCCTTCACCACCAATGGCTGGACGGTGGAATGCTGGCTCCGGCCCGGCACGGATGGCAACGGCCAGATTCTCAATGCAGGTGTCAACGGCACCAATACCGGCTTTTGGATGGGGCTCGTGAACTTCCGCCCCCGCGTGGAAATCCTGGCGGGCACCAATCTGCTGGCCTGGGCCGGCGGCACCAACAGCAACCCGCAGGTGGGCGATATTCAACAACTCCCCGCCAACGAGTGGTCGCACATGGCTTTTGTATGGTCGCCGGAACGCAACAGCCTGGAGGTCTATGTCAATGGCATCCTGCTGATCGCCCGGGAATCCCTGGCGGCTCCCAGCTTCACGCCCGCGTTCACCCTTGTGGGCAAGGACTTCTCCGACGGCTACCTGGACGACCTGCGCGTCTGGGCGTATGACCGGAATTGGGACGAGGTCGAATATTGGCACAACCGGTACTTCCCGGCCCCCTCGGCCTACGTCCCCACGCCGGAGTACGGGCAACTGCTCCGGCTGTACTACCGCTTTGATGACGGCGGAAGCAATACGGTGGACTTCGCCTACCTGAACAACACCAATTATTTCATCCCCAACACCTCCGCCATGGTGGTGACCAACCCCGCGGTTTCCCTGCTGGGGTACGACGATGAAGACGGCGACTTCCTGCCGGAATGGTGGACAAAGATCCATTCGCTGGATGTCTTCCCCGACCAGTTTACCGAGGGGCCGGACTTCAAGTATTTTGACAACCAAATCCTCTACCTGGCACGGGTGGGCTACTCGCGCGCCTTCCGCGCCTACGCCTCCATTGGAACGCCGCTGAGCTACAAGACCCTGGGGCCGGATGTGACCGATGGACTGCATCACAAGCCCGTGGATACGGGTCTCGGGTTTGACGGACGCTATGCTTCCTTCATGCGCTACGTTTATCTGTACCGCGCCCCGCTCAACGCCCAGCTCCGGCTCTTCACCCCCGGCATGACCACCACCGTGGCCTATGTCAACGGCCAGCGGGTCACCCCCGAGGGCGGGGAAACCAACCAATACCAGACGCTGGATGTCACCACCCGCCTCAAGCCCGGGCGCAACCTGGTCTATGTGCGGTGCGAAAGCCAGCTCCTCTTCTTCCTCGACGAGGAACGCACCAAGATCGTGTTCAACCCCAACCGTGTCGAGTTCTTCGAAGGCGCCTACGGAAAATTTGACGCCAGCCTGGAGTGCGACAATGTCCTCCAGATTGTGCGGGGCGACTACTTCCGCAACGATCCCCGTTCGGTTTGGTTCTGCCAGACCTGGTCCACCCACAACCACCTGGGCCGCGATGAAGCCGGCCTCGGCGATCCCATCATCCCGGACAAGGAGGGGCGCGGCGTTCCCGGCAGTCAGGACTACGGCCTGCCCTTCGATGCGGACACCGACCTTCTGAACGCCCTGTATGAATTCCTGTGCGGCACCAATCCCCGCGCCAAGGATTCCAACAACAACGGCATTCCCGACAATCTCGAAGACTTCGATGGCGACGGGCTTCCCAACGGCATCGAGCAAGCCCGCGGCTCCCATCCGCTCCTGCCGGATACCGACGACGACGGCGTGCGCGACGGCCTCGATGCCGTGGGCGACAACGACCCCGCCAGCGCCCTGAGCCCCCTGTACTCGCGCTCCATGCGGTTTGAGGGCGGGCCTTCCGATTATATCCTCCTGCCCCGTCAAAAACGCTTTGCCCTGCAGGACTGGACGGTTGAAGCCCTGGTCCGGCGCGATCCCTCCGAGGCCGATGGCGGCATTGTGGTCGAGCGCATCGTGGGCCCCAGCGGCGTCAATTACGAATTGGGACTGGGCGATGGCCTCGGCGGCAACGCCGGCGCAAACATCCCGTATGTCAAGTTCATCTCGGTCAACGGCGTCAGCGTCATCGCCACCAACGACGCGCCGCTGGGAACGGATTGGACGCACCTGGCCGGCTCCTATGATTCCACCAAGGGCTTCCTGACCCTCTACGTGCAGGGCGTCCCCGTGCAGGTCCAATCCGCCTTGTCCGTGCCGGCTATTTATGCCGGCGGCCCCGTGATTCAAAATTCCGGGCGAAACTTCGTCGGAAACATTGACGAATTGCGCGTGTGGAAAAAGGCGCGGAGCGCCGCCGAAATACAGGCCCACTTCAACAAGACCATCTCCGCCTCCGAGGGTTCCCTGGCCGCGTACTACCGGTTTGATGACGGCACCAGCTACACCAATTCGCCGCTCATTGGAACCAGCGCCAACAACTGGAGCAACGCCATGCCCTGGACCTGGGGCCAGGTGCAGGAATATTCCAAGGCCTATGACGGCGACTGGTGGGAAAAGTGGACCCATGGCGCAACGCTCAGCGGAACCGCCTCGTTCACCACCAACGGCGACGGCGCCCTTGACAACCCGCCCTCCCTCCAGGTCAACCTTCAGCCCACCGCGGCCGTGGAGGCCGGCGCCCAATGGCGGGTCTCCGGCTTTGGCGATTGGTACAACAGCGCCTTTACCCTGAGCGACGGCCTGGAGGCCGGGGTCCAGACGATCACCTTCCAGCCCATTTCGGGCTGGAGCACGCCCTCCGATGTCACCGTGGCGCTCAGCAATAACTTCAAGACCGTGGTCACGGTGGAATACGCCCAGAACGGTTCTCTGCGCGTGGACCTCTCACCGCCCGACGCCGTGGCGGCGGGCGCCCAATGGCGCGTGGACGGCGGCGCCTGGCAAAACAGCGGCGTCACGCTCGGCAACATGGCCGCCAACAGCCACTTGGTGGAGTTCCGCTCCATCACCGGATGGAGCACCCCCGCCCCCGCCTCCCTGGAAGTGCAATCCGGCCTCCTGACCTCGTATATCGCCAGCTATAACAATGTGGCCGGAAGCATCCAGGTGTACCTCTCGCCCGAAATCGCCCGCACCAATGGCGCCCGTTGGAGCGTGGATGGCGGCGCCTGGCGCTCCAGCGGCGAAATCGCCGCCGGCCTCCCGTATGGCCCGCATACCATCGCGTTCTCCAGCGCGTTCCCCTGGATCGCGCCCTCCAACATCGCCCTGACGCTCAATAACAGCGAAACCCTCGTGCTGGACATTGCGTATGAACTGCTCAACGGCGGCATGAACGATACGGACGGGGACGGGCTCACCGACCTCGACGAAATCATGACCTTCGGCTCCGACCCCCTTCGACCAGATACCGATGAGGATGGCGTCCTCGACGGCCAGGAGGTCGTGGACATGACCGACCCCCTGCATCCCATGAGCAGTCTGAATTACGCCGAGCGAAGCCTGGACATGGCCATCACCGGACCTGCCGGGTTCTCCATTCCCGACCCCGGGCGCTTCTACACCGGCACGAATGGCTGGACCGTGGAATACTGGATTCGGCCGGGCGCCGATGGTGATGGCGAAGTCTTTGCGCTGGAGCCGGGCGCCGCCGCGCGATCCGGATTCCGGGTTGGATTGGAAAACTTCCGCCCCAAGGCCCAAATCTATACCGGCACCAACCAAACGGTTTTGGTCACGGCCGGCGGCACCAACAGCAATCCGCTCATCGGGGATATTCAGCAGTTGCCGCCCCATGAATGGTCGCACGTCGCGCACATCTGGTCCCCCGCCAAGGGCAGTTTTGAGATTTATATCAACGGGCTGTTGTTGATCGCCCAGAAAACGCCCGCCGCCCCCAATTTTGACGGCGGCAACGCCTACTTCGCCCGGGGCTTTGCCGATGGGTATCTTGACGATGTCCGCACTTGGGATTACGACCGCTCCCGCGAAGAGGCCTCCTTCTGGTTCAACCGGATCTTCCCCGCCCCCGCCGGATATGTCCGCCAGCCAGAGACGGGCAATGCGCTGTCCTTGTATTATCGGTTCGATGACGGCGGCACCAATATCAATGATTTTGCCCACCTGAACCAGCCGGCCTATTTCCTGCAGGGATCGCCCGCCATGACGGCCACCAATCAGGCCATCACCCTCCTGGGATGCGACGACGAAGATGGCGACCAGCTCCCCGAATGGTGGGTCAAGATCAACAAGCTCGACAAGTATCCCACCCGGAATTACGGACCGAATTTTGTCATGGGCTTGATCTGGGATTGCTTCAGCGACCCGCAGGATCCCCCGGTGTATACCAACTATTTTGACTCCAGCCTTGACTGGGCCGCCCATGTCGAGTTCTTCGCATCCTTCCGCGCCTATGGCTCCATTGGCGCGCCCGGCTATGCCTGGCTGGATCCCATTGACAACATGTATTACGCCCCCAAGGACACCAGCCTGGGCTATGACGGGCGGTACTCCGCCTTCATGAAGTACATCATGCTCAGCCAGGTCCCGAAATCCTCCAAACTCGAGATCTTCACCCCCGGCATGGTGTCCACCAAGGCCTATGTGAACGGCGTGCTGGTGACGCCCGAAAAGGATTTCACCAACACCTACCAGAACCTGGAGGTGGCCCAGCAGTTGAAGACCGGGCGCAACATGGTCTATATCCGGTGCGAAAGCGGATTCAACAAGTTCCTGGATGCCGAGCGCACCCAGATGGCCAATCCGGACTACAAGTGCAATCACTTCGAGCGCGCCTACGGCAAGTTTGACGCCAGCCTGGATTGCGATGGCGTCGCCTACATCAAGCGCGGCGACCATACCCGAAACGACCCGCGGGCCGTCTGGATCGGCCAGGCCTGGTCCACCCACGAGGAAATGGGCTGGGATCCGCCAGACTCCGATCTGGAATTCCGCGCCCTCCCCGGCAACAAGGATTATGGCCTGCCCTTTGATGCCGACACCGATGGCCTGAACGCCTTTTATGAGTTCCTCTGCGGCACCAACCCGCGCGATGACGACTCCAACAACAACGGCATCCCCGACGGCTTGGAAGACTACGATGGCGACGGACTGAACAACGGCGATGAGCAACTCCGCGGCGCACATCCCCTCCTGCCGGACAGCGATGATGACGGCGTCCTCGACGGCCTCGATTCCGTCGGCGATAACGACCCCGCCAGCGCCCTGGTGCCCATCTATTCACGGGCCATGAGCTTTTCCGGCGCGGCCACGGACTTTGTCGGGTTCCCCAAGCAGGACCGCTTTGCGCTGACGAACTGGTCGGTGGAGGCCTGGATCAACCCCGCCAACAGCGACGGCGGCGTGATCATCCAGCGCCAGGTGAGCCCCGTGGGCATCAACTACGAACTCGGATTGCTGGCCGGCAACGTCCCGTACCTCCGGTTTGTCTCCGTGGACGGCAATGCCGTCGCCGTCAACTACTGGGGGCCGGTGCCCATCCAGACCTGGACCCATCTGGCCGGCACCTATGATGCGAGCCGGCGCCAGCTCATGCTGTACGTCAACGGCACCAACAGCGTCAGCGCGACGGCCGCCCTCAAGCCGCCCGCCATCATTGCCGGCGGCCCGGTCATTCAGCGCATCGGCTCCGGCTTCCAGGGCATGATTGATGAAGTCCGCATCTGGAAGACGCCGCGCACCGGGAGCCAGATCCTCTCCAACTTCCCCGGTGTGGTTTCGGTCAGCGATTCCGATCTGGCCGCATACTACCGCTTTGACGACGGCACCAGCTACAACCCCCCCATGGTGGGCACCAGCTGGAACAACTGGACCTCCGGGCTGGCGTGGAGCTGGGGCCAGGTGCAGGACTATGTGAAGGCCTATCAGACCGATTGGTGGAACAAGTGGTTCAGCGCCGCCTCCATGGTGGATAACGTCGCCTTCACCACCAATAACGGGGGCGCTCTCTTTACCCCGCCGATCCTTCAGGTCACCCTCTATCCTCCTTCCGCCGTTCAGGCCGGCGCCCAGTGGCGGCTGTCCAATGAGGCCGTCTGGCACGACAGCGACTATAGCATCACCGATGGCCTCAATGCCGGCGCCCACCGGGTGGTCTTCAAGAGCATCGATGGGTGGATCACGCCCCAGGAAGTGGTCATCACGCTCTCCAACAACACCAAGACCGTGCTGATTGCCCAGTACCAGCAAAATGGCGCCCTTCGCATCCTGCTGGCCCCGCCCGTGGCGGTCGCCGCCGGCGCCCAGTGGCGCATGGAGGGGGGCGAATGGCTGAACGATGGCGCGGTCGCCGAAAACCTGCTTCCTGGAAATTACCTGGTCGAGTGCAAGGAGGTTTCCGGCTGGACCACCCCGGGCTCCGCCCAGCTCCTGGTGTCTTCCGGACAGACCAACACCTACCTCTTCACGTATACCCAGCGGCCCACGGGCATCCAGGCCTTCCTGACCCCCGACAGCGCCATCCTGGAAGGCGCACAATGGCGGATCAACGAGGGCGCTTGGCTCACGAGCGGAACCACGTATCTGCTCACCAACGGAACGTATACGGTGGATTACGCCCACATCAACGGCTGGCTGCGTCCCTTGAGCGTTCTGGCCAGCGTCACCAATGGCAACACCACCACGCTCACCGGGCGCTACTATCGCGTCCAAATCTGGGAAGGGCCCGGCTCCCCCATCGGCGGCGTTTTCAACAATCCCCGCGGCATGGCGTTTGATTCCCAGCGCCGGCTGTACATCGCCGACACCTTGAACAACCGGATTGTGACCTACCACACCATCTCCAATACGTGGCAGATCATTGGAAGCGCGGGGTCGGGCGCCGGCCAATTCAACCAGCCCATGGATGTTTATGTCGACCTGTACGACAATCTGTACGTGGCCGACGCCGCCAACAATCGCATCCAGATGCGCAGGGCCAGCAATCTCACCTGGACCAACTGGAGCGGATTCAGCAGTCCGCTTTCCGTGGCCGTGAGCCTTGACGGCATTGTCTATGTGGCAGACACCCTTCAAAACCGGGTTCTGAAGCGAGCCACCAATGGAACGTGGGCCATCTTTTTGCGGAGCATCACCACCAACATCAATTGCTCGGTGGAATTCCCCCGCGACCTGGAGGTGGATGCGGCTGGGAATGTCTATGTGGCGGATGCCCCGGGCGGCAAAGCGCGCCTTCGCAAGGTCAGCCCCGAGGGCCTCTGTTTTGACGTGCTGGGCAGTACCCATACGAATGAAGGGGGCTTGAGCCTGGTCAATGCCTTTACCCTGGACACCTTGGAACAGCAGTTGATTGTGGCCGATCGGGATGCCAACCGCATCATGACCAGAAGCCCGGACGTGAATAATTGGGCTCAACTGATCGGAACGGAGTGCTTGCTGGACCGGCCCGAGGGGGTTGTAGAGGACGGCCTCGGCCACCTCTACATTGCCGACACGTTCAACAACCGCGTCATTCGGCTCACGCTGGAAGAGGGGCTCATTGCGCCGCCGGCCATGGCCTCCTTTATCCGCGTCAACCCGCCGGTCCCGCCGCCGCCGGGCGCCACGAGCGTGTTTTCGCTGAATTGGATCGGCCAGGACAACGTGTTTTACTCGGTGGAATACACCGACCGGTTGATGCCCGATGGCCCGTGGTACCCGCTCAGCACCATGATGCAGGGAAGCAATGCCCTGATGAACTGCGTGGATACCAACTCCAACGTCACGAATCGCTTCTATCGCATCACCGCCTATTGAGCGGGTCCATGCCGGTGTGGACCCGCCTCTTGGAGGCAGGGACGGCTCGCCGAGCCGTCCCTGCGGCTGGTTCGCTTGCCATTGACTTTCCCCCCTGATTGCGCAATCTTCCCGCCATGACACCTCTGCCCAAAGGCATTTGGAAATATGCGATTCTGCTTTTGCTCCTGCTGGCCATTGCCGCGGTCGCCACCATCTCCACCATCTCCGCCATCCAGGACATGATCACCGCGGAGGCCCAAAAAAAGTCCGGCCAAAACTTTGATACGGTGGAGCAAATCATCACCATTTCCATTCTCGCCCTCACCATGGGCTTTCTTCTGCTGGCCGGCTCCTTGGGCTTGTGGGCCATCCGCTCCGTCACCCAGTCGGAATCCCGGCGCAGAATCGGACGCTTCGTGGATGCCATGGATTATCTCAGCGACGGCATCCTGGCCTTGGACCGCCAGGGGCGCATCACCGGATCCAACCCTGCCGCCCGCGCCCTCATGCCCCAAGCCTGCCCATCCGGCACCCTTCGCGAGACTTTTTCTTCTTTGGCGGAAAAGGAAATCGGCGCGCTTCTCGACCGGTCCGGCCCCAGCGAAATTGAACGCCCATGCCGGCTCCCGCAGGGCTTCCGCACCCTGCGGTTCCGCTCCCAGCCCTCCGAGGATATCAACCTGGTTCTCGTCAGTGATGTCACCGAACAAAAATCCCGCGACCTGGAAAACCGCCAGATGGCCCAACTGCGATTGATCGGCCGCGTCGCCCAGGGAGTCGCTCATGATTTTAACAACATCCTTTGCGCCATCACCGCCCATGCTTCCCTGATGGAACGGCACGCCGGTTCTGCCGGCACAAAGAATGAGTCCCTTCAAGCCATCCTGCATGAATCCGACCGCGGAGCGCGCCTGGCGCACCATCTGCTGGAACTCAGCAGGACCGGCATCAAGGGCGATCCCTGCAACCAGTTGAGCCAGCACATTAAAAATGCGGTTGAAATCCTGCGGGTCGGCCTCGCCCATGGATGGGACGTCCAGATGGATCTCCCGGAGCAATTCCCCACCATCGGCGTCACACCCACCCAGATTGAACAGATTGTTCTCAATCTTGGCCTTTTGGTGGCTGATGAACACTCCGCGCCCGGCATTCTCCGCATCCTGGCCGGACAACCGGGCGGCGCGCCTCCGTTTGATGTGCAGGAGCCCTTTGCCGCCGTCATCGTCATCATGGCCCACGAGCCCAAAGATCCGTTGTCTCCCGTTTCCTTGCGCCCCCCCGCCCCGGGCGGGCTCCAGGATGGCGGCGTCATCCAATCCGTCGTTCGCTCCATGATCGAAGAGCTTGGCGGGCACCTCGATCTCCTGCTGGCCCCCAGCGGGCGCACCTGCTACCGCATCGGACTGCCCGGCTTCCGCACCGCGGACCAGGGAGGCACCCTGCATCCCCTGCAGGTGCCGGAGGAACTGCGCGACTATGTCGCCGGCTGGCCGGTGCTCCTGGCCGCCCCGGCCACCGCCAGCCAGCGGCGGCTCATCAGCCACCTCAACAAGCTGGGCATACAGACGGTCCTGGCCGAAACCCTCGTGGACGCCCTCCAGTTCGTGCAGGGGGACCGCCCCTTCAGCGCCCTCATCCTTCACCAACAGCTCTTTGGCGACGACCCGCACGCCTTGATGAGAGCCATCCTCAAACTCCGTCCCGCTTCCTCCATCCTTGTGCTCACCCCCGCCGACAGCGGCCCCGCCATGCTCGATCTGGCAAACGATGTCTTTTTTGCGCGCGATAATGCCCCCCCGGCCATGATCGTGCAGTACCTCATCAAGGCACGCGAACTGGCCGGCCATCGAAAAAAAGCCCTTGCATAAAGTGCCATTCTGTTTTACAGCATTGATCTTCCCCACCGGGTTGTGTACAAGATGACTTGGCGGGCATTCTGCTGGTGGATGTAGCTCAGCTTGGCAGAGCACCAGGTTGTGGCCCTGGCTGTCGCGGGTTCAAATCCCGTCATCCACCCCATTTCCGGCTCGGGCGCTTGCGCCCGGGTCGGAAGATCAAAGGCAGGCGCCCCCTCCCTGCCCTTGAAGAACGGAAAGCCTTCCCAACGGAAGCATCAGGCCTGCATCTGGAACTCCGCGGAGAGGAAGGTGTGGTCAGAGGCTTTTGGCGCGCGGCGCGGCGCCAGGTCAATCGCGGCGCCAACGGCCCTTTGCGCCAGCGCGGAGCTCGCCAGAATGTAATCAATTCGCCAGCCCATGCCCCGTTCGACCGCGTTGGGGGTGCGGTAATCAAAGAAGGTGTACTGTTTGGGCTCCGGATGAAAAACCCGGAAGACATCCACAAACCCCCAGGACAGGCAGTCGGAAAAAGCTTTTCTCACCGCCTCATGAAAGCAGACGTGCTGGGCATAGTCTTCCGGGCTGTGGACATCCTCGGGCTCCCTGGCCACGTTCAAATCGCCCGTCCAGACCAGCAGGTCAGACGGCTTGAAACGCCGCTCCACAAGCTTGCGGATGCGCCCAAACCACTCCAGTTTGTACGCATACATCTCGTGGTCCAGCTCGCGCCCCTGGGGCACGTAGGTGTTCAAAATCCAAACCGGGCCGGCCTTGGCGCAGAGCAGGCGGGACTCATCCGCCGGCCCTCCGTCGTCCAATCCGGCGCTCACTTCTTCAAGCTTGTTCCGGGAAATCAGCGCCACGCCGTTGTACGACTTCTGCCCCTTGAAGACCACGTGCCAGCCGGCCTGCTCAAAGGGGGCCCGCGGAAAGTCCTGGTCCTGCACCTTGGTTTCCTGCACGCACAGGACATCCGGTTGCTGGGCTTCCAGCCAGGACAGGATCACCTCCAGCCGGGACCGGATCGAATTGGCATTGAACGTGGCGATTTTCATGAGGGTTATAGTGTATCCAGCGCCCGCCGCAACTCCAGCAGGAAGTTGGTGGTCACCGGGGTGACGCCGGGCGTGATCTCGGGGAAAGGCTCCAGCGTTTCTCCGGTGGCATTGGTCACCTCGGCCAGCGCGGCGCGCAACTCAGTAAAAAACACCGCCCGCACGGGCGTGAGATTTGCCACGATCGCTCCGCTCCAGGCCTGGGTGGGATACAGTCGGCTGGCACGCGCATAATTGGCTTCTTCGCGCAGTTCATCCAGGTGCGGCTTGCGCGGGCGCATGACCAGCCCGCCCAGCACCGGATCGGTCCAAGCCCGCCCGCCCAGCACAAACCGGTTGGTGGCGGAACCGGGGCCTTCCAGGGCGGCATCCTTGGCCACGACCCGCCAGTAATGCGCGGTGGGCGTTGCAAAATCGGAGGCCGGTTTGTAGCGCGCCTTCGCGCCGGCGTTGACCGTCGGCGCGCCGGCGGCGGGCAAACTCACCCAGACCGTGCCGGTCCCATACTCAAAGCCAGCCGTGCTGTTGGAGCTGTCCGCCAGCAAGCCTGGAGTCTCCGTGGTTCCGGCATACACCTTGAAATGAACGGGATGGCCATCCGGGTCCGAGGGCACCTGCCAGATCAGCTTGGGCCGGGGATTCAGCAGGCGTCCAAAGGTGGTGAAATCGTCGTTGGCGATCGAGCCATCCTCGCCGGCATCCGGACAATGAGCGGGCGAGATCAATTCCACCTGGCCCGGCGGAGAATTGGAGGGGGCCTTCAACGCGCCGGAAAGCACCACGGCATAGCGGGCGGGCGGACGGGGCACGGCCTCCCCCGAAACGGTCACACGCCAGACCCCGGTCGCCGGCTCGTTTACGACCAGCCCCAGCACATTATTGGCATGGTCGTTGCTGGGTGTTGTGCCATACACATGCATCCACAGATCGCCGCCGCCCTGCGCCCAGCTGGCCGTCCGGTAAAAAGCCCTGGAGGAACTGCCCGGATCGCGAATCTGACGGATGTTGCTTCCCGTGAGATGCTGGGATCCAATGAAAAATGAGGGGTTGGTGATGGTCACGGAAACGGGAAGCACGAGGCTCCACAGTCCGCCGCCGGCACCCAATGTATTGGTCTGGGAAAACAGCACAGCGCCCGGCACACCGCCGGAGTCCGCCCAGATATAGCTGGCAATGCTTCCACCCAGGGTGTTGGTATCCCGCACCAAATGATCCAAATGGGTGAGCTTCAAGGGAAGCTCGGGGGCGGAACAGCGCTGGGCGTCGAAGAGTTGCGCGGTGGTGTAGTAGGAATATGAACTGCGGTTGGTGTGGTAAAACAGCGCCACGTTGGTGTTCTGCGCCAGCGGCAGATAAGGCGTCCCTGACGGCGAGGTCACCACCAGGCCCAGATCATTCACCAGCCCTCCGCCGGCGATCTCGGTGCGGCCCGCATCAAGCAGATACTGCGATCCGTGGTAGTCGTTCCACGCGAGGTGTACTTTCAGCGGGGTGCTGGTGGAGCGCACGGTAAAGAAATTCGTGACGGTGGTGGTGTTGGTCAGCGGCGCAGACCAGCCGTCCATCCATTGCACGTCCCAGTCCGAGGTGCCGTACAGATAGCCCTCCAGCCGCAGGCGGCCCCAGCCCTCGACGGAATTGGGCGGCGCCGGGATTTCAAGAAACGCGCCCGTGCCGTACTGCCCCGGCGCGAGGTCCTGCGCCCCATTGAGCAACAGCGCCTTCAGTAGTACCGCCGGCGGATTTGTCAGCGCATGCACGGCGGACAGCCACTCCCGCAACAGCGCCGCCGCGCCCGAGACCAGCGGCGAAGACATGCTGGTGCCGCCATTGTAAATATAGTTGGTGTTGGCCGGCACACCCCACCCCGTCGAACTGGCGGCCCGGCTTCGCGTGGAAATAATGTACGTCCCCGGCGCTACCAGGTCGGGCTTGATCCGTCCGTCAGCGGCTGGACCCCGGCTCGAAAAAGCCGCCATCCCCGCGGCCACGTTGGCCACCCGGTCGGTGCTGATGGGTTCGTTGGGATAGTCCGCTCCAAATCCCGCATACGTCGTCGCAAGAGTGGGGCGCAGATTCTCCGAAGCGCCCACCGCCAATACATTTTTCGCGCTCGCCGGCGCGCCCAGCGATCCCAGATCCACCACGCCATCCGAGGGATTGAGGTCCGCGCCATTGTTGCCGGCCGAAAAGACGATCAGCAGGTCCGGGTGATGGAAGGCAAACTCATCCGCATCGCAGGACTGCCGGGTGTAGTCGCCAGCCACCGCGGAGCCCCAGCTGTTGTGGTGCACGCGCGCGCCCAGGTCATAGGCCGGCTGGAACAGATCGTTTAGATTGGAAGGGGGGTAAACAGAGCTCGTGGTGTTGGACCCAATGGATTGGAACACCAGCCGCGCCTTGGGCGCGGAGCCCGCGTAGCTGTTGGTGGGGAAAAGATCGTTGGTTGGATCCGAGCCCGAGAGGAAGCCATTGCCCAGCACCGAACCCGCCACGTGCGTGCCATGCCCATTGGCGTCCGCCACACCATACCCCGCCGTATTCAACAACGCCAGCACGCGCGACCTCCCCGCGCCATCCAAAAAGTCCGGGTGAACGGTGGTGTTGGTGGTTCCAATGTCCAGCCCGCTGTCCGCCACCGCCACAATCTGATTGCTCCCCGCAAGCCCCCGCGTGGTCCAGAGCGGGCGCGTCTCCACGATCCCCGCCGCCACATTGTTGTGCAGGCGAGGCTGGGGCGCATACTCCACCGCCAGCACACCCGGCAACGCCGCCAGCACTTGGATTTCTTCCGGCGTCGCTTCTCGCCGTTCCTCCCGTCCGTCCTCCCAGAACAGCCGGATGCTTAGCGTCTCCGAGGCGGAGAGGCCCTGCAACGCCCGGGCCAGGCGGGGGGCAATCCTGTATTCCGGCGCATAGTTACCAAGCCAGCGCACCCCCTGCCAGGCGCGCACCGACGACACCGCCCGTTGGGGAATCCGCACCACATAGGCGTTATCCGGCAGATAGCCCAGCACGCGAAAGCCCGCGGAGAGCCATCGTGCCCGCAGGGCTTCATCCAGCCGGTCCTCGAGTTGCACCACGCGCAATTCATCCGCTACCGGCGCGTCCGCCGCGCTTAAATCCGCGCTTGCCCCATCCAGCGTCCGGCCTTGAACCGGATCCACCCAGACGCCCGCCAGGCGCACCAGCCCGCCACCCGGCGCCTTCACCACCACCACGCGCAGAGGATTCAAAGATTCCGGCGCCTCAGCGGTCGCCGCCGGCTCGGCCAGCGCCCCCCGCGCGACGCCCACAAAAAAAGTTCCAACCATTGGAAAAATAATGAAAAAAAGTTCCAACCCTTGGAAAAAACGCGCAAAAAAGTTCCAACCCTTGGAAACTTTTTTTGGATTTTTTCCAAGGATTGGAAACTTTTTTACGAGGTGCATGGCGATTGTTCCGTCCTCATTCCGCGAAGGTGTTTACGTGGACCCAGCTCGACCCATTATAGACCTTGAGCGCTCCGTTGGTATAAATGAGGGAGCCCGTTTGAGGGGCCGCTATTTGATCCGGCACGGCAATGGCCGCCTTGCCCGCGACCACCAGCGAACCGCTGAGGGTTCCCCCGGTTCGCGGAAGGTAGTTGGTGGTCGAGTCCGCGGTTGCCCAGGTGGCGGTTGCCAGCCGGGCATTGATCTGCTGTTGAATGGCATTGCTGGCCGCCACCCACACCGGATCGCCCTCGGCGTACACCGGTGTGCCGGTGGCGAACAGCGCTTCCGATTCGGTCCGGAGGTAGTAGAGATTTGACGCACCGCTCCACCG
>CAZFSE010000081.1:0-18392 GCA_964521805.1 uncultured Verrucomicrobiota bacterium
CCGCGTCAGACGGCCATGATGTCTTTTTCCTTGGAGGCCAGCAGGTCATCCACCTTCTTGATGGCGGCATCGGTGTACTTCTGGATTTCCTCGAGGGCGTTGTCCCGCTCGTCTTCCGTGATCTTGCGCGCCTTCTCCAGGGCCTTGGCCTGGTCGTTGGCTTCGCGGCGAACGGCGCGGATGGCCACGCGGGCCTCCTCTGCCTGGCGGTGGGCGACCTTCACCAGATCCTTGCGGCGCTCTTCGCTCAGCTCCGGAATCGGGATGCGGATGACGCGCCCGTCATTCATCGGCGTGATGCCGATGTTCGCCGCCAGAATCGCCTTCTCGATGGCCTGCAGGGCGGTCGGGTCATAGGCATTGAGCACAATCAGGCGGGGTTCCGGCGTCGAGATGCCGGCGATTTGGCGCAGGCGGGTTTGGGTGCCGTAATAATCCACCTGGATGTTTTCCACCAGGCTGGGCGAGGCCTTGCCCGTGCGCAGTCCCGCCAGCTCCTGCTGGAGAAACTCAACAGATTTGGTCATCTTGTCCTCGGATTCAAGCAGAACGTCGTCAATGGATTCCATGATTTTATCTCCCTTGCTTTCCGGCATGGACCAGCGTGCCGACCGGCTCGCCCGTCAATACGCGGATGATTTCGTCTTGTTTAAAGAAATTGAACACCACGATCGGAATTTGATTGTCCATGCACAGCGAGAAGGCGGCGGCATCCATGATCCGCAGGCGCTTGCTGAGGGCCGTGGCATAGGTCAGCTGGGTGTAGCGCTTGGCGCCAGGCACCTTGAAGGGGTCGGCGGTGTAGACGCCATCCACCTTGGTGGCTTTAAGCAACGCCTCCGCGCCGATCTCGCTGGCGCGGAGGGCCGCGGCGGTGTCGGTGGTGAAATAGGGGTTGCCCGTGCCGGCGCCAAAAATGACGGTGCGCCCTTTTTCGATGTGGCGCATGGCGCGCCGCCGGATGAAGGGTTCGGCCACCGCGGGCATGGACAACGCCGTCATGACGCGGGTCTGGACCCCCAGGTTTTCCAGCGCGGCCTGCAGGGCCAGGCTGTTGATGACGGTGGCCAGCATGCCCATGGAATCGCCGGTCGTGCGGTCAATGCCACTGCTTTGGCCGGGCATGCCCCGAAAAATGTTGCCTCCGCCAATGACAATGGCAATTTCCACGCCCAGATCGCGGGCTTTTTTGATTTGCCCGGCGATGGAGGAAAACGTGGAAGGGTCCAGGCTCTCGCCAGTCTTGCGGTTCTGAAAGACCTCGCCGCTCAGCTTTAAGAGGACCCTCTTATAGACGGGAGCGGTGCTTTTTTCTTTCTTGGACATGAACCATCCTTTCGCCCGCCAGCCGGGCCATGCTGTTGATTTCCGCGCATCATAAGAAATGCCGTGGCGTCTGTAAAGACCTCGTGTTCGCGGCGGCAGAGCCTGCCGCTCTCCGGAAGTGAAGAACGGCGGGATTTGGGGTCGAGGGCCTTCCTTGACTTGGGGGGCGGGGGCTCTTAAGCTGTGCGTTCACATTTTTCAGAAAGAGGCGGCAAGTTATGGACCATGGCGTGAAGGAAAACGAGTTTCGGGATCAGCGGCTGGCGAACATGCGGCAGTTGGAGGCGCTGGGCTATGCGCCGTTCGGGCAGGCGTATGCGCGGACGGGGCGGATTTCAGACATCCTGGCGGGTTTTGAGGAGAACAAGGCGGTGAAAATCGCCGGGCGCATCGTCTCGAAGCGGACGATGGGCAAGAGCATTTTTGCGCACGTCCAGGATGGCTCGGGCCGGTTCCAGCTGTATGTGAAGAAGGATACGGTCGGGGATGCGGTGTTCGCGGCGTTTGAACTGCTGGACCTCGGCGACCAGATCGGCGCGGAGGGGGAGCTGTTCATCACGCGCATGGGCGAGAAGACGCTGAAGACGCTGAACTGGACGCTCTTGAGCAAGGCGCTGTTGCCGCTTCCTGAAAAATGGCATGGCCTCAGCGACATCGAGTTGCGTTACCGCTACCGCTATCTGGACCTGATCTCGAACCCGGAGGTGCGCGAACGCTTCAACCAGCGCATTGAGATCATCCGCGAAATCCGGAATCTGCTGGTGGGGCGCGGCTTTTACGAGGTCGAGACGCCGATGATCCAGACGATGGCGGGCGGGGCGGCGGCCAATCCCTTCAAGACGCATTATCAGGCGCTGGGCGCGGACATGTTTCTGCGCATCGCGCCGGAGCTGTACCTCAAGCGCCTGCTGGTCGGCGGGTACGACAAGGTTTTTGAGCTGAACCGCAATTTCCGCAACGAGGGGCTGGACCGCTTCCACAACCCCGAGTTCACGATGCTGGAGATCTATGAGGCGTTTGGGGATGTGCGCACGATGATGACGCTGGTGCAGGACCTGATTACGCAGGTGGCGCAGAAGGTCTTCCATACGCTCCAGGTGGGGCAGGGCGAGGCCGCGGTGGATCTGAGCCTGCCGTGGCGGGAGGTCCCGTACAAGGAGCTGGTCCGCGAGAAGGCGGGCGCCGATTGGTTTGAACTGCCGGTGGAGGCCGCGCGCGCCAAGGCGCGGGGGATGGGCCTGGATATTCCGCAGGAATGGGGCTTCACGGAGATCACACAGGAAGTCTATGAGAAGCTGATCGAGAAGACGCTGATGAATCCGACGTTCGTGACGCGCCTGCCGGTGGAGCTGGTGCCGCTCGCCAAGCGGTGCGTGGATGATCCCTCGGTGGTGGATGTCTTTGAGCTGGTGATCCGCGGGCGCGAGATCGCGCCGGGCTATACCGAGTTGAACGATCCGCTGGATCAGCGCAAGCGCTTTGAGGAGCAGGCGGCGGGCGACGCGTCGAAGATTGACGAGGATTTCCTGCTGGCACTGGAGCATGGCATGCCGCCGGCCGGCGGCATGGGCATCGGCATTGACCGGCTGGTGATCGTGCTGACGGGCGCGGAGTCCATCCGGGATGTCGTCCTTTTCCCACAACTCAAGATCAAGGCGGTCCCATGAGTTTTTCCAACCCTTGGAAAAAATCGAAAAAAAAGTTCCAAGGGTTGGAACTTTTTGGTGAAAAGTTTCCAAGGGTTGGAACTTTTTTGGCGCGATTTTCCAAGGGTTGGAAACGTGAGGCGGCCCGATGAAGCTCCCCTTTTCATTATTTCTGGCGCTGAAGTATCTCAAGCCGAAACGGACGTTTCTTTCGGTGGTGACGGTGATTTCGGTGCTGGGGGTCCTGCTGGGGGTGGCGGTGCTGATCATCGTGCTGTCGGTGATGAGCGGCTTTGACGAGATGTGGCGGGAGAAGATCCTGAGCTTCAACGCGCACATCACGGTGACGGGGTATGGGATTCTCGAGGACGAGGACGCGCTGGTGGAGGAACTCGCGGCGCTGGACGGGGTGACGGGCGTGGCGCCATACGTGCAGGGGCTGGTGCTGATTCAGCACGGCGAACGCGTGCATACGCCGATGGTGCGGGGGATTGACCCGGAGCGGGAGCGGACGGTCAGCAAGATTCCCGAGCACATGGTGCTGGGCGAGTTCTCGGTGGAGGACAACAACGTGGTGGTGGGGTCGGACCTGGCTCAGCGGATGGGGGTGCGGGTCGGGGACAAGATTCTGGTGTATTCCCCGCAGAGCTTTATTTCCGCGGATGAAATCCGCCTGCCGGAGGAGTTGACGGTGGCGGGAATTTTTTCGGTGGGGATGTGGGAGTTTGACGTAGGCTTCATTTTGACCTCGCTGGAGAAGGCGAGGGATCTCTACGGGATGGAGAGCGGCGTTCATGCGATCCAGGTCATGACCAAGGACCCGTACCATGCGGAGCTGGTGGCGCAGGCCATTCGCGAAAAACTGGGGCCGGGCTACGACGCCAGCACCTGGATGGAGCTGAACCGGCAGTTGTTCGCGGCGTTGCGGGTGGAGAAGAACATGATGTTCTTTCTGCTGATTTTCATCACGGTGGTGGCGGCCTTTGGGATCATGAACACGCTGATCACGGTGACGGTGCAGAAGACGCGGGAGATCGGCCTGCTGAAGGCGCTGGGGTTTTCGCCGGGAAGCATCATGCGCGTGTTTTTCTGGCAGGGCTGGATTCAGGGGCTGATCGGCACGGTCAGCGGCATCGGCTTTGGCCTGCTGGTCCTGCGGTACCGCAATGACCTGATGTTTTTCCTGTCGGACCGCTTCAGCATGGAGCTGTTCCCGAAGGAGCTGTACCACCTCAGCGAGATCCCGTCGGTGACCTCGGGGATGGATATTTTGGTGATTGCGGTTTCGGTGATGATCATCTGCACGCTGGCGGGGGTGGTGCCGGCGTACCAGGCCGCGCGGCTGGACCCGGTGAGGGCCTTGCGTTATGAATGACGGAGCCCCTTTGCTGTGCGCGGAAAACGTCGAGAAGACGTATGCCATCGAGCGGATTGTCCTGCCGGTGCTCAAGGGCGTTTCGCTGACGGTGCACGCCGGCGACATGGTGTCCATCATGGGGGCAAGCGGGGCGGGCAAGAGCACGCTCTTGCATACGCTGGGGGGATTGGACCAGCCGACGGCGGGGCGGGTCTGGTTCAAGGGCGAGGACCTCTACCGGCTGTCGGGCGCGCGCCGCACGGAGATCCGGGCGACGCGGATCGGCTTTGTGTTCCAGGCGTACCACCTGCTTCCGGAGCTGGATGTGCTGGAGAATGTGATGCTTCCGGCGCTCAGCCGCCTGGGGGCCTGGAATGGCCAGCCCAGCCTGCGCCGACGGGCGATGGAGTTGCTCTCCAAGGTGGGGCTGGCGGAGCGCGCACAGCACCGGCCCATGGAGCTTTCCGGCGGCGAGCAACAGCGGGTGGCGCTGGCCCGCGCGCTGATGAACGATCCGGAGATTCTGCTGGCAGACGAGCCCACCGGAAATCTGGATTCACGGACCGGCGAACTTGTGCTACATTACCTCTTCGAATTGACCCGGGAGAAGGGGCATACGCTGGTGCTGGTGACGCATAACGAGGCGGTGGGGGCGATGTGCGGCCGGCGGCTGGTCTTGCAGGATGGGCGCATGGAATCCTGAACATTTTTTGAAGAAGGAAGGAACAGCAATGAAGATTTATATGAACGGCAAGATGGTGGACAAAGAGGACGCCAAGGTGTCGGTGTTTGACCATGGCCTGCTCTATGGCGACGGCGTGTTCGAGGGCATCCGCGCCTACAACGGGCGCGTGTTCATGCTCGACGAGCATGTGGACCGCCTTTACCGCTCCGCCCACGCGATTGATCTGGCCATTCCCATCGAAAAGAAGGCCATGGAGAAGGCGGTGGTGCTGGCCTGCAAGACCAATGGAATCCGGGATGGCTACATCCGGCTGATCGTGACGCGCGGCGAGGGCACGCTGGGCTTGAACCCATATACGTGCAAGACGCCGCAGGTCATCGTCATCGCCGATGTCATCCAGCTGTATCCCCCGGAGCTGTACGAGAAGGGCATGTCCATTGTCACCGTGGGCACCTCGCGCAATCAGGCGGAGGCGGTCAATCCCCGGATCAAGAGCCTGAACTACCTCAACAACATCATGGCCAAGATCGAGGCGATCAATGCGGGCGTGATGGAATGCATCATGCTCAACCAGCAGGGGTATGTGGCGGAGGCATCCGGCGACAATGTGTTCATCCTGCGGGGGGACACCCTGCTGACGCCGCCCTCCTGGTGCG
This sequence comes from uncultured Verrucomicrobiota bacterium, assembly GCA_964521805.1. Taxonomy (GTDB): domain Bacteria; phylum Verrucomicrobiota; class Kiritimatiellia; order CAIQIC01; family GWF2-57-35; genus CAZFSE01. The sequence continues at coordinate 5,671 of CAZFSE010000081.1, forward strand.
GCGCGCTGGAAGGCGTTACGCGCAACGTGGTCATGGCGCTGGCCCCCAAGCGCAAGATCAAGGTCAAGGAAGACGTGCTGACCCGGTATGATTTGTACAATGCCGATGAGATGTTCCTGACCGGCACGGCGGCGGAGATCATCAGCGTGGTCAATGTGGACCGGCGCAAGATCGGCACCGGCAAGCCGGGTCCGGTCACGCTACAGCTCTGGAAGGATTTCTCCCAGTTTGCGAAGAAGGCGGGCGTGCTGATCCGGTAGGCCGGGCGGCCCGCGAAGGACAAACGATGCTCTGCGAATCCTGCAAGAAACATGAGGCGACGATCCACCTGACCCAGGTGGTGGAGGGGTCCGTGGCCAAGGTGCACCTGTGCGAGGCCTGCGCCGCCAAGAACGGCCTGGACGTGCAGAGCCCGATGTCCATCACGGATATCCTGCTGGGCATGGGCGCCAAGACGCCCGCCGCCAAGGCGGAGGCGGAGACCCACTGCCCCACCTGCGGGTTGAAGCGGTCCGACTTCAAGAAGCGCGGACGCCTGGGATGTCCCGCGTGTTATGACGCCTTTTCCGGCGAGCTGGTGCCGCTGATCAAGGTGATGCACCGGAGCGAACAGCATATCGGCAAGGTGCCCTCGCGCGAGGGCGTGCGGGTCAAGGTCAACGCCGAGTTGAGCGTTCTTCAGCAGGCGCTGGAAAAGGCGGTGGCGCTGGAGAAGTATGAGGAGGCGGCCACGCTTCGCGACCAGATTCAGGAATGCCGCCGGAAGGCGCAGGGAGAGGCGCCATGACGCTCAGCGACCTGCTCAAACAATCGGGCTCCTGGCTGGCGCCGGGATGCGAGACCGGCATCGTGGTCAGCAGTCGCGTGCGGCTGGCGCGCAACCTGAGCAAGACGCCATTTCCCGGCTGGGCGAGCGAGGACGCCCGGGAAGGGGTCTGGAAATCCCTGCAACCGGTCCTCGAGGGCCTGGAGTTTTTCAAGGATGGGCTGACCGTGCCGATGGCGGACACGGATGAGCTGGACAAGCATATTCTCTTTGAGCGGCATTTGATCAGCCGCGAACTGGCGGAAAAAGGGCGGGGGAGCGCGGTGGTGGTTTCCACCGATGAAAACCTGGCCATCATGATCAACGAGGAGGATCATCTGCGCCTGCAGGCGATCCGTCCGGGCATGGATTTGCGGCAGACCTGGCAGAACATCAATGCGGTGGATGACCAGATCGAACAAAAAATGGCCTATGCCTTTTCCGCGCGTCTGGGGTATTTGACAGCATGCCCGACGAATGTGGGCACGGGGATGCGGGCCAGTGTCATGTTGCATGTGCCGGGGCTGGTGTTGATGAATGAGATCAACCCCATCGTCAAGGGCATGGGAAAGATTGGGCTGGCGGTGCGCGGATTATGGGGGGAAGGGACGGAGGCCACGGGCAATATGTTCCAGGTTTCCAACCAGATCAGCCTGGGGGAAAAGGAAGAGAACATCATCTCCAACCTCGAGCAGATTGTGCTGGAGATCGTGGAGCACGAGAAAAATGCGCGGGGGCGCCTGCTGGACCGCAAGGATGCGGTTTTGCGCGATCATGTTGGGCGCGCGTATGGCATTCTGGCGCATGCGCATATCCTGACCTCCCGTGAGGCGCTGGACCTGCTCTCGGGGTTGCGTTTGGGCATTGATGTGGGTTTATTGAAAAGCATGAATCGGCAGGTAATTGATGAACTCTTGCTCTTGACCCAGCCGGGGCATTTGCAGAAGATCATGAAGAAGCAGTTGAAACCAAAGGATCGTGATGCCGCCCGCGCGCTGTTGGTGCGCCGGAAGCTGGCGGAAGCAGAAGGACGCGCGGCGGGAGGCCGCTCAGAAAAGCTATGAATAATTTTACACCTAGAGCCCAGCAGGTTCTGCAACTGGCCCGCAAAGAGGCCGACCGGTTTAACCACGGCTACGTGGGGACCGAACATATCTTATTGGGGCTGATTGCGTTGGGCCAGGGGGTGGCCGTTAATGTCATGCAAAAAATGGGCATTAACCTGGAGACGGTGCGGCTGGAGGTTGAGCGGGCGGTGGGCGTGGGCCCCGAGACCAAGACGGTGGGCAATGTGCCTTTTACCCCGCGGGTAAAAAAAGTGCTGGCGCTTTCGGGCAGTGAGGCCCGGGCCTTGAATCATGCCTACGTGGGAACCGAGCACATCTTGCTGGGCCTGCTTCGTGAGGGGGAGGGGGTCGCCGCGCGGGTGCTGAAGAATCTGAATGTGGACCTTGAGAAGACCCGCACCGAGGTGATGAAGGAGCTGGACCCCAATTTCGAGCCCGGCCAGGAGCCGGCGAGCGCCTCCGCGGGCGCCACCGACCAACAGCCCGCCCAGGCGGCGCGCGATTCCAAGACCCCGGCCTTGAGCACCTTTGGGCGCGATTTGACGGAGATGGCCCACAAGGGCGGCCTCGACCCCGTAATCGGGCGCGCCAATGAAATCGAGCGGGTAACGCAAATCCTGTGCCGGCGCACCAAGAACAACCCGGTCCTGCTCGGTGAGGCGGGCGTGGGCAAGACCGCCATCGTCGAGGGGCTGGCCCAGGCCATCGCTAATGGCGAGGTGCCTGAGCTGTTGCGGGACAAGCGGGTCATCACGCTGGATCTGGCCCTGATGGTGGCGGGGACGAAGTACCGCGGGCAATTTGAGGAGCGCATCAAGGCGGTCATGGATGAGATACGCCGCAACAAGAACGTCCTGCTGTTCATTGACGAATTGCATACGATTGTCGGAGCCGGGTCGGCCGAGGGCGCGATGGACGCCTCCAACATCATCAAGCCGGCGCTCTCGCGCGGCGAATTGCAGTGCATTGGCGCCACGACGCTCAACGAGTACCGGAAGTTTATTGAAAAGGATGCCGCGCTGGAGCGGCGGTTCCAGTCGGTCATGGTGCGCGAACCCACGGTCGAGGAGTCCGTGGAAATTCTCAAGGGGCTTCGCACTCGCTACGAGGATCATCACCATGCCAAGATCACCGATCCCGCCATCGAGGCGGCGGTGAAGCTGTCCTCCCGCTATCTGACCGAGCGCTTCCTGCCCGATAAGGCGATTGATGTGATCGACGAGGCGGGCGCGCGCGCCCGCATCTCCGCGATGACCCGGCCCCCGGAGGTCAAGGAGCAGGAGAAGAAAATTGAAGAGCTGAAGAAGAAGAAGGAAGAAGTCATCCGGGCCCAGCATTTTGAGGAGGCCGCCTCCTTCCGCGACCAGGAGCGGATCGCCCGCGAGGAGATGGAAAAGGTCATGGAGACCTGGCGCAAGTCCCGCGATGAGACCATTGTGACGGTGGATGAAGAGGACATCATGGTCATCGTCTCCAAGTGGACCGGCGTGCCGCTGGCCAAGATGGAGCAGAAGGAAATGGCCCGCTTGCTGGACATGGAGAAGAACATCGAAAAGACCGTCATTGGCCAGCCGCAGGCGGTGACCTCCATTTCCAAGGCCCTGCGCCGGTCGCGCGCCGATCTCAAGGATCCGCGCCGGCCCATCGGCACCTTTGTGTTCCTGGGGCCCACCGGCGTGGGCAAGACCCTGCTGGCCAAGGCGCTGGCGGAGTTTATCTTCCACTCGCAGGACGCCCTGATCCAGATCGACATGTCCGAGTACATGGAGAAATTCGCCGTGTCCCGGCTGGTGGGCTCGCCTCCGGGCTATGTGGGCTACGAAGAAGGCGGGCAGTTGACCGAGAAGGTCCGCCGCCGTCCGTACTCCGTCGTGCTGTTCGATGAAATCGAAAAGGCGCATCCCGATGTCATGCATATTTTGTTGCAGATTTTGGAAGAGGGCAAGCTGACCGACAGCCTGGGGCGCACCGTGGATTTCCGGAACACGATTGTCATCATGACCTCCAACATTGGCGCGGATTTTGTCCGCAAGGGCGGGGGATTGGGGTTTGCCGAGAGCAAGGCGACGGCCGACTACGACAAGCTCAAGAAGCAGATGCTGGATGAGTCCAAGAAGGTGTTCCGGCCCGAGTTGCTCAACCGCATTGACGAGGTGATCGTCTTCCGGCAGTTGGGTGAAGAGGATGTCGTGAACATCCTGGAGAACGAGGTCCAGAAGATCAAGACCCGCCTCCAGGCCCGGAACATCGAACTGCACCTCAGTGACGAGAGCAAGAAGTTCCTGGTCACCAAGGGATACGATCCGCAATATGGCGCACGCCCCCTGCGGCGCGCGGTCGAGCGTTACCTGGAAGACCCGCTGGCGGAGGAGATTTTGAAGGGCCACATCGTCAGCTCGGAAGTCGTCGAGGTGACGGTCGCGGATGATGCCCTGAAGTTCAGCCAGCTCGCCGGCGCAAGCTGACGAGGGAAGAAACCGGAACGGTTTGGTTTTTTCTCTCTCAGCCTCCATGAAGGAGGGCGTCGCGGTTGTAGCGCCACCATTCCCGCCAGGCATCGTAGCTGGAGAAGGTGTTGCCGGTGATGGCTTGGAGGGCCTGGTAGATGCTGGGGGTTGGTTTCTCCGAGAGAAGCGCCAGCAGGGGGTCCACGGCATGGGGATCTTTCAATGCGCCCAGCGAGACGGCGGCGGTATCCCGCACATAGGCGTTCGCATCGTTGATCATCGGAATGATGGCGCCCACCACCTCCGGCTTGCGCAGGGCGGCCAGTGACTCGATGGCCTTGACCCGGACCAGGGGCTTTTCATCCTTTAGCGCTTCCAACAGGGGGGCGGTGGGGACTCCGGCTTTAATCTGGCCCAGCGATTCCGCCGCCCGCGCCCGGATCATCATGGCCCGGTCTTTCAACAAATTGCCCAAGGGTGCAATGGCCTTGGGATCTTTGATTTCGCCCAGCGCCCAGATGGCATTTTCGCGGGTGTTGAGGTCAGCGGCGCCCAGCAGGCCCAGCAGGGGCTCGACGGAGGGAGCCCCGATCCGGGCCAGCGCGGCGGCGGCGCATTCGCGGTTCTGCTTGTCGGGGTCGGCCATGATTTTCAGCAGGGCTGGGATGGCGCGGGCATCTTTGATTTCGCCGAGCGAGCGGGCGGCGGATTTCAAGGTGAGCGGATCCTTGAGCGCCGCCATCAGGGGGTCGACGGCACGGGGTTCCTTGATTTCACCCAGGGCCTCGGCGCAGTTGTTGCGGACCTCCGCTTCGACATCGTTCAAGGAGGCCAGCAAGGCCTCGAGGATGGCGGGGGTTTTCTTTTCGCGGATCAGGCCCTTGAGTTCCCACGAGGCATGAATGCGGGTTGCGGAATCATCGTCGCTCAGCGAGGCCACCAGCGATTCCTCGGAATGGGGGTCCTGGATGCGCTTGAGCAGGATTTGCGCCTTCTTCTTGATGTCCTCCCGGCCATCTTCCATCGCATGGATCAGCGGGTCCACGGCGGCGGAGCCCATCTGGCAGACGGCGGTGGCGATCTTGCCATTCAAGTCCTTCGGCAGGGCCTGAATCAACGGATCAATGGCGCGGACATCCTTGATTTCCGAAAGGGCCCAGGCGGCCATGCTTCGTACGTCCACATTTTCGTCCTGCAGGGCGGCCAGCAGGGTTTCGACGGTATTGGGGTTCTTGGCTTTGCCCAGTTCCTCGGCGGCGCGCAGACGGTCTTCCGGGAGCGGGCTGGTGATGGCCTCCAGCGGAGGGCGGTTTTTTTCGGGTTCCATCGCCGCCGGTTTGACCTCGCCCCGGTTCAGTTTTTCCAGGCGGGTCAAGACGCTGGCCATCGGCCCCAAATCGGATGCCGCATCCTTGCCGGCCCCTTTTTTGCGCAGATAGGCGGCGCCGCCTACAATGGAGAGCCCAACCAGGAAGAGAAAGGTCACGGCAACAATCAAGACGAGCAAGGCGATGGTGGTTGTCATAAGGCGGCCCTTTGTTCTCTGACCTGTGCGCTCATGGAGACATCATACCAGAACAGCGGATTTAGTGTACTGGAAAAAAATGCACAGACGATTTGAAGAACTCACGGCTGGAACAACCTTGTTTTACCAATAGGCCAACGCCTTTCATGGCTGAGGTAAATGTTTTACACCTCTGTATGATTCTGCCCATAATAAGAGCATTTCCTTGGGAGCCACGTGTGGGCGGGGGCCAAGGCCGCGGAGGCGGGAGTACAGCATGAACGTGCGGTGTGAGTTGTGTCCAAAGCAGTGCCTGATTGCGCCGGGCCAGAGCGGGGAGTGCCGCATCCGGGTGAACCTGGACGGCCGTCTTCATGCGGTGACGTATGGCTTTCCCTGCTCGGTGCATGTGGACCCTGTTGAAAAAAAGCCGGTCTTTCATTTTTTGCCGGGCACCCAGACTTTCTCGCTGGCGACGGTGGGATGCAACCTGCATTGCCTGAATTGTCAGAACTGGGAGATCTCCCAGGCCAATCCGGAGGAGGTCACGGGCCATCCTCTGGCGCCAGAGGAGGTGGCACGACTGGCGCGACGCCATGCGTGCCGCTCGGTGTCTTACACCTACACGGACCCGGTGGTCTTCTACGAGTACACGCTGGACTGTTGCCGCCAGGTCCGCGAGGCGGGCCTGAAGAATATCGTGGTCACGGCCGGGTACATCAATCCCGACCCCTGGCGGGAGCTTCTCCCGCTATTGGACGCGGTGCGGATTGATTTGAAGTCGCTGTCCGATGCCTTTTACCGGGAGGTGTGCGGGGCGACGCTGGCCCCGGTACTGGCCTCACTGGAGGCCGCGCGGGCGGTGGACGCCGTGCTGGAGGTGATTCATCTGATTATTCCCACCCTGAACGACCGCGATGAGGACCTGGTGGCGCTGTGTCGCTGGATGGCACAAAACCTGGGGCGCGAGATCCCATTGCATTTCTCGAGATTTTTCCCCCAGCACCGGTTGCGCAATCTGCCATCGACGCCGCTGGAGACGTTGGAACGGGCCCGGCAGATTGCGGAGGCGGAGGGGCTCGAGCATGTGTATGTGGGCAATGTGGCGGAGCGGGATGGCGCGAATACGCAGTGCCCCTCCTGCAAGCGCCTGCTGGTGCGGCGAAGCCGGTATGTGGTGCAGGAGAATCATCTGCGGGATGGGGCGTGCCCCTCGTGCGGCAAGGAGATTTACGGGCTATGGAACTGAAGCGAAGAACGTTCATCCGGTGGCTGGCGCTGGCGGCGGCGGGGCTGGCGGGCGGTGGTTGGTGGGCACTGGAGTCGTGCGCTCCACGCCGATGGCAGGCGGCGATTCGCGCCCGCCGTTATCCGGGGCCGGTGGCGCCGCTGGATGAACAGGCGGTCTCGCACATGGGCAAGTGGAATGGGTGACGAATGGGAAACAAAAATAATGATGGATTATGGCGTGGAGGGAGATGCAGTATGCGTGCGGCGGTAAAAGTGTGCATGGCGGGAATCCTGTGGGGAGCAATCTTGTTAGGTGTCTCATGTGGGGGAGATATGAAAAAGAGAGAAAATGAACCAGCGGCAGAGCGTACAGTGGAAAAGGAAGTGATTCCGGCGCAACTGGCGGGCTCGTGGTATGCCGCCAATCGGGCCAAGCTGGCGGATGAGCTTCAGCAATACATGGCGGAGGCCGCCGATGTTCCGGTGATCCCGAATGTGATGGCGTTGATCTCGCCCCATGCGGGCTTCCGGTTTTCCGGGCCCGTGGCGGCGCAGGGCCTGCATCATATCGCCGGGAAGACCTTCAGCCGGGTGATCGTCATGGGCCCCAGCCACCGTGTTCACATGCCCAATTTTGTCAGCATTCCGTCGGCCACGCACTATGCCACGCCGCTGGGCGAGATCCCGCTGGATACCGCGTTCATCCAGCGGCTGAGGAACTCGCCGCTGATCCGGGACGTGCCGCAGGCGGTGGCCGGCGAGAACAGTGTGGAGATTCAATTGCCGATGTTGCAGACGGCGCTGGGAAGCTTCCGGCTGGTGCCGGTCTATGTGGGCCAGCTGGACTTGGACACCGCCACCGCGCTGGCGAAGGTCTTCCTTCAGGAGATGGACGCCGAAACGCTGGTGGTCGCCAGTTCCGATTTCACGCACTACGGCCCCAATTACCAATACGTGCCGTTCAGTGAGAATATCCCCGAAAATCTCAAGAAACTCGACATGGGCGCGGTGGATGAAATTCAGAAAAAGTCCGCGCGCGGGTTTGTGGACTATTGCCGCAAAACCGGCGCGACGGTGTGCGGCCATGATCCCATCGCGATTCTGCTGAACATGCTTCCACCCGAGGCTCAGTTTCATTTGCTGAAGTATGACATCTCCGGGAACATGGTGGGGGATTTTAACAATTCGGTCAGTTACATCAGCATGGCGTTCTCGGGGCGCTGGCCGGCGGCCAAACCGGAGCGCGCCGAGGCTCAGGCGTCCGTGCTGTCCGCGGAGGATCGGAAGAGCTTGCTGGGTCTGGCCCGGGGCACGCTGGACTTTTTCTTTCAGCACGGCAAGAAGCCGTCGCCGCGTGATCTGGGCATCACGATCACACCGGGCATGAAGTCCGTCATGGGCGCGTTTGTGACCCTGCACAAGCAAGGTGATCTGCGCGGATGCATCGGGGAGATTTTCCCCCGCCGGGCGCTGTATGAGGCGGTGATGGATCACGCGATGAACTCGGCCTTCAACGATACGCGCTTTCCGCAGGTGGCGCAGAAGGAGCTTGCGGAGATTGAGATCGAGATTTCAGCGCTGACGCCGCCCCAGCCGGTGGCGTCGTACAAGGACATCGAGATCGGGCGGCATGGCATGGTCCTTTCCAAGCAGGGCCGGTCCGCCGTTTTCCTGCCGCAAGTCGCTCCGGAGCAGGGATGGGATCTCGCCACCACGCTGACGCATCTCTCCATGAAAGCCGGCCTGCCTCCAACGGCCTGGAAGGAAGGCGCGCAATTCACCGTCTTTGAGGCCATTGTGTTCAGCGAAGAAATACAGTAGGCATCACCCGAGGGTTGTTTGAGGCATGATTGCTGGACCAGAAGTACCCCGCTGGAAAGCCCTGTTGCTGGTCTTCAGCCTGGGCTTTTTTGCCTTCGTGGCACAGACCCTTTTGTTCCGTGATTTTCTCACGGTGTTTGAGGGCAGTGAATTCGGCCTGGCCAGTTTCTTCTGCTCCTGGCTGGCGGGCTTGTCGCTGGGCGCCTGGGCGGGCCGCTGGTCCTTCCGGCTGGCCGGGCGGGCCCTTCGCCGCTTGGAATGGCTGGGGCTGTGTTATCTGCCGGCCTTTCTGCTTCAAAGCTGGCTGGTGGCCCATGCGCGCGACCTGGCGGGGGTGCGTCCCTTTGAGCTGTTTGCGTTTTGGCGCATGTTGCCTGTCGCCCTGCTGGCCAATGCGCCGGTCAGCGTGGTGACCGGATTGCTCTTTGCGTGGGCTTGCGCCTGGATGGAGGAACGGCACTCCCTGCCGGTGGCGCGGGTGTATATCTGGGAGACGGCCGGCAGTGTGGCGGGGGGGGCGTCCACCACGCTGTTGCTTGTCTGGGGCCTGGCCTCCGGGACCATCGCGCTCTGCGCGGTCTTGTGCCTGGGACTCGGCATGGTGGCCTTTCGGCGGCGGCTGGGACTCTTGACGATGGCCCTCGCGACGGCCTTGCTTGTCTTGGGTGCGGGGCCAAGGTGGGATAAAGGGCGGGCGGTAAACGCCTGGTCGCGGCTGTTGCCTTCGGAATCCTTCCAAGGAGTTTTCCATACCCCGCAGGCCCGCTATCTGCATGGTGTGCATCGAGGCCAATTCATCGTCATGTCGTGGGAGGCGGTGACGGAAACCTTGCCCGAGACGGAGCAGTCCTCCGAGGTTGTGGCGGTGCATTTGGCGCAGGCACCCAAGGCCCGCAACGTGCTGGTGGTGGGGCCGGGCTCACTCGCGCTTTGCCGTCGCTGGCTGGAGGTGCCGGATGTGCGAGTGGCGTGGTTGCATCCCGACCCGGAATATCCCGCCCGCCTGCTCTCCATCCTTCCGACCGAATTTCGCGCGGGGCTGGAACGACTGGACCTGCCTGGCCGCGACCCGCGCACTTTTTTGCGCGAGGAGAAGGGTTTCTTTGATTTGGTGGTGGTGAATAGTCCGTCCGCGACCGCGCTGGTCATGAACCGCTGTTTTAGCCGCGAATTTTTCGAGCTGGTGAAAACGCGCCTGGCCCCCGGCGGGGTCATCAGTGTGCGCTTGTCCGGCGGGGAAAATTATCTGGGGGATGAGCGGGTCCAACTGGGGGCCTCGCTGGTGCGGACGCTGGGTGCTGTGTTTCCGCATCTCGCCCTCAAGCCTGGGGACGAGAGCTGGCTCTTTGGATCGGAAGCGGACGTGCTGACAGAGAATCGGCGGGTGCTGGCGGTACGCTATGCCTCGGTTCCGGGCGCGGAAGCGATCTATCCTTCTGCCAGCATTCCCTCCTTGTTTCCGGGCGACCGCATTCGCTTTCAACGCAAGGCCTATGAGGCGGCCATTCAGAAAAGCCCGGCGGATTTCTTGTTGAACACCGACGCTCATCCCAAGGCCAGTTTGTTTGCCCTGATGATTGAGAGCCTTCAATCCGGGCGCATGGCCTGGTTCGCGCGCGGGCTGGGGCGAGCGGCCGCAACCCCTCCCTGGGCTTTTGTCGTGTGCCTGTTGTTGCTGGCCCTGTTGCGCCTGCTGTACCGCGCCCGGCAGGTCTCCGCCGGCGGGGCGGGCGGAAGCACCTATGACGCCTGCTGGCTGGTCTTGAGCATGGGCTGGGCGGGTCTTTCTCTGAGCCTCGTGCTGATGTTCCTGTATCAGTTGGTTCAAGGCTCTCTGTTCCTGCACATGGGGCTCATCTCCGCCTTGTTCATGCTGGGACTGGCGCTGGGTGGGCAGGGCGTCGCGTGGTGCCTCCTGCGAGGCCTGCGTCCTTCCCGATTACTGGCGGTGGACTTGGGCTTCCTGCTGACCCTTCTGGCGGCGCTGGCCATCCAGCGGGCCGCGTTGTCGGGGCCCGCGTTGATGGCGCTGTTCTTTCCGGCGGGCCTGTTGTGCGGCGCGGTGATTCCCCCCGCCACGCGCCTGCTCGAAAAGGCCGGCCAGACGACGCTGGCCATGGGTGCCGAATTGGAGGTGTTCGACAATCTGGGCGGCATGCTGGGGGCGTTGCTGACGGGGCTCATCTTGATACCGGCGCAGGGCGTTTCCTCCACGCTGATCATTCTAATGGCCCTGGTGCTGTCCAATCTGCCCGTGCTGTGGCCCGCCTCCGCAGGCGAGCATCACGCCGGCTTGCGGACCGATCGGCAGGCTCTTCGCGCGGGCTATGTGTTGGCGGCGGCCGTGCTGTTGCTGGCCATTTTCACGCGAGCATCCGCCACCGCACCCGCCGGCGAGGATCCGCTGTTCCGGAAAGCCGCGCAATCCCTGGCCGCTGGGCGCACCGTGACGGAGCGGGTCACACGCGGGGAGCGCCCGGTGCGGTATTATTCCGTCGCCGCCACTGCGACAGGGCGCAAGGGCTGGATCTATTCGGCAGGCGATTTCGCGCCCGACATCTCCGGATATGGCGGCCCCATTTCGCTGGCCGTGCGCGTGGATGAGGACGGTCAATTGCTGGGCCTTGAGGTATACCAATCCAACGAGACGCCGGCCTATTTCCAGCGCGTGCAGGCGTGGATGAAAACCCTGAGTGGCCTGAACCTGTTCCAGACGGAGGACTTCAATGGGGTGGATGGGGTTTCGGGCGCCACTGCAAGCCGTGACGCCGTGCTCGCGCTGTTGCGTATTTCCGGCCCCGCCTTTGCCGCCGAGGTGCTGGGCAAGGAGCCCGCGAGCGGCTGTCCCTGGAGGCCGGGGGCCAGGGGCTGGGATGGCGCGTTGGTGCTGGCCCTTCTGGGCCTGGTGGTGTGGGCGCGAAGAAAGCCCGCGCCCTGGCGGCGGCGGGTGGTGCTCTTGGCGGTGGTGCTGGGATTGGGCGTCCTGCTGAACGCCCAGGTTTCCATGCATCCGGTCTTGTCGCTGGTGGCGGGTCCGTGGTTGTCGCCTTCCTGGACGGTGGCCTTCCTCCTGTTCGCGGGAGTGCCCATGCTGGTGCTCCTGCTGGGCAATGTCTACTGTGGCTGGCTGTGCCCATTTGGCGCCTTGCAGGAACTGCTGGGCGACCTTCGGCCCGCCCGGTGGCGGACCGATCCGCCAAAGAGTTTCTGGCGGTATGGGCGATGGGTGAAGTATCTGCTTCTCTGGGTGTTCTTGCTGATAGGGCTTGGCGGCGGGCCGCAGGGGATCATGGAGGCGGATCCGCTGGTGCATGTGTTCCACGCTTGGCGTGAGCATGCGGTGTCCGGGATGGTGCTCGCCCTGCTGGCCGCCTCATTTTTCTTTCGCCGCTTTTGGTGCCGGAATCTGTGCCCGGCCGGTGCGTTTCTTGCGATTTTGAGCGGCGTAAGATTGTTGCGCCGCATTCTGCCGGTGTTGCATCCCGGGCGCTGTGATTTGGGGGTGCTACGGGCCTCCGATCTGGATTGCCTGCAGTGCGACCGATGTCGCATGCCCAGGGCTCAGCATCCGCCGCGGATGGCCCGCTGGCCTGCGGCGGTGGCTTCCGGCCTCTTTGCGCTCTGCGTGGCCGCCGCGGCGGGTGGGCTGTTTTGGAAGGCCTGGAGCGGGCGGATGGAGACAACCCCCGCTGTACGCCAGGCCGGGGCATCCTCCGTAGGCCAGTCGCGCAACGTCTCAGCGCCCCAGCTCAAGCGGTTGATCGAAGAAGGCCGCCTTTCGGATCGCGAGGCGGCGTATTACCAGACAGTCGAGCCTGAGTAGCGGGGCGGGGGGGCTTGGAGATGGG